>SECN01000064.1 GCA_004173515.1 Myxococcaceae bacterium | reverse complement strand
GCTGGCGGTGTCGAGGCGGTGGTAGTCGACGGAGGGCAGGGGCAGCTTGGTGCGGCGGTAGCCCTCGACGAGGAAGCCCCAGTCGAAGCTGGTGTTGTGGCCGGCCACGAGGGTGCCCGCGAGCAGCGGCGTCACGGTGGCCAAGACTTCCTGCAGGGGCAGGGCGTCCCGCCACTCCTCGTCGGAGTAGCCGCACACGGCCAGGGCTTCGGGCTGGGCGTCGGCCAGCCGAGACGGCCGCACGCGGGCCTCGTACTCCGCCAGCACCGTGAGGCTGCGGGCGTCGACGCGGAGGATGGCCACCTCCAGCACCTCGTGACGGGAGGCATCCAGGCCCGTCGTCTCCAGATCGATGAACGAGAGCGTCCGCAGATGCGGCGGGAGGCTGGGGAAGAGCAGCGAGGGGAGGGCAGAGGCAGGGGTGGTGTCGGAAGCAGGGTGAGCGGACAGCATCTATGCAACCTCCTTGGCCCAGAACCTGGGCGAGTGGTGTTTGGCGGCGAGGGAGTCCAGCTCGGCCTTCAGCAGCGCGACGCGCGCGGTGCCCAGGCGCTTGCCCGCGTCCTTCAGCAGCGCGTCGAGGGCCTTCTTCTCGACGCTGGCGAGGCTCTGCATCAGCTCCTCACGGGAGAGGCCGGTGGCCCGGGCCAGCACCGCGACGGTGGGCTCCAGCGGGTAGTCGAGGCTGGTGGTGTTGAACATGCGGTAGCGCGTGCCGGCGAGGACGAGTTCGTCCTGTTCAGCGAGGTGGGCCCGGAGGACGCCCTCCAGCTCCGCCTTGCGCGCGTTGAGAATCTTCGCGAGGTGGGCGACTTCCTGGCGCTCGCGGGCGACGGACTCCAAGTCGGACGTGTCCTCGCAGACGACGTCACGCTGTCCCTCCAACGCCTGGGCGTAGGCGGGGCAGTTGCGCCGGTGGTCGCAGTACACGCAGTTGGGGTTGAGCCGGGCCGGGAAGGACTCCGCCTTCTCCATCTGCTGGCCCAGCGTCTCGACGTAGGCGAGGGCGGCGTCCAACTGCTCCTCGGTGCGCGTCGTCTCCTGCCGCACGCCGTGGCGCAGCATCCACATGGAGAGGCGCACCTTCTTCGCCCAGGGCCACATGCGGCGCGCGGCGAGGGCGTAGAGGCTGAGCTGGAGGCTGGAGTCCAGCTCCTCGCGCGAGAAGAGCTGGTGGTTGGACTTGTAGTCCATGACGTGGACCGTCTCGTCGTCCACCCAGTCGACGCGGTCGATGAAGCCCAGGACGGTGAAGGGCCCCACCGGCAGGCGGAACTCCTTCTCAACGGCGAGGATGTCGCGGGAGTCCACGCGGCCCTGCTGGCGGACGAAGTCCTGGAGGATGCCGAGGCCCTGCTGGAAGAGGTCCAGGCCGGAGAGGCCCGAGGTGGCCCACTCTTCACGGTAGATCTGGAGGGTGCGCTCCTCGGAGAGAGGGCCCGCGTACTCGGTGTCGATGACATCCTGGAGGAGTCGCTCGAGGACGGCGTGCAATGCCTTCCCGAAGCTCAGCGGGATGCCGGGCTCCGACGTGTGCTTGTCGAGGTAGTGGAGCCGGTAGGAAAGCGGGCAGGCCTCGAAGCGGCTCAGCCGGCTGTATGACAAATGCTCGTTTCGCAGGGCGCTCATGACGTGGGCCTCCGGGCCAGTGCAGTGGCGTGTCGCGAGTCAGTCATCACGCTCTTTTCGAGAGACACATCAAGTCGAAGGGGACATGCAGCGCGGCCATCTGCGTGTGTTTCACGGGCGCGGGCCACGCTCATGGCGACACCTCATCCGCGGAGGCTTGCCGCTTCTCGAAGGACATGACGCGCGAGCCCGGGAAGGCAGACAGGACGCGCACCAGGGTGGCGGCGTGCTCCGGGGTGAGCTCCTTCCGGGCCTGGCCGGTGTAGGCCGGGACGAGCCACACCTCGCCGTAGGTTTCGGAGGCGAAGCACACCTCGGCACCGAGGGCCTTGAAACTGGCGACGTCCTCGTCGGTGAGGCCGCGCAGGACCTCCGCATCCAGCTCCTTCACACCGGGAGACGGAGCGGGTGGCGCGGGCTTGGAGGCGGGGGCTGGGGCGCTCTTCTTCGGGCCAGCCTCGGTCAGCGGATGACCGAAGAGATCCACAGCGCCCGGGGCGGACTTCGCTGGAGGAACGGAGGAAGGGGGCGCGACCTCTTCACGAGGAGCACGGGGCTGCCGATTCACCTTCAGCCACTCGGTGCAGGTGCCCACGCTGGGCAGGGTGCAGCCACCGCCAGGCCGGTAGTGCAGGCAGTGCTTGCCCTCGCCGCGGACATACGCTTCGCACGTCACGCCTGGCGGACGATGCTGTGCGGCGGTGGGCTGGAGGTAGTGCGTAAGGGCCATTCGCGGATGTCGGCGGCGCGTGTTTGCCGATACACCCTAAAAGCACCCCATCCCTCCGTTTCGGGACAGGATTTCTTTTTGCCCGATTTCTTTTTTTGATTTTCCGGGGCGAGCGACACGCGGCCATAAGGCAGCGCAAAGGCCTCCGGCGCGATTTCGGGGACACCTGTATCGTCACCCTTTCTTCTCGCGTGCTTCAAAAGCCAACGCGGAGCTGGAGGGTGGCAGTGATGGCAGGCGTGATTCAAAAGACTGCCACGAAATTCCCCAGTGAAATCGCTGGAGTGGCGGAGGTGGCAGTGGTGGCAGTGTTTTCTGGGGTAATGCCGCCTAGGGAGAGTGTTCTCCTGAATCCCTATTGAATAGTGCCATTCAAATATGCGCGCGCCTGCTACGTAGGGGTACTTTTTGAAACACTGCCACCACTGCCACTTTAAGATAAGATAATGAATTTATAGAAGAAAAGAGTGGCAGGTAGGGCTGCCACCAGCTGCCACCGACTGCCATCATCTTTGACTTTAGGTGAAGGTGTTGTGGCTGGTTGTGAAGAGGCTTGGAGAGCGTGGCTGGATGCGGTGGGGCCAATGCCTGTGAATGGCCGCTGGACGGCCGGAAACGGCCTCCACGTGCGTCGAAGCGGGCTGGGAGCTGCCCAGGGGCAGGGCGAAGACCTTCCTCGTCACCTGCGCCCTGTCAGGGGGCTGTCGCTTCCCACCGTGAGGGGCGCAGCCCCCGACAACGGTCAGGTGCTCCCGTGACGCGACGGCGATGATACGGAGAGAGAACGTGTTTCACTTGGCGCGTGTCCGGCTGCGTGGACGGTCCCCGAGTGGCGACGTGCGGGCATGAAAGTCGCAAACCGCGCGGCCGTGTCGCCGACTTCAATGCAGTCGGCTCGGATATCCCCACTGGAAAAGTCGGATGCGACGGAAGCGCCATTGAATGCGTGGCTGTCTGGGTATTGGGGACTTGGGGAGGGCTTGAGACATGAATAATAAGTATCACCCTGAAGTGCGGAGGGGGTGTTGGCGGTATCGGAGGAGTGGGCGCGCGTTTTCTTCACGCCGTCACGCTTCCGTCACGCCCAGGATGCACGCTGTCGCACGTATTCCTTGAGGCCCTGTCGCGGCGCGGTGTCGTCCTTGGGCTGTGAAGGGAAGCTGCGTGAATTACGGTTTCAGCACGATGTGCTGTTTTGTTGTGAGCGGCTCGGCCCTGATGCCGAATCGGTGCGCCGTCCGGATAGGACTGGGCCTGCGCCGTGAAAGCCGCGTCTTGGCCCTCCTGGGCACGCCGCGCTCCCGTTGTCGTGCCCTCAGTCGGAAGGGGGCTCGTCCGTTACCCTAGCGAGGCCTCTCGGGGCTCGGGCGCGTGGAGCGCTCTCCTCTTCCGACGACTGACGCGCCGCAGCCACGAGGCTCCCACCGACGGCGGGGCCACCTCGGAGGCGCTGGCGCCATTCCCTCAACGTGGCTCGGCCTTGTCTCCTCTCTCACCCGGCACCTCCCGCGCGCCGAGCGCAGGGCCGGGACGGCATGCACCTGTGAGTCGTAGCTGGGATGCTCTCCATCAAGAGCTTGGCGTGGCCCTCCGGACGGCCGAGGCGCAGCGCGCCTATCGCCTGGTGCGACGCAACTGGGAGGCGCTCGCCGACTTCGAGCAGCCGGAGGCCCTTGTTTCATTTCTCACCGCGCGTGAAGGTGAGTCTCACGTCAAGGATGGCTTGCTCGCGGGGCTCGTCGTCATGGTTCAGACGGGGGCCGCTGCCAGCTTCTTCGTGGCCTTGTTGTGGCTGAGCCTGTGGCCCGGCTTGGACAGCGTGTATCGCCGATGTCTCAGGCGAACGGAGCAACCGCCCGCGGAGGTGGCGTCCTCGGTGGCCGTGTCCTTCATGGCCCTCGTGGCACGCGTCAATTTGTCGGGCGTCCATCGCGTGGCTGGGACACTCGTGCGCGGGACGGAGCGCGACGTCCTCAAAGCATGGCACAGGGAGCTGGTAGAGCAACGCCAGCGCGCGCGCCTTGAGTCGCTGGCAGACGTGGACGGCAGGGCGCCCTCGGTGCCGTGGCTCACTCCCTTCGCCTCGCGAGCCCGCTCCTTCAACGCCGAGGTGGAGGAGCTGCGCGCATGGCTCCTCCCGCTGACGGGGGAGGACACTGACCTGGTGGTGTCCCTCGTCCTTCGCGAAGAGGACGCTGTCGAGGTGGCAGCGAGCCTTGGGCTGTCGCCCGAAACGGCGCGCAAGCGCGTCCGGCGGGCCCTGGCTCGCCTGCGGAAAATGAAGAATAAAATCCCCGAAAAATATTTCTTGTCCCGAAACGGCGGGTGGGGGTGCTTTTTAGAGTTTGTGGATTCTGAAACAACCGAGAGGGCACCGGGAGGGGGCGGCTGACGGGCTGCGCGAATCGTATGTCCCCTACGCGCGCCGCCTGACTTTGGGGGAGTAGCGGGGGCGCGTCGCGCCCCAATCCACGCCTGCTTTGACACGCCCTGTCCGCCGACGCGGACAGCGACGCCACTGTATTGCCTTCAACCTGGAAGGACTGAATGAAGACAGCCGCGCGAAACAGCTTCGAGCACGATGAAACATACGTGCGCTTCTTCGCTCGCATCGACGGGCACCGCCTCCGGGTGGTGAGCCGGGGCAACGCAGGGCCGGAAGCGGAGGGGCGCGCCGCGTGCCCCTGCTGCGAGTGCGAAGGGGCCGGGGCCAACGACTACGTCCGCATGCCGGGCCTCTTCCGCCGCTGGGAACTCGAGCACGTCGTCGACAGCGAGGCGGACTTCAACGTCGAGCCGGCGGGCTGCACCGTGGACGGCACCGAGTTGTTCTCGGTGTACCGGCGCGAGCGCCACGCCTCCACCACGCACTGCCAGAAGGAGGAGTGAAGCACCATGGCGAACAACATGTGGGAGCAGACGGCCGCGATGGCCAAGCAGCACGAGCAGCAGGGCGGCGCCTGGCTGAAGCTCGCGAATGACGGGGACACCGCCGTCGTCGTCTTCCTCGGGGAGCCGCACCCGCGCGAGGTGGTTTTCATCGACAACAAGTTCGTCCCCTTCGACGAGAAGCTGAAGGCCCAGGGCCACAAGCCCTCGCTGCGCGTGGCTCTCAACGTCGGCGTCTATGGGACGCGCGAGGTCAAGGTGATGGAGCAGGCCGTCACCTTCTTCAACACGCTGATGGAGCTCCGGGCGAAGTACGGCCTGGAGAAGTGGGCCTTCGAGGTGAAGCGCCGAGGGGCGGCCAAGGACACGAAGACGACGTACTCCATCCTCCCGGACCGGCAGCTCACCCACGAGGAGACGGCGGCCTTCCAGTCGTTGCAGCAACATGACCTGCCGAAGCTGTACGCGGCGGAGGCGGAGGGCGCGGCGAGCGGCGCGTCGCCCGCGGGCGCTCCCAACGCGAAGGCGAACGAGCCCATCGACGTGAAGCTGGCGCAAGGAATCGCCACGGCCCTGAAGGCACTGCCGCGCGAGGCCGTGGATCGCTTCCTTCAGAAGTTTGCCGTGCAGCGCATTCGTGACTTGCCGGCGCCGAAGGGCGAGCTGGCGCGCGCCTACGTCGACTCCCTCGTGGCCGAGTACTCCGCGGAGAGCGTCGCGGACGTGGACCCCTTCGGACCGTGAGCGTGCCCCGCTGAAGTTGGTTGCCGTAGCCATGCGCGTCGGGGGCCCGTTGCGAGCCCCCGACGCCCCTCACTGAGGACGACAAGAATGGTGGAAGACTTCTCCGAAATGCACGGGGACGGGGGACGTGTTGTCTCTCGCACCCAGGACTCCAGCGTGGGGGCCGCGCCGTCCGCGCCTGCGCGCGACGCGAGTGCGTCCACGGCCAGGCGGACGCTGCGCGTGCGCGTGGATGCCGGACTGCGGCTCGCGGTGGGCGACGTGCCGCCGAAGATGGGGGAGGCCCTCTGCCGGGCACTCTCCCTTCCAAACCCCGCGTATTTGAAGCTGGTGCGGCTGCGCAAGCGCCCGGGAGCGGAGCCACAGACGCTGTACTTCTTCCGCCAGCAGGAGCGGGAACTGGTGTTGCCGCGCGGGGCCATTCACCTGCTGCGCCGGGCCGCGGACGAGGCTGGCCTGACGCTCTCCTTCGAGGACGCGCGGGTGCTGCCGCCCAAGCGCCTGGCGAAGCTGCCGGTGGTGCCCCTGCGCGACTACCAGGCCGCAGCCGTGGAGCGGCTGGTGAAGGCCACCCAGGGGATGGTGGTGCTGCCATGCGGGGCAGGGAAGAGCGTCCTCGCAGTCGGCGCAATCTCTCGGCTCCGCACGCCGACACTCATCCTCGTTCACACCCTGGACCTGGCGGAGCAGTGGCGAGAGCACGTGCGCGAGCGCCTGGGCATGGAGGCAGGCCTCGTGGGCGCGGGCGAGGAAGAGGTGCGGCCCGTCACCGTGGCCGTCGTCCAGTCCCTGGCCCGGTGGGAGGAGGCGAAGCTCGACGCCTTCCTTCACGGCTTCGGCATGCTCGTCCTCGACGAGGCCCACCACATCGCCGCCAGCGCCTTCCACCGAATCGTGGACCGTTGCCCGGCGCGCTACCGGCTGGGCCTGACGGCGACGCCCGAGCGGGAGGACGGGCTGACGCCGCTCTTGCGCCTGTACCTGGGAGCGCCTCTGGCCGTGGTGAAACACGAGGAACTCGTCGCGCGCGGCGTGCTGGTGGTGCCCGAGGTGCGCGCCGTGGAGACGGCCTTCGACTACCCCTACTTCCGCGCCGCGGACTACGCGCCCATGCTGGAGGCGCTGGCGGAGGACAAGGCGCGCAATGACCTCGTCCTCGGCGCCGTGGCCCGCGAAGCGTGGGCAGGCCACCTGTGCCTCGTTCTCACCGGCCGGGTGGACCACTGCGAACTGCTGGCACATCGGCTCTCGGCCGCCGGCCTGTCAGCCGCCGCGTTGACGAGTGAGGTGCCGCGCGAAGCGCGCAAGGCCCTCCTGGACCAGGCCCGCGCCGGGCGTGTCCGTGTGCTGGTGGCCACCAGCCTGGCGGATGAGGGGCTCGACTTGCCGCGCCTCTCGCGAGTCTTCCTGGCCTACCCCGGCCGCGCGCGTGGACGCACTGTCCAGCGCCTCGGGCGCCTCATGCGCCCCCATCCGGAGAAGAAGAGCGCCGTCCTCATCGACTTCGTCGACGGGAAGGTGCCGCTCTTGCGGCGCCACCACGCTGAGCGTCGCCAGCAGTACGCCACGGTGCTGGGAGTGACTGCCAGCGCCGACGTGCATTGAACCGCAACAGAGATGGAGCACCTTCGATGACGACACCTTCTGATACCACTCCAAGCACTCCCAACTCCGACGCCATCCGCACCACCTGGCGGTGGCTGGCGCACGCGCAGCACGGCGTCAGCGAAGTCCGTGTCATCCGCCCGGGAGGAGGAGGCATCGTCGGCCTGGGCTTCTTCGACGATGAGGAGGCCTTCGTCGCGGCCTGCGCGGCGGCCAATGCCGACGGCAACGTGTACGTGGGCATTCAGCCGCGGCCTCGGCGCTTTCTGGAACTTGCCCCCAACGTCCTTCGTCCCCTGCGCAGTGGCGCCGGTAACAAGGACATCGAAGTGGTAACGGCCACGGTGGTGGACCTGGACCCCGTGCGCCCCAAGGAGACGGCCAGCACCGAGGACGAGCTCTCGCTGACGCTCCAGGTGGCGGAAGCCGCCGCGGCCTGGTGTGAAGCACAGGGCCTCGTCCGTCCGCGGCTGATGATGAGCGGCAACGGGGCGCAGCTCTGGTTCGCCCTGCCGCCGCGGTCCCTGGAGGGCGAGAGCCACGAGCGCGTGCAGGCGGGCCTGAAGGCCTTCGAGGCCGAGTTCCGTGCCCGCTTCGCCTCCGAGCGCGTGCGCGTGGACTCCATCCACGACGTGGCCCGCATCATCAAGGTGGTGGGCACCGTCAGTCGGAAGGGCGAGGGAACGGTGGAGCGGCCTCACCGAGCAGCTCGGGCGCTCGCCGGCTTCGAGCGCGTGGAAGACGCAGGACTCCTGGAGCGCCTGCTGAGCGCGCCGGTGCAGCGGCAGGTGGCGAGCCTGCCGCGTCCAGCCCAGGTGGCGCTGCCGCTGGCGCCCTCGTCCTCTGTGCCGCAGGGGACGGTGAAGGCCCGCCGGACGGAGACTGGGGAGTACGACTGGGCGCAGCCGGTGGAGATGTGCGGCCCGGTGCAGCGCCTGTGGCAGGAAGGCGCGGAGGACCGGAGCGTCGCCATCTTCAACATGGTGCGCTTCTTCGCGCACAAGCAGCTCGGCCTCGAAGAAATCACCGAGCTTGTCCTCGAGTACGACCGCCGGGGCCTCGGAAAGCTGAAGGGGAGAGACGGCAAGGCGTACATCTCCAAGGCTTACGAGAAGGTGATGGCCACCGCCCGCGAGGACGGCGCCGTGGCGCCGCCCTGCCACTCCCTCCAGGGCTTGGGCTACTGCCGCGTGAACCGCGAGCCCGACGTGCGCTGCGAGCTCTACGACGTCGTCTTCGACATCGAGAAGGCCGTGGAGGCGTTGGCCTCCGTGCCGGCCCAGGACGTGGAGTACCGCCTCAAGCCCATTCTCGAGGCGATTGCTCACCGTCCGCCGTCCGCGCAGGAGAAGTACCTGGCGCTACTGGAGGTGCGCACGGGCCAGCCCGCGCAGAAGCTTCGGCTGTCCATGGCTCGCGCCGTGCGCACCCAGGCCGCAGGTGAAGGCGCGGACACCAAGGGCGGAGGGAAGAGCAGCAGCGGCGACGACACCATCGACGGCGAGGTGTTCGAGGACGCGTACTGCTACTACACGGTGACGCAGCGCGGAGAAGCGAAGGCGATTTCCTCCTTCACCTTCACGCCCAGGGCCGTTGTCGAAACCGAGGAGGGGGAGGTGTTCCTCGGAGACATCCGCACGGACAAGGGCACCAGCATGGAAGGAGCCCGGCTGCCGAGGAGGGCCTTCAACTCGCGCAAGGAGCTGTTGCACCACCTGCCCTCCGTCCACACGCAGTGGACGGGCAGCGACAACAACGTGCAGGGCCTGCTGCGCGCGGTGGCAAGGCGCGCGGTGCCGCGGCTGCCGGGCACCAGCGTACTGGGAGACTTCAAGCGGGGGGCACACCATGTCTGGGTGGCGCCTGGGTGCACCATTGGGCGGGAGGGTTTCCTCTCGGCCTCCCCCGTGGCGTACCTGCCCAATGGGGCATCGCTTGAGTCGCGCGTCCGCTACGAGGCCGCGGACGACGACGCCTTCCATGAAGTGGCCAGCACGGTTTTCGAGTGCCTGCTCAAAATCAACACGCCCCAAGTGGTGCTGCCGATGCTGGGGTGGTTCTTCGCGACGCCGATGAAGCCGCGCTTCATGGAGAAGGTGGGATCCTTCCCTCTTCTCTTCCCTTATGGGACGCAGGGCAGCGGCAAGTCCAGCACCTGCACCGAAGTCTTCTGGCCCCTCTTCGGCGTGCCGAAATCAGACGCCTACAGCGTGACGGAGACGGAGTTCGCCCTGGTGAAGCTGCTGTCCGCCACGCGCTCCGTGCCGGTGGTGCTGGATGAGTACAAGCCCAGCGATATGCCGCTGCCTCGTCTCCACCTGGTGCACCGCTACATGCGGCGTCTCTACCGAGGGGAGACGGAGGAGCGGGGGCGGCCGGACTTGTCTGTGACGAGCTACCGCCTCCAGGCGCCTCTGTGCATCTGCGGCGAGACACGTCCCACCGAGGCGGCACTCGTTGAGCGCATTCTCCCCGTCAGCCCGGACAAGGCGACGGTGCAGCGCCGTGAGTACCGGGCTGTCTTTCGCAAGCTGACTTCCGTCAACCTTGCCCTCTTCGCCCCTCGCTACATTCAATTCTGCCTGGGGCGTGACTTCGACAAGGACTACAGCCTGGCCCGTGCCGTCGCGGACTCCTTCGTGAAGGGGCGACAGGTGCCTCCGCGCGTCGCCGACAACGTGACGGCCATGTTGCTGGGCATTCACCTCTTCGAGCAGTTTGCCCAGGAGTGTGGCTACCCGTTGCCCGCCGACTTGGGCGCTCGTGAGGCCGTGGACGCCGTGCTGAAGGACGTCCTCGAGGAAGAGACGGGTGTCCGCAACGCGCTGGATGCCTTCCTCCAAATGCTGAGTGTCATGGCGATTCAGGGGGAGCTGAAACACCGCGTCCACTACGCCTTCGACGAGGGGCGCCTGTGCCTCCACTTGGAATCCGCCTACGACGCATACCGCGCGCACTGCAAGCGCATCGACTATCGAGGGGAGTTGGTGGACACGAAGGCGCTGCGGCGACTCATCCATGAGAATCATCGCGCCGGAGAGTATGTCCTCTCGCCCAGTGAGCGCGTCTGCTTTGCCGGCAAGGCCGTGCGTCGGTGTGCCCTCGTGATTGATGTCTCCAAGGCCGCCTTCATCTCCGCGGAGGACTTCCCGCACGCTGACGACGCAGGCCGCGGCTGGCGTTGGCGTGGCCACGACGAAGGCAGTCCCGAGGAGGTGGCCTCGTGACGGGGGTGGACGGGAAGCCCGGGCCTCCGGCAGATGAGTCCGACGCTTCTCACCACCAGCTCCATCGCCAGGATGACGCGGTGGACGTCCTCACCGAGGCCCTCTGGGAGTTGTGGCTGCGTCGACATGCGCAGCCGCAACGACAGGCGCCCGCGTGGAGCGCGGAGGAGAGCGCGCATGGCTGAGCCGCGGACTCTCGACTTGTCTTCTTCTGGGGACAGAGCGTCCATGGTTTTCGCCCGAGGGCCTGCTGCCCTGGACGAAGGAGAAACCACCATGGCGAAGAGAGGGACTGCACGTGCCGCGCGCACGCAGTTGGCGGACGTGCCACAGCAACTGGCCGCGCTGGCCAGCATGTCAGTGCCGGATTTGGCGGAGAAGTACCTGGAGGTGTACGGCGAGCCCACGCGCAGCCGCAACCGGGACTACCTGAAGAAGCGCCTGGCCTTCCGGATTCAGGAGCTGGCCGAAGGGGGACTCTCCTCGCGCGCCGTCGCACGCATCTCGGAGTTGGGCGACAAGCTGCCCGAGCGCTGGAGGATGCGGCAGGTGGAGAAAATGAAACCCTCCGCGCCGCCTCCTCCAGCCGCTGCCGACGGGCGCGCAGCCGCTGCGGATGGGGGCGCAGCCGCTGCCGACGGGCGCGACGCGCGCCTGCCGCCGCCGGGCACTGTGCTGACGCGCGTGTTCAAGGGGGCACAGCACCGGGTGACGGTGCGCGAGGGCGGGATTGAATACGAAGGCCAACTCCACCGCAGCCTCTCCTTCGTGGCCAAGCTGATTACGGGCACGGCCTGGAATGGCTACAGCTTCTTCGGCCTCAAGGACGGCGGCTCGAAGCAGAAGGCGGTGACGCGATGAGCGGCCCCTCCTTCTTCCAGACGCACATGGGGCAGCGCTTCTACGAGGGGACGATGCCGGCGCTCGTCCGTGAGTTGAAGCGCCTCAACGACAACATGGAGCGACTGGTGGCTGCGGCGGAGCGCCTTGCTGGGCAACCGCCAGCCTCGAGTGCCGAGCCCACGCGGTCGGCGACGCCCGAGAATTCGGAGGGGGAATGAGGAAGAGCAAGCCAGCGCCCTCGGACGCGAAGCGCTGCGCCGTGTACACGCGCAAGTCCACGGCGGCGGGCCTGGAGATGGAGTTCAACTCGCTGGACGCCCAGCGCGAGTCTTGTGTCTCCTACGTGCAGCGCCAGCCCGGCTGGGCATTGGTGGATGAGAGCTACGACGACGGCGGCTTCACCGGCGCCAACATGGAGCGGCCCGCCTTCCAGCGGCTGATGCAGGACGTGGACGCTGGCCGGGTGGACGTGGTGGTGGTGTACAAGGTGGACCGCCTCTCCCGCAGCCTCCTCGACTTCGCGAAAGTCATGGAGCGCCTCAACACGGCGGGCGCGTCCTTCGTCTCGGTGACGCAGAACTTCTCCACCGCCGATGCGATGGGGCGGTTGACGCTGAACATGCTGATGTCCTTCGCCGAGTTCGAGCGGGAGATGATTTCGGAGCGCACGCGGGACAAGGTGGCCGCTGCGCGCCGCAAGGGGCTGTGGACGGGGGGACGCGCGCCGCTCGGCTACGACGTGAAGGACAAGCGCCTCGTGGTGAATGAGTACGAGGCGGTGGTGGTGGGAGAGGCCTTCGAGCTGTACCTCCAGCACCAGCAGGCCTCGACGGTGGCGCGCCTCCTCAATGAGACGGGGCGCAAGACGAAGCGGTACGAGGCCCGGAGCGGTGCCACGCGCGCGGCTCGGGCTTGGACGACGCAGGATGTGCTGCGCCTCTTGAGGAGTCCCTTGTACGCGGGCTTCGTGCCCTACGGAGACGAGACGCACCCGGGTGAGCACCCGGCGATTGTAGACGGGGCCACCTTCCACCGGGTGCAGGACATGCTGGAGGGCCCCGGCCTCCAGTACCACGGGCGCAACCCCGACTACGTGCTGCGAGGCCTGTTGCGCTGCGGCCTGTGCTGCGAGGCGATGACGCCCGGCTCGACGCGCAAGGGCACGCGCGAGTACCGCTACTACCGCTGCACCACGCGGGACAAGCAGGGGAAGGAGGGGTGCCGGGCTGCTCCCATTCCGGCAGCCGCCATGGAGGACTTCGTCGTCGCGCGGCTGCGGGAAGTCTCCGTCGGCGAGGGCTTCGCGGCGCAGGTACACGCCCGGCTCACCGGGCGGCTGGAGGAGAAGCACAAGGCCCTGCGTGTCGAGCGCTCGCAGTTGCCGAGGGATTTGGCCAAGCGCGCCGGGGAGTCGAGGAAGTGGGTGGACTCCCTCGCCAAACTGGAGGGCCCCGCCCGGCGCATTGTCGAGGAGAAGCTGACGGCCACAGAGGAGGAGGTCGCCGGCATGAGGAAGCGACTGGCGGCGGTGGAGCGCGCCCTGGACGCCACGCAGGGGGAGCGGTTGGAGGTTGCGTGGGTGGCCCAGGCCCTGGCGGACTTCGACGCGGTGTGGGACGCCCTCACCGCCATGAACCGGGGGCGCCTGCTACGAGCCCTCGTTGGCCGGGTGGTGGTGAACGAGGCGACGGGCCAGGTCGACGTTTACCTGTCCCATGCCGTTGAGGCCGCAGCGCCCGGGCGCGAGGAGGCAGCAGCGTGAGCGCAAGCCCCGAATCCCAGCCGGCGGAGGCCGGCCTCGTCAGCGCGCACTTCCACCGCGTGCGTCGCTCGAAGGTGCGCTTCCGAGAGGGGGCGCCGCCGTCGCCGCGAGAGGTGGCGCGCCGGCCGGCACACGCCGCGGGAATGCTGGCCCTGGCGCACCATGTGGAGTCCGCCATTGAGAGGGGGCTCATGGCGAGCGCGGCGGACGTCGCGAGTCAACTGGGCTTTACCCGGGCGCGTGTGACGCACCTGTTGGACTTGCGGTTGCTGGCGCCCGACATCCAGGAGGAGGTGCTGTTCCTCGAGGCCGTGGATGGGGAGGAGCCCCTCAGCGAGCGAGTCCTCCGGGCCGTTGCACACGCGGGGACGTGGGAGGTGCAGCGCGAGCGCTGGCGCGAGGTGAAGGCTTCATTCTGAGACGGGAGTCCGAATACCCGGACTCCTTGGTGTAGCGTGAGTGCAAGAGGCTGAATTGTTGTCCGCGTTGAGCGTGCGCGGGCTGGATGCCCCGCGAGGAAAGAGAGCGAGAGCACATGCAGAACGACATGAAGAGCACCATTCAGGCTGCGGTGGCAGAAGAGGTGGGGAAGGCGATGGCCCGGCAGTTGGATCTGCTGGAGAAGATTGCTCAGTTCCTGGGCATTGAGCCTGGCTCGAATCCCGCGTCGTCCGCGCCGAAGCGCACCCCTGTGCCTCCTCCCGCGTCGAAGCGCCCGCCCGCGCCCCCCACCGGGCCCGCGCCGAAGCGCCCGTCCTCGGTGCCCGTGCGGAAGTGGGTGAAGCCGAAGCCGGAGGCCGCGCCTAAGCCCACGAGGACGAAGGCCGCGCCCCAGAATCGCCGAGGGAGCCCGCGTGCGGCGGGACGTACAGCGGCGGTCGCCACGCCCAGCTCCAGTCCCAGCCCCGCGACGTCTGTCACATACGCGGAGGGGCAGGAGGTGCGCTACAAGCAGGGGCGGGGCACCTTCTCGGCGAAGGTGACGGCCGTCGACGCGAAGGCGAAGACGGTGACGGTGGAGCGCGTCTCCGATAACAAGAAGGTGGTGCGTCCCTTCGACAAGGTGACGCCCGCCTGAGTCTGGGCCGCGAAGCGCCCTCTCCGGAGGGCGCTCCTGCGGCCAGTCGCTCGAGGGTTGCAAAGCGAGCCGCGCTCATCGTTACGGCGCGTCGGCCATGTCTTCGAGCTGCCCCTCGGCGAGGGCGCGGTAGTGGGGCACGACTTCCACCTTGAGCACGTCCCGCATCTCCTGGCGGGCGCGGCCGAAGTCCCCCTTGTCTTTGTACTGGTACATCCGGTGCAACGCATCCATGAGCCTGTGGGAGCCTTCTCGGATGCGCTGAGACTCCTCACGTAAGAGGCCCAACGCTCCCTCCTCCGTGGCGAGCGCGCTCTCGGCTTCACTGTCGCTGATGCCCACCTCGGAGGCCGTGCGCCTCAGCAGTGCCTTCGCCTCAGTTGTGAGGGCCAGGCGCGCTCCTGTGGTGGAGACACGACGTGCCAATTCGCGGATCGGGCCCCAGTCAACGGTTTCACTCACGAGTCATTTCCCTTTGCGAGCAGTCCAAGCCTGCGTGCGAAGCCAGAGCTGGGGCCTCTTGCACCCAGGGGAGGGATAGGCGCTCATGGGGCTGCGGCCTGTCCGCTGCGGGTGTCAGAGAGCTTCACAGGTAATCAAGGTCATGTTAATTCGACGGTCAAGTCAACTATACCTTGGCGTTCCCGGAAGGGTGCCCGGTGGCGGCGAGCCTCGTTGCCCCTGGGGCCGCACCCCTTCACTCAGGAGGATTCACAGCCATGTCGAAGCGTTCGGAAGACGATGTGACGACGGAGGATTTTCCGCGCAGAGTCCCCACCCTGTCTGCACCCAGCGGGGCGCACTTCCTCTTCGAGGTGGAGGGCGTGCGTTACGAAGCGGTGCGGGAACTGGAGGTGCGGCCGAGTGGCGAGCGGCTGCTGAGGGCGGAGCGGCGCGTGGCGGATGGCGCGCTATCCGGCCCCTGTCTGGTCCGTAGGATCGCCAGCCCATCCACGTACATGCAGCGCAAGCGGATGATTGAAGAGGTGCAGTTGGCCTTTCGCCTCAACCACCCCAACATCGCTCAAGTCTTCCACATGCAGGTGGATGAGGAGGAGGACGCCCCCTACGTCATCATGGAGGACGTGGGTGGGCCGTCGCTGGAGACGCTGGTATGCGCGGCGTTGGTGAGAGGGCAGCCCCTCTCGGAGGGCTTCTGCTTGTACGTGGGCGCGGAGGTGGCGGACGCACTGCACCATGCGCACACGCTGACGTCGGAGAAGGGAGTGCCCCTGGGCATTGTCCACCGCGACGTGAGCCCTCGTCACATTGCGCTGGGGCAGCATGGAGAGGTGAAGGTGCTGGACTTCGGAGCGGCGTACTCGCTGCTGGTGGGGCGGGAGGAGTCGCCGGAGAATCTGCTCCGAGGCGACGTTGCCTATGCCAGCCCCGAATACCTGCGCAAGGAAGGGCTGACGCCGCGCTCCGATGTCTTCAGCCTGGGGGTGTTGCTGGTGGAGGCCTTGACGAACAAACACCTCTTCGAGGTGCACGACGCCCCGGTGGTGGCGGCGAAGGAGATCCGGTTCCAGACGGAGATGCAGCCCTCTCTGCCCTTGGGGCAGATGCAGGCTCTCATGGAGTCCTTCGGACCGGATGTTGTCGAGAAGGCGGTGGCCCACGTCAATGAGGACCTCAAGGCGGTGCTGCACACCGCGCTGCGCCTCAATCCCGAGGAGCGCTTCGCGACGGCGGCGGACCTGCGGGATGCGCTGCGTGGTGCCGCCCACGCCCAGCTCCGCGAGCCCTACGGGCGCGCGGAAGCAGCCAAGGAGACAGCCCGTGTCGTGTCCGAGGGCGGAGTGCTGCGTGACGAGGTGGAGTTCGGCGAGGCCGGCCTCTACCCGGTTGGGCTGGAGAAGCACGAGTTAGGTCTCCCGAAGAAGGAGTAGGCCGCAGATGCTCTGCTCTCGTGTGGCCTGCAATGGCCGGCACCTCGCCACCGCGGGGGTGCCGGACTTCGGAGTCCTCTCCACCATTCTGACGTGGGTGCGCCGCCCCGACGACGAGTCCAACGCCAACCCGGAGTTGGAACTCCACGTGGGAGGCTCCGTGGGCAGGCAGTACGGCGAGAACCTGACGTGGTGTGACGTACCCATCCGCGCGGGCGACGTCCTTACGGTGGAGGTGCGTGACGACGTGGAGGCCGACCCTCCGCAGACGCGCCGTGTCGACGAGGAGGCGGGGCTGGACGACGTTTCCCGCCTGCGGTTGCAGCAGAAGCGTCTGGAGAAGCTACTCGCCGAGGTGAACGAGGAGCTGCGGGAGTGCGGCGGGGCGTAGTGGGGTGCCTCCTCCTTCGGATGGGGAGGCGCTTCGTCATGCCGGGGACCGCTCATGCTGGGGGACGCGCGTGCTCCAGTGCAGGGCTCCGAGGTATGGGGCTCTGCCCGCCAGGCCTGCTCCCTGCTTGGAGTCGCCAGAGCGCTGGCCGCAAGTCGCTTGGCACTGGGGGAGAAGGTGGTGCGGGCCGTTTTGCGGCGCCCCTCCTCCCAGGAAGCTGCTTCAGCGGGCCAACTCGGTGGTGATGCGGACGAGGGCATCCAACTTCGCCGCATCGAGCTTCCGCGCGAGGAAGAGGAGCCGGCGCAAGGTGACGTCGTCGTCGGGCCGAGTTGGACTCCCGCTGCTGGGCGACTCGGTGAGGCCCATCATGTCTTCCGGAGAGACCATCAACTCGATGCACAACTTCTTCAGCGTCTCGACGCTGGGAACCATGTGCCCGCGTTCAACTCTGCTGTAGACGGCAGGGGCCATCCCCACCCGCTCCGCGACTTGGACCTGCGTCAGGCTCATCTGCTCCCGGGCGAGGCGGGCGATGGCACCCAGGTGCGTTGCAAGCTGTTCGTTCATAGGTACAAAGAAGTATACCCGAATTGCCAGTTGTCATGGGAACACCATTCCATCAGCGCACGTCCCGCAGAAGTTGGATGAGGGCGAGCGCCTGGTGCGCGTCCAACTCGTGCACACGGCGGAGCAGGGCCTCCTTGGCGGCAGCGACGACGTCGGGTGGCAGCGAGGCGGTATAGCCCAATAACTCGTTGGGAGTGGTGCGGAGGGCGGGGCACAGACGGTACAGCGTCTGGACGCTGGGGAGCATTCGCCCCCGCTCGAGTCGGCTGTAGACGACGGGAGAGATGTCGATGAGATGGGCCACGTCCACCTGTGTCAGGTTGGCGCGAAGACGGGCTGCGCGCGCGGTGTCGCCGATAATGGCGGACAAGGGGCGGGAGGGCTCCTTCGGAAGGGCGAGAGTGCGGATGTCAGGGTGAATATACATTCCCAAGGAACTGTACCTGATAGTCTAATTGACTTCACCTAGTCGAATGGCTTGGAGCTACTTGGGGATAGTGGTTGGAGGTGGGGGAAGACTTCGCGCGATTTCCCTGGGCTTCTGGTAGCGTGGCCCGGCGCGGGGAGGGAACCGCATGCGCGTGGCCGCAGTCCTGCTGTCCTACAGAGTCGCCAGGAAGACGTCGCCATGAGGGACAGCGGCCCCCGGGCCTTGCTGTCCCCCGGGGACGTGGTGAAGGGCTACACGGTGGTGAGGCACCTGGACCAGGGTGGCTTCGGCACCGTGTACCTCGCGACGCAGGAGGGGCAGCCCTACGCGCTGAAGCTCGTGGAGCGGCAGGGGCGGGTGGAGAAGGAAGTCACCATCCTCTTGCGCTTGAAGCACCCCAACGTGGTGGGGATTCGCGGCTTCTCCTACTGGCAGGCCGGGGAGCGCGACTTCGCCCTCATCGCGATGGAGTACGTGGAGGGGCGGAAGCTGAGCGCGTGGGTGAAGGAGGAGAACCCCTCGGCCCGGCAGATTGCGAAGGTGGCGCTCGACGTGGCGCGGGCGCTGGCGGCCTCTCACGCGGCGGGAGTGGTGCACCGAGACGTGAAGGACGCCAACGTCATGGTCCGCGACGCGGACGGCCTGGCGGTGCTGGTGGACTACGGCATAGGGGACTACGAGGGCGCACCTCCCGGTGTCACCCAGTCCATGCTGCCGCCCGGGACGATGGAGTACCGGCCCCCCGAAGCTTGGCTCTTCGTGGAGCAGCACGCGGGGCACAGAGGCGCCCGCTACGTGTCCGTCCCCTCGGACGACATGTGGGCCCTGGGCACTGTCCTCTACCGCCTCCTCACGGCGAGGCTGCCCTTCGACGCGGCGACGGACCCGGAGTACGTCCAGAGTGTCATTCGCAAGTCGCCTGTACCCCCTCACCTCGCCAGCCGCTTCGTCCCGGAACGGCTGAGCATGTTGTGCATGCGGCTGCTGGAGAAGGACCCTGCTGCCCGTCCCGAAGCGAGCGCTGCCTGTGCGGCCCTGGAGGAACTCCTGTCCGGGGCGGAAGGGGAGGCGTGGGACACGCCCTTGTTCGATACGTATGGCCCGAACTCGGCCACCACCGAGGGCGAGGCGGGCGCGCTGGCTCGGTGGGCGAAGCGGCCCCTGCGCCAGATGCGCCGTGGCAAGGCGCCCGGGCCGGAGCTGCCGGGAGCGGGCCCGCCCGCAGATCTGCTGCCCCCGGCCTCTCCGGTGGCTGCTGCGCGGCCCGAGGAGGCGCAGCTGCCGGGCTTGGCGCTAGAGGAGGGGATGGCGGCGGAATCCGGGCAAGCGGCGCCTGTGGCGACCATCGTCGAGGTGGGGCGGCGCTCGTTCTTCTCGCGACTGATGATGGGGCGCGTGCTGGGGGCGGGGCTGCTGGCCGGCGCGCTGGTCGCAGGGGCTCTTCTCTCGCAACAGGCGCCCCCGCCACTTGTGACCCGGCCCTCCTCCGGTCCCGGCCAAGAAGTAGCGACATATACAAAGAAACCTCAAGCTGCCCGAGCCGCAGCTCCCACCGGGCCGGAGGCAACACCTGCGGCCGTCGCGCCTCCTGCGACGCTTCCCGAGGTGACTGCCACCGTGACGACGACGAAGAGTGACTCCCCGCCCTCCCCGCTGGAGCCTGCCAAAAAGGCCACGAGGAGCGTCAGCAGTGCCTTGGCGACGACGGCCCTCTGCGGTGCGCTGGCCTGCTCGGGCCCACAGGTGCGCCCCGCTCCGGATCCTGAACCATGCCCAGCAGGCGCCACCAAGGGCATGAAGATGCTCAGCATGGAGATTGGGGACGACCTGATCGGGAGCTTCGTCAGGGGGGAAGAAAAATACGTAACGGTGAGGGACGGCACTGCACAGATCATCTTGGGCTCGGACTACGCCACGCTGTCTGGGCGACTCATTATTGCCGACCGCGTCTATGTCCGACTGACTCGGGCCCGCACGAGCAAGGGAAGTTTCCCCGTGTGCCTGGAGGTGCAGGACGGCACTCGAAACCGCGGACTGGAGATAGAGGGCGGCGGAGGGGATACCGGTAAGGCACGCGTGTACTCTGCCGTTCGGGTCAAGGCAGTGAGTGAGTTTGAATGACCTGCCGCCGTTTGGCAGACGCTCATGATCCGCCAAGGGCGTCGCTGCTGGCTTGGTCCAGGAGAAATGTCGAGTGCATCATTCCGTGTCGGCCGTTCTGCTTTTCCTACTCCTCGCAGGCGAGGGGACAGCTCTGGCGCAGTCGCCCCCGGCTACAGCGGGGCTGATCGTTCGCCGAATCGAGCTGGTCTCGGATGATGCTCAGCCAGCGGCTGAAGTCGCGGTGAGCCCAGGGCTCTCGACGGTGTTCATCTTCGATTCGGAGGTGAGTCGAGAAGGGCTGACGATCGAGGGACGCGAGCGTTTCGCGGTGGTGGACGCTGGGCTCACCACCTTGCGCCTGGTCCCGTCCGAGAAAATCTCGGCTGGAGAGCGGCTCAAGTTGACGGTGCGGTTTCTGGACGGAGCGGCCCCGGCGACTGCGACGTTTGTCCTGGTCGCGCACCCCGCACGGTCGGAGGCTCAGGTCGAGGTCTATCGGCGCAAGAGGAGCGTCGAGACATACCAGGAGGAAGTCCGCCAGGCGCGTATCGAGGCTGAGCAATGCCGAGAGGAGAATGAGCGCCTGCGCGCGGAGCGAAGTGCTCCTGATGGGCTGACGGGACTCATATCGACGGAAGTCCTCGGCAAGCGAGGCGTTGACTTCCGCGAAGTGACAAAGGCTGTAACCCAGGCCCCAGGAGGGGCAGCAGCCAAGAGTTTTGTCTTTGCATACCGCACGGCCCGCAGGGTGGCTGTTGAGGTCTCCCTCAAATATGCAGGGGATGCTCAACCGTGGACTGCAGTGGGGGCGTCGTTCAGGGGCAAGGCCAACGAGGAGTTGAAGGTGCTTCGAGTGTGGCAGTCGGGCCCCGTCGCCCCGGGCCCGGCTCTTCAGCGAGTGGTGGTGGAGGCCGAGTCCGCATCGGAGTCTTCGCAGGGGGTCTTCACGCTCAAGCTCTGGGATGCAGATATGCGCCGCACCGTCACGCTAGGCAACGTCACCTTCCCATGAGCTGGAGTGTGCGCGGGTGAATGCGGCGCCTCACTGATGGCTGCGGGCGCCCTGATCGCGACGCTCTTGCACCACCTTCAATCACTGCTCCTTGATGTAGGCATTGGGCTCGCGAGCTGCGCAGGGGCCTCCTGCACCATATAAGGCACCCGCTGGCAGTCGTCGTGCGCGAGTAGCGGTCTGCGCTTCGTCGTGCAGCATGCCTTACGGACGCTGGGGAACTCCGCCACGGTCATTCCGATTCGCGCGGTTGGCGCCGTGCGCGGAGTTGGTCCGTCCTGGTGCCGCAGTGTGACTTGCCACAATTGTCTATACCCCAACGGGCCGGGTCGCCCGTGACTCTTTCAGTGCGATGACCCACCCGGTCCTCCGCCTTGTCGGACCGAACAGGGAACCTCTGTCCTGAGCGCCCCTGCTGGGGCCTGCCACGGAGGCGTCGATGGGCATGCATTGGAGTTGGGCCGTCGTCTTGCTGCTGCTGGTACCTGGGGCGGGAGGGGCGCAAGAGGCCGCCACGCCGGAGGACTTCGACGCCACCGTGCGCAGGCTGGAGGAGGCCATCTCGGACAAGTCTTCCGGGGAGGAAGAAGAGGGAGTGGCGCAGCCCGAGGAGGAGGCTTCTGCGCACGCCACGTCCGACTCGACACCCCCGATGACGAACCTGCTGCGCATTGATGCGGCGACGTTGACGTTGCTGCCTCGGAGGGGCGAGGGCACCGAAGAAGGCTTCATGCAGTTGGAGCCCATGGTGGCCTTGGGGAAGGGGGAGTCGTTGCGCCTCATTCTCGGGGCGCCGGTACGGCTGCGGCTGTGGGGCGGAGGGGAGGGCGCGGGCCTCGTGAGGAAGGAGGACTGGGACACGCTGTCCGACTGGGGGCAGGTGGTGCGCCTTTTCATGGTGGGCGGGGACACGCCCAACTCGGTGTGGTTGGGGATGATGGAGGGCTACTCCCTCTTGTCCGGCCACCTGGTGCGGCGCTACGGCAACCGCGTCAACCCCGACTCCCACCCGGCCGGCGTCATCGCGACGGGAACGCTGGGGCCGGTGTACGCGGAGGCCTTCGTTTCGGACGTGCTGAGCGCTCGCCTGATGGGGGCGGAATTGGCCTTGGACGTTCAGCACGTCCTCTTCGGCCGGCCCCCTGTCCCCGGACGCTACACGCTGGCGCTGTCGGCGGTGCATGACTGGGGGCGGGTGGGAGGCACCTCGAGGCCCATGACGCTGGCGCACCTGGACGCCACCGCCGTGGTGCTGCGGCGCGGGCGCAAGGGAAAGAGGCTGGAGG
>SECN01000865.1 GCA_004173515.1 Myxococcaceae bacterium | reverse complement strand
CGCTGGAGGAGACGTCCGCCACGGCGGGGATGGACGCTCGGCGCAAGCAGCAGAAGGTGTTTCAGCTCGTCTTCCAGCTGCTGGAGAAGCTCAGCCGCGCGCAGCCGCTGCTGCTCTTCTTCGAGGACCTGCACTGGGCGGACTACATCTCGTTGGACCTGCTCCAGTACCTGGCGGTGCGCGTGGGCTCGCACCGCATCATGGTGCTGGCGACGATGCGCCCGGGCGACCAGCTCCGGGGGATGCGCGACCTGCCGGAGTTCGTCCCGCTGGACCTGACGAGCCTGGACGACGAGGACACGCGCGCGCTGTTGCGCGTGCACCTGCGCCTGTCGCCGCCGGACGTCGCGCTGGAGGACCGGCTGCTCGCGAAGGTGCAGGGCAACCCGTTCTTCATCGAATCCATCGTGGAGGGCCTGGCGGAGCAGGGCTACCTGGGGCTGGCGGAGCCCGGCTCCACACGGATGGAGTTGAAGCGCGGCCTGCAGGACCTCATCCTGCCGGACTCCATCCAGGACGTGGTGCTGTCGCGCATCGACCTGCTCAGCGAGACGGAGAAGCTGGTGGTGAAGGTGGCGTCCGTCATCGGGCGCATCTTCACGCTGGACGCGGTGGCGGCGCTGGTGCCCACCCTGGGCCACGGCGTGCTGCGCGAGGCCATGGACACGCTCCAGCGCCTGGGCCTCATCCTGCTGGAGACGGAGGAGCCGTACACCTGCCTCTTCAAGCACATCGTCATCCGCGACGTGGCCTACAACACGCTGCTGGTGTCGGCGCGCGAGGACCTGCACCGCCGGCTCGCGCGCTACCTGGAGGCCCGCGCCAGCGACAACCTGGTCGGCTCCGCGGGTCTGCTGGCCTTCCACTTCCTCGCGGGCAACGTGGAGGACAAGGGCCTGGAGTACACGCTGATGGCGGCCCGCAGCGCGCGGGCGCAGTACGCCAACGACGACGCGCTCTACCACTACAACCGCGCCCTGGAGCTGCTGGGCACCGTCGTTCCGGTG
This sequence comes from Myxococcaceae bacterium, assembly GCA_004173515.1. Taxonomy (GTDB): domain Bacteria; phylum Myxococcota; class Myxococcia; order Myxococcales; family Myxococcaceae; genus Corallococcus. The sequence continues at coordinate 122 of SECN01000865.1, read as the reverse complement.
GACCCGGAGGCGATGCTGCTCAAGACGCGCCGGGTGATGCAGGAGCTGGCGGAGACGCTGCTCCAGGCGGGCAACTACGCCGCCGCCATCATCATGTTCGAGCAGTGCCTGGTGGACGAGGA
>SECN01000449.1 GCA_004173515.1 Myxococcaceae bacterium | reverse complement strand
CGCTTCGTGTGGCTGGAGCTCAACACCGACCTGACCCAGAACGCGACGTTCCAGGAGAAGTACCCGGTGGAGTTCTGGCCCACCTTCTTCATCATCGACCCGCGCGAGGAGAAGGCCCTGCTGCGCTTCGCCGGCAGCGCCACCGTGCCCCAACTGGAGCGCCTCTTCGAGGACGGAGAGCTTGCGTACAAGGGCGGCGCCACGGGCGCGGATGCCCTGCTCGCCCGGGGGGATGCGCTCTACGGTGAGCGCAAGCCCGCCGAGGCCGCCGAGGCCCTGTCGCTCGCGCTCGCGGAGGCCCCCGCCGACTGGTCCCGCCGGGGCCGCGCGCTGGAGTCGATGCTGATGGCCCAATACGGCGCGAAGCAGTACGTGCCGTGCGCGCAGAAGGCCGTGGCCGAACTGCCGAAGGTGCAGCGCTCGCTCAACCTGGCCAACGGCGTCCTCAACGGCCTCACCTGCGCGCTCGCCATTCCGGAGGGCACGCCCGAGGCGGCCGACCTGCGCCACGCGCTGGAGGCGAAGGCTCGCGAGGTGCTCGCGCCGCCCGCCATCGCGATGGCGGCGGATGACCGCTCCGGCCTGTACGAGGTGCTGGTGGAGGCGCGCAAGACGGACAAGGACACCGCGGGCGCGAAGCAGGTGGCGGAGGAGTGGCTCGCGTTCCTGGAGGGCGAGGCCGCGAAGGCGCCCAACCCCGAGGCGCGCACCGTGTTCGATTCGCACCGCATGCTCGCGGCGATGACGCTGGAGCAGCCCCAGCGCGCCATCCCCGCGCTGGAGCAGAGCGAGCGCGACCTGCCCAAGGACTACAACCCGCCCGCGCGGCTCGCGACGCTGTACCGCCTGTCGGGGCGGCTGGATGACGCGCTCGCCGCGAACGACCGTGCCCTGGCGCGTGTGCAGGGGGCCCGGCGGCTGTCCGTGCTCTCCGGCCGCGCGGACATCTACGTGGCCCGCAAGGACACCGCCTCCGCGACGAAGACGCTGGAGGAGGCCCTCACCTTCGCGAAGACACTGCCCGCCGCGCAGGTGTCGCCGCGTCAGGTGGAGGGGCTGGAGAAGAAGCTCGCCGGCCTCAAGACTCCGGCCGCGTCTCCGGGCGCGGCGCCGTAGTCAGCAGGCCAGGACATCCCCCTTCGCGCGTGCAGTGGATCCGTGCCGCGTGAAGGGACCTATTGCCCTCAAGAATCCAGGGGCACCGCGCGCCGGGCATCCAGGTCGAACAGTTCGAAGTCCTCCGCCCGGCCCTCGCGCATGGCGCCATCGGTGAAGACCATCACCGCTTCCCTCGCTCCCGTCGTGGGCGGAGGTCCGTGCGCGTAGTCCACGCGCGTCCCATCCGTCACCAGGTGGCGCAGCACGCCGTCCCGCACGGGACCCGGTGACACCAGCTCCCGGACCCGCTTGTCGCGCGTGTGGCCCACCACCTGGGTCAACCCCAGTGGCAGTCGCCGGGGATCGAACCGCCGCCGGGGCGTCCCGCGCACGCGCTCCGCGTCCTCCGCCTGGAGGCTGGGCCGTTGGTAGAAGATGCCCGTTCCTTCTCCCGACTTCGCATTGCCCGGATGGTGCAGTCGCGGCAGCACCAGCGGCCCGCCCGTCCACGCCGCCACCGCCTGATCCATGACTCCGTTGAGCGCATCCGCCACCGCGGGCGCATCCGCCCATCGCTCGTGCGCGAGCCCCACCACGTCCAGGTCCTCGCGCGTGACGCCCGCGTGCAACACCAACAGCGACGCCCCCGCCGCATGCGCCACACGGAACCGCCGCGCCCGCAGCAGGTGTTCCACCCACGCGCGCTGCTCCTCGTTCCAGGCACTGAAGTCCCGTGCTGCCAGCTCCACGGTCGGCAGCCCTGGCCAGCGCGCGATGAAGTCCCGTTCGGCCGCCGCGTCCGTGTCGTCCCCCCGATAGAGCCTGTCCGCCTCCACCTGCGCCGCGCGGAAGGTCGCGTCGGTGAAGTCCGCCAGCTCCCCCACTCGCCCCAGGTCGTGGTTGCCCAGCAGCAGCACCGCTTGATCCGCCGGATGCGACGCGAGCCACGCCACCAGTCGCAGGCCGCTTCGCGCCACGCGCTCCCGCTCGGATGCGTGGCCCCAGTCGAAGTGGTCGCCCACGGACACCAGGCACACGTCCGGGCGCAGCCCTCCGTCCTCGCCCAGCAACCCGTGCAGCGAGAGGATGGACATCACCCGCTCGAAGTCCGCCTGCGGATCTCCCATCGCCACGTGCCGCGTGCGGACGCGCCCGTCCGCGGGCGTCGCATGCGGGCCCTTCGCCAAGCGCGAGATGAGCGCGGAGCGGCTCTCCACCTGCGCCTTGTTCAAGAGGTGCGTGACGTGCACCTCCACCGTGCGCTCGGCGCAGCCCAGGTGCAGGGCGATGGCCTTGTTCGTCTCCCCTTGCACCACGTGCTCCAGCACCTGCGCCTCGCGCGCGGTGAGCCCCCAGCGCTGGGTCAGCACCGGCACCTTCGCGGTCGGCTCGATGGCCGGCGGGCCCGGATCCAGCACCAGGTAGTGGTCCGGCAGCCCCGCCGTGCGCAACGGGCCGGAGGAGAACAGGGGCCCCGTGCCCGGAGGACTCCGGATGCAGTCGCGCACCTGCGTCGTCAGGCCCTGGACGTCCTGCTCCAGGCGGGCCTTGCCCGCCTTGTTGGTGTGCATCACCCGGCCGCTGAACGTGACGACCCACGCGGGCCGCCCCAGCACCTCCAGCGCCGCGCCCAGCGCCGAGCCCAGGAGCCCCGCCTCCCGCAGCCTCCGGTCCATGGCCATCCGCCGCTGGATGGCCGGCGTCAGCGCATGGAGCAACTGCTGCTCCCGCTCCGTGAAGGGCTCGGGACGGAAGGCCCCCACCCAGCCGAGCAGCGTGTCGCCCTCGCACACCAACACCCGCAGTTGGGACATGTGCTCCAACCCCAGACGTCGGTACAGGCCCAGGGAGTACGCGGCGAGCTGGGTCCGGGCCTGCTCCCACTCCACCTCGCTCAACCCCAGCCGCTCCCACAGCGTGCCGTTGCCCGCCAGGGGCAGGGCCCGCAGCGTCTCCGTCAGCCCCAGCGCGGAGAAGCGCATCGGCTGGTTGCGCTGGGCCAGCGGCGGTCGCGCCGGGTCGTAGTAGCCAAAGCGACTGCCCGCTGGCGGCAACGACGCGTCGAACACCTCCGCCAACACCGGCGGCGGCTCGGCGAACCCCACGCCGTGGATGAAGGTGGTGTGGTAGCGGTCCGCACCTGCGTCCACGGCATAGGCCGCCGTACGCTCCGCGCGCAGGGCATCCCGGAGGGCCACGAGGACCGTCGGCAGGGCCTCGGAGCCGGGTTCCACCACCCCCAGCAGGCCCTCCAACTCCCGCACGAGGCGTTGGTCCTCGGAAATCAAATCAATCACGATTTCCTTAGTATATCCATTGGAGCCAATTGGAAGACTTGTGAGGTCGGAAGTGGAATCCACAGCCCTTCCTTCTGTCCAGGTGAGAAGTGATTCCGGGCACACCGAGTCGTTTAGGACTCGCGTGATTTCCTCAATAGAAATGCTTTTCGGCGGGGGGCACGATGCCATTCCGTGCCCTTCCGGGGGGGTGGGCCGACCTGGAGTCGAAGAATCCGTGTGTGCGCGCGCCGGCGTCCCCCCAGGGATGCCCGGCGCGCTGCCCCTTTTCGCGACGCCCCTTCTGGAATACCGGTTCCTGTCCGGCACCCCACGCATCCCGTGCCAGGGTGCGCCGTGGCGTGACGTGGCGCGGCGATGATGGCCGCCAGCCCGCGCCCTGACACCGGAGGTCCTGACGTGAAGCGTGACCATGCCTATTACGCCCGGGCGCTGGAGGGGCGGCGGTTGCCGGTGGCCTTCGCGGACCTGGAGCTGCTGGGGGAGAACGCGGCGGCGCTGGTCCAGCGCGCGGGTGGGCGGCCGGTGCGTCTGGCCACGAAGTCGGTGCGGTGCGTGGCGCTGCTGCGACGGGTGCTCGACGGGCATCCCGGCTTCCAGGGCCTCATGTGCTTCAGCGCCGACGAGGCCGTGCGGCTGCGCGAGCGCGGCTTTACGGACCTGCTCATGGGCTACCCCATCGTGGATCCAGAGGCCCTGGCGGAACTCTGCCGGCCTCCGGCGCCGGTGACGCTGATGGTGGACTGCCAGGAGCACGTGGCGCTCGCGGCCCGGGCGGCCCGGCGTCAGGGCACGCGGGTTCCCCTGTGCCTGGACGTGGACCTGTCGGTGGACCTGCCGGGGCTGCGCTTCGGCGTGCACCGCTCCCCGGTGCGCGCGCCCGAGGCCGCGTTGGCGGTGGCGCGGAGCATCGCGGCGGAAGGCGACGTGTTCCTCGCGGGCGTCATGGGCTACGAGGCGCAGCTCGCGGGCGTGCCGGACGCGGCGCCGCACGCGCACGCGAAGAACCTGGCCATCCGCGCGCTCAAGCGGGCCTCCGTGGGGCCGGTGCGCACGCGCAGGCAGTCGGTGGTGGCGGCGCTGAAGGACGCGGGCTTCCCGGTGCGCTTCGTGAATGGCGGTGGCACCGGCAGCCTGGAGACCACGCGCGAGGACTCGAGCGTCACCGAGCTCACCGCGGGCAGCGGCCTGTATTCCCCCGCGCTCTTCGACGGCTATCGCGGCTTCCATCACCTGCCCGCGGTGGCCTTCGCCATCCCCGTCACACGGCGTCCCGGCCCGGGCCTCTACACGTTGCAGGGCGGTGGCTACGTGGCCTCCGGCGCGGCGGGCGCGGACAAGCTTCCCGTGCCCTACCTGCCCGAGGGCGCGAAGCTGCTGCCATTGGAAGGCGCGGGCGAGGTGCAGACGCCCATCGCGTACACGGGACCGGTGCCCCTGCCGCTGGGCTCGCCCGTGTTCTTCCGGCACGCGAAGGCGGGCGAAATCTGTGAGCACTTCCGCACGCTCCTGCTCATCTCCGAGGGCCGCGTGGTGGACGAAGTCCCGACCTACCGGGGCGAGTGGGGATGACGGCATGGCGTCCGTGACGGCGAAGACGAAGACGTGGCGCAACTGGTCCGGCGCGGTGGTGGCCCACCCGTCGGAGTTCCTCCAGCCAGACTCGGTGGATGCGCTCAAGGCCGCGCTCCGCGACGCGGAAGGCAGGGGCCGCACCGTGCGGGTGGTGGGCAGCGGTCACTCGTTCCCGCCGCTGTGCGCGACGGACGAGACGATGGTGTCGCTCGGCGCGCTCTCCGGCGTCGAGGCGGTGGAGGCAGTCGCGCGCGAGGCCACCGTGTGGGCCGGCACGAACCTGCGCGAACTGGGCACGCTGCTCGCGTCGCACGGCCTGGCGATGGAGAACCTGGGCGACATCAACAAACAGTCGCTCGGAGGCGCGCTGGGCACGGGCACGCACGGCACGGGCGTGGGCCTGGGCATCCTCTCCACGCAGGCGAAGGCCATCACGCTCGTCACCGCGAGCGGCGAGGAGGTGACGGGTTCGGAGGACGCGGCGCCGGAGCTGCTCCAGGCCGCCCGTGTGTCGCTGGGGGCGCTGGGCGTGGTGACGCGCGTGAAGCTGCGGCTGCTGCCCGCGTACCGGCTGCGGCTGACGCGGCGGAACCTGGGGCTGGAGGAATGTCTCTCCGGTCTGGACGAAGCGCGCTCGCGCCACCGGCACTACGAGTTCTTCTGGTTCCCCCACTCGGACCGGGTGATGACGAAGGCCATGGACCTCACGGATGAAGCCCCTCACGGGGTGGGCGTGGGGCGCTGGCTCAACGAGCTGGTGATGGAGAACGCGGTCTTCGGCGCGGTGAGCCGCGCGTGCCGGATGAACCCCGCGTGGTGCGCGCCGGTGAGCCGGCTGTCGGCGAAGCTGGCGTCGGAAGGCGTGCTGGCGGGACAGAGTCACACGCTGTTCGCCACGCCGCGCCTCGTGCGCTTCCAGGAGATGGAGTACGGCGTGCCGGTGGAGCGGGGCCCGGACTGCCTGCGCGAGCTGGACGTGTTCCTGAGCCCGGCGCACGGCGGGGACCGCGCCTTCATCGCGGTGCACCAGTACCAGGGCATGCCCCTGGAGCCGTACTTCTCCGGCGCGGAGGCCATCTTCCGCAACCACGGGGGCCGGCCACACTGGGGCAAGCTGCACACGCAGACGGCGGCGACGCTGAAGCACCTGTATCCGCGCTGGGATGACTTCCAGCACGTGCGCGAGCAACTGGACCCGAGGGGACGGTTCCTCAATCCCTATCTGCGACGTCTCTTCGTGGAGGAGCCGTCCACGCGTGCGCGGAGCGAATCCGGGAACGCACGGCTCGCGTAGCGCGGGGCTGTCTGACGCGCACGGGCGCGAAGCCCACGACGCACCCGATACATCCGTTTCGCGCCCTGACGCGCGGGGTCATCCTCCAAGCCGCTGAAAATGCACCCGTCCGGGCCCGGCATGCGATTGGCTAGGGACAGGCCGCGCAGGACGCGGTGATGACCTTCGAGGGGGATGGATGCGGATGCAACGCTCGTGGAAGCGCGCAGTGCTGGTGTCGCTGGTGGTGCTCGCGGTGGGCTGTCGCACGCCTGCCGGAGGCCTCAGGGCGGCGGGTGCGTCGGACTCGGGCAACTCCAGCGCGGACTCGGGCAACTCCAGCCAGGGAGATTCGAGCAAGTCGGACTCGGGCAACTCCAGCGGCGGAGATTCGAGCCGCTCCGGGTCTGGCGATTCGAGCGAGTCGGGGTCCGGGGACTCCAGCAACGGAGATTCGAGCAAGTCCGAGTCCAGTGGCACCAGTGAAGAGGGGTCCAGTCACTCGAACTCCAGTGATTCCAGCGACTCCACCGACTCGGACTCGGGCAACTCCAGCGAGTCGGATTCGGGCAGCTCCCGCGAGGGACACGCCAGCCACTCGGAGTCGAGCGAGAACAGCAACTCGGACACCAGCAAGTCGAGCCAGGCGGACCAAGGCGAGGACTCCAGCTCGCGAAGCGAGAGCAGCAACGAGCGGGGAAACCAGTTGCTGAGCACCGCCGCGGTGGCGCTGACGGTGCTGGGCCTGGGCGTCGTCATCTGGCAGGTGCATGAGCACTCGGCGCGGCGCAAGGGGTTCAAGCCCTCACCGCAAGAGGTGGGGCGCGCGGCCCAGGTGTACCTGCGCGCGCGCACGCACCAGTTGCGCGAGGACCTGGCCCTGGGCGCGGGCCCGACGGTGGAGGATCTGGCCCAGGCGGCGCGGATCCGCCGTGAGAACCTGGATGTTTTTGGCCGTTTGCTGCGCTCGCACCGTCAGGAGTTGCTGGCGCTGGCGGAGACGAGGTCCCTGACGCCCGACCGTGCCCGCGAGTGGATGGAGCGGGTGGGGGAGCTGGCGCGCACCGAGCCGCGACTCGAAGAGGACCGTCAGGCGTTCCTCCTGCGACAGGAAGGGGAGACCCAGGCGGTCGAGGCCACCCGTTGAGGCCCCGCGATGCGGTGCTCCCGGCGAGGAGCTTCCGGATCCGCATGGGCCTGCTCGCGCTGCTGTTGCTGCCTGTCGGTGTCTCGGCCCGTGGGCAGGAGCAGGCCGTCATCGAAGCAGCGGCGCTCCCGGGCAAGGACCCCGGTGAAGCCCTCTCCCTGTCATCCCGGGTGGCCGCGCTGGAAGCCACCACGGGCCTCATCCTGCGTGACGCGGCGGCGCGGGATGCCGAGCTGATCTCCGACGTGGAAGCGGGCCTCGCCGCGCTGCCTCCCGCGATGCGCCGTCCCCCGGGGGGACGTCTGGAGTTCGTGCTCCATCCGGAGTCCGCGCCCCTGGGCCTGGGCGACGGCTCGAAAGCCCGCCCCGACTGGTCCGAGGACCGCGAGCAGTTCCACCTCTACCGCTACGCCCCCACGACGGAGCGCCGCGCCACCCTGCGCCTGTCACGCCTCACGGAAGCAGAGGCCGAACACCTGTGGCGCCGTCGGGCCGTGGTGCACGCCGTGATGCAGCGCTGGGATGAATCGAAAGGTTGGAGCCGGCGTCGGCAGTGGCGTCGGCTGGATGGGTGGATCCTCCCCTTCGAGCGTCCCCTCACCTGGAAGGAATCCGCGAGCATCACCTACGCCGGAGCCTTCAGCCGCGCCCGGGGACAGGTCAGCGCCTCGCTGGACCTCGTCACCTTCGCGGAAGAGCTGTTCATCCCCGCGGAGTCCCTGCGCGCGGACGCGCTGCCCGTGGATGATCAGGTGCGCTGCCAGGAGATGTCCAAGGCGCGCGCCCTGTCGGAGTTCCTCGCGGAAGCCCACCTGGGAGACCTGCCCGCGCGCGGTGACTGCCCGGCCTTCGACGCCTGGGCGGACGCGGACGCGCTCTCCCACCTGGAGGTCCTGCTGGTCGCGGCCACGGGCCGGCAGCCGCAGTCCCTCTTCGGCCACATCCTCCTGCGCCCGGTCTGGCGCGAGGGCTCCGTGGTGCAGGGCCCCAGCTTCGAGCGCGTGGTGCAACTGGTGGCCCTCACCGGCTTGGAGTCGAAGGGCCTGGGCTACCTGATGAAGGGCATGATGGGCGGCTTCAGCACCGTCTTCCTCACCGGCACCCTGGGCGACATCTCCCACGAATCGCTGGAGCTGGAGCAGCGCACCATCCGGCGCTTCCGGCTGAACCTCACGCCCGGCGAATCCCGACGCATGCTGGAGCGCACCTGGGAGCTCGAGCGGCGCGGCTACCTGGGCTACTACTTCTTCACCGACAACTGCGCCGCCGCGCTCCTCTTCCTCCTCAACGGAGCGCTGGAGGAAGGCCGCTCCGTGCGAGCCCCCGGCACGTTGTGGGTGCTGCCCACCGCCACCCTGGACACGCTGGCGAAGACCGAGGTGGTGGACGCGAAGGGACGCGCCGTGTCGCTCCTGGAGCACCTCCCGGACGCCCTCGAATCCACCGGCGACCGGGCCCGGCGTGCTCTCACGGAGCAGGAGCGGGTCCTCACGAGGCTCGCCACGCTGCTTCCTCCGCGCACCCTCGCGCCCCTGCGTGACGTGCACCAATTCCTCCAGTCGTCCGAACCGGACGTGCGCCGCACGGGCTACGAACACCTGACGCACGCCGTGACGACGGCGCTGGACTCCGCCCCTCCCGTGTCGCACGCGGAGACCCGGGAGGCCCTGCACGCCTACGTCGCTCACGCGGTGCGGGTGGAGCGCGCGGCGGTGGATCAATCGGAAGCGGAGACGCTGGCCATCGACCGTGAGCGCCTGCTCGACCTCGACCTGAAGGACGGCAAGGCCGCGGATGGCGCGCTCGACCGGCAGCGCCTCTTCGAGCGCGAGGACGCCCTGCAACGGAAGCTCGCGGTGTTGGATCGCACGGCCGTGCTCCAGCAGGCGCTGGCCTCAGCCACCAAGCGCCCGCCCACGCCCGAGGAGCTCAAGGCCCTGGTCCGCGCGCGACACACCGAGGCCGCCTTCGCCGCCGCCACCGACGCGCAGGGCGTGCTCAACGACGGTCCGTTGGCGGAGGTGGATCCGCGCGCGTTCCTCGCCCGGGACCATCAGCGCAAGACGGAGGCGGAGGCCACCTGGGCCCGGGGCGCCCTGCGCGAATCCGGTGCCTCCCGCACGGTGGTGAGCGCGGGCATGGACTTCCCGGGCGTGGGAGACGCAAGGCCCGTGGTGAGCCTGCGCACCTCCGCGATGAACGAAGCGCTGGGCGACGCGCGCCTGCACGGCTTCCAGTCCAGCAGCGAGCTGCGGGTCCTGGACGGGGAACTCTCCGTGGAGCCGCGCTGGGGCGTGCCCCGTATCCTCGGCTCACGCCTGACGCTGGTGGGCTACCGCACGCTGCTCCCGGAGCTGCCGCAGCAACGGCGCTCGGTGTCGGACTCGCTGGGCTGGGGCGCGGAGGCGGGGATGTCCACGGACTCCGAACGGCTGTTGCCCTACCGCGTCTCGGTGCAGGCGGAGGCGCTGGGCGTGGTGGCGTCGTCGGAGCGCTTCGACACCTTCCTCGCGGTGGGCCTGGGGGCTCGGGCGACGATGGACTGGAGCCTGTACCAGTCCGCGCCCGCCGTGGGCCCCCGCCTGTCCCTGTCCCACCGCGCGGGCCTGCCCGGACCGGGCGGCAGCGCGCTGCGGTTGGAGGCCGCGTATGTGCCCGCGTGGCGCTCGGGCACGACGTCAGGCTTCACGCACGAGGCGGAGGCGACGCTCCAGGTGGAGTGCTACCTGGGGCGCATCGCCAATTGGAGCGTGCTGCTCACTCCCCGCGCACAGGTCCATTGGGAGGGACGACTCGCGTCGTGGGCAGGTCCCGCGAAGAGTCGTGCGAGCCTTCCGGAAGGATGGGCGCGACGTCGCCTTGCGCTAGGAGTGGAGCTCCGCTGACCACCAGCGGCCCGGTGATGACGGGGACCTCGCCGCTGAAGATGGGCCGGCTGGCGGCACCGGTGATGGCGCCCACGAACACACCGATGGCGTGCAGGATGCTCCACGCCGTGAACCCCATGCCGGAGAAGATGCGCACGCCGCCCACGCCGAAGACGTTGAACAGCGTGTAGAGCACGCCGGGCACCACGATGGCGGTGACGAGCGCGGCCCCCAGCGCACGGCGCGGCTTGCCCGCGTGGAAGCCGCCGAACGCGCCCGCCAGCAGGCCGTTGAACAGCGGGATGAAGAACGTGGAGAGGCTGATGAGCACCATCGTCACCAGGCTCACGTTGAACCGGTTGTGCTTCCAATCGATGTGGGTGTGCACCACCCGCATGTTCAGCGGGTGGCTCTCGTACTCCAGCGTCTCGTTCGGCAGCGGCGGCAGGCGGTGCGAGGGGCCCTGGCGTTCAGGGGCGTCCGTATAGGTCTCATCCATGGGGCGGTGGCCTCCGTGCGGGCGGGGGAAGGACGGTGCCCGGACAGGGTTTGAGATGGTGCTGGAAGCGGGCAGGTGGAAGGGCTGCCGGCCCCGCCGCACCCCGGGAGGAGGGGCGCACGCCGCGCCTGCCTGCCGGGAATTTCCCTCGACGGCGCGTAGGGGCAGGTGCCGCACCCGGGGGCCGTGACGCATCGGAGACTTGGCGTCCGGTGGCTGGCGGCTATGCTGCCGCGCCTCCGCCGTACCGCTTCCCTGCCTGGATGGACCGGACCCCATGAGCCTTCGCCGCAACCTGCTGACCGTCGCAATTCTCTCCACCGCGCTGCTGTCGGCGTGCTCGCTGCGCCCGCGCTACAAGGATCTGGTCCAGACGGGCGGCACCACGCAACTCACCGAGGATCAGCTAGTGGTCCTGCGCGTGACGGACGCGCAGACGGGCGCGCCGGTGAAGGGCGCCAAGGTGAGCGGCGGGGAGTTCCGCAACCGCCTTGGCGCGGTCAGCGACGAGAACGGCGAGGTGTCCTTCAAGGTCAACCAGGCCCTGCTGACCGAGAACCCCCTGGTGGAGGTCGTGCTGCCCAAGGGCGTGCACCACTACAAACTCAAGGTGGTGCACGCCCTTGGGCAGCACGACCTCCACCAGGGGGTTCTCGGTCAGCAGGGCCTGGTTGACCTTGAAG
>SECN01000448.1 GCA_004173515.1 Myxococcaceae bacterium | reverse complement strand
GCCTTGTCGTCCGCCTGTTCGCGCAGGCGGGCCACGGTCTTCTCCGCGTCCACCAGCTCCTGCTCCAGGCTGAAGTCGCGCCCGTCCATCTCCTCCATCTTCGGGAAGTAGCCCGCCACCTGCTCGTCCTCGAAGACGAGCCCGCTGCGGTTGCCCGCGACGAAGGCGGTGGACATGTGGATGAGCGGCACCTTCCAGCGCAGCGCCAGCTGCACCGCGTTCTTCACGCCGTGGGTGTTGACGTTGAGGCCCACCTCCAGCGACGGGTTGAAGGACACGAGCCCCGCGCAGTTGACGATGGCGTGCACCTGCCCCGTCATCCTGGCGACGTCCGCCTCCTCCAGGCCGACCCAGGGGTCGGTGATGTCGCCGTCCAGCACGGTGCACTTGTCGCGCAGGTACTGCATCGCGCCGTCGTCGCCCAGGCGGTCGCGCAGCGGCTGGAAGGGCTCGCTGGGCGCCACCTTGTCGAAGAAGCGGCGCTCCGCGGACGCGGCGCTGCCCTTGCGCACGACGACGTAGACCCGGTCCAGCACGTCGCCGTAGTGGAAGAGCAACATCGACAGCGTCACCTTGCCCACGAAGCCGGTGGTGCCGACGAAGACGATTCTCTTGCCGGTGAAGACCTCGGTGACGTTCAGCTCGGAGGGCGTGGCCATGTCCGTGTGCGACCCTTTCACTTCACGTCCACCATCACCGTGGGCGCGATGCGCAGCAGGCTGATGGACGCCGAGCGCCCCATGAAGCCGCGCGCTTCTTCAATCGCCTCGGAGAGGGTGTCGGTGCGATCCCAGCCGAGCAGCGCCGGGACGTGGTTGTTCTCCGCGCCCGCGACAATCACCTTGCCCACGTGCTGACGGCCGTTCTCGCCCCAGTACCACATGTAGAAGGGGTGCACGCCGTGGTAGGCGTTGCCCTTCCTGTACAGGTGCACGTAGCTGGGGTTCTCCGCGAACTCCTTCTCGTACTTGTGCTCCAGCTTCATGGAGTCGCGCGTCTCCGGCAGAAGCCGGTGGAAGAACTCGATGTAGCTGGGGTGCTGCACCGGATCGAACTCGTCGTAGGCCGGGTGCAGGAGGATGAGCACGCCGCCCTTCTTCACCAGCGGCACGCCCCGGTTGAGGTTGTAGAAGTAGCCCAGGCCCATCACCTGCACGAGCAGGGGGTTGAGCACCGAGTTGACGCTGTAGGGGCTGACGAACGGGATGGGGAAGATGACGATGTCGCTCTGGCCCTCCACCGGCACCACGTACTGTTTCCAGCTCTGCTCCAGCGTCTTCTGGTGCGTGGGCTCCGTGGCCCCCGCGAACACGCCCGTCACGTCGTAGGGCGCGGGGATGGCGTTGAGCACCTTGCGCGCGGCGGCGCGGGGCAGCTTGGACAGCGTGAAGCGCAGGGCCTGGAACTTCAGCCGGTCCGCCTCCGTGTAGTCCTCTTCCTTCTTCGCGAGGAAGTCCGTGGGCGCGCCGAACATGCGGTTGTTCAGCGTGGTCTCGATGTGGAAGACCTTGAGGTTCTGGTCGATGACCGTCCCGATGCGCGTGTTCTTCGTGTACAGCGCGCTCGCCTTCGGCTCCATGTAGCTGTCGGAGTCGCGGATGGTCTTCGGGTTGTGGTGGTGCCGGAGCGACGCGTAGTTCGTCACGCCCGTGCCCATGGACTTGTGCCCGCCGTTCATGGGCACGAAGTTGATGTTCACGTAGACGATGAGGTCGCTCTCCGCGACGCGCCGGTTCACCGCCACCACTTCATTGTGGCTGGTGCGCTCCAGCTCCGTGATGCCGTCCGGGTCTTCCGCGTCGTGGTTGTAGTACCGGTCCGGGTAGTAGGCGTCGTAGATCTTCTCGCCCACCATCCGCTTCATCTCGCCTTCGGTCATCCGGCGGTGAAGGGCGTTGGCGATGACCAGGTGCACGTCGTCCACGCCGGAGTCCGCGCACAGCTCCAGCACCACCTCCAGGATGGACTGGCGCACGTCGGGCGTGACCATGGGCGGCAGCGGCACGCTGATGTCGTCGATGACGCAGGTCAGCCGCATGCCGGGGCGCAAGAGCGCGTGCAGCGGGTCCATGCCCTCCGGGTGGTTGATGGCCCAGCGGATGGCGGCCTTCACGTTGGGCACGCCCTCCAGCGGGGGGCGGGGGAAGATGACCCGGGTGCCCACGGGCAGGTCTTCCTGCAGGAAGCCTTCACCGTAGAAGAGCGCCCGGGGCGGGCTGCCCTTCTCCGTGATGACCACCTGGCTTTCCTCGTCGTACAGCTTCTGGAGCGTCTTGAGCGGGCGCATGAGCTTGGGCCGGGGGAAGGAGGGGTTACTTCAAGTCCAGGATGGGCCAGTTGTAGGCGCGCGCGAGCGAGCGCAGCCGCAGGTCCGGGTTCACCGCGGTGGGGCGTCCCACGACCGCGAGCATGGCGTAGTCGGAGGCGCTGTCCGAATAGCCGTGGCACTGGTTGAGGGCCAGGCCCTCTTTCTCGCAGTAGGCGCGGATGGCGTTGGCCTTGTTGGCGCCTTCGATGATGGGCGGAATCACCTTGCCCGTCGCCTTGCCGCCCACGAACTGCATCTTGTTGGCGATGACGTCGTCGCAGCCCAGGTGCCGGGCCAGCGGGCGCATGGTGAAGTCCAGGGCCCCGGTGACGAGCACGATGCGGCAGCCGGCACGACGCGCCTCGTCGATGAGGTCCTGGGTCTGCTCGTAGAGGGCGGGCTTGAGGACGTCCTCGAACATGTCCTCGGCGATGGTGACGAGCCGGTCCTCGCTGAGCCCCGAGTAATAGCGGTAGAAGAACTCGTTGAAGGCCTTGCGGTTGACGGCATCCAGGATGCCGAACACCGGCAGCCCCAGGGCGGTGCCCAGGGTGCGGCCCGCGATGCCCCGGAGCGAACCCCGGTTCATCGCGTAGTAGGCATAGACGTGGACGATGTTCGTCCGGACCAGCGTCCCGTCGACGTCGAAGAAGGCGGCTTTGGCGGGCACTTTGGGGGGCATGGGCGGTCGGGCTTCCTCCCATCCTGGAGGGGGTCCGGTCAACGATGCCGGAAGGGGCGGGCCAGGGGGCCTGCCCTTTGGACGCATGGGGCTATAACCAGCCCTGCGCGCGATACCATTCACCGCTCCGGGTGATCGACTCCGCCAGGTTCCTTCGCGGCCGGAAGCCCAGCAGCCTTTCGGCCTTGGCGCCGGAGCACGTCCAGGCGGGCGCCAGCAGCTGCCGCGCCAGCTTCCGGTTCAGGGGCAGCTTCTTCCCGGTCAGCCGCGTCACCCCGTCCGCCGCCGTCGCCAGGGCCGTCAGCACCGCCGGGCGCATGCGCACCGTCTTCGGGTGGTACCCCAGGGCCTTCGCGCCCAGGTCCTGCATCTCCTCCAGGGTCAGCCGCTCCGGGCCGGCGCAGAAGAACGCCTCCCCCAGGGCCTCCGGCCGCTCGGCCAGGACGATGAGCAGGTCCACCACGTCCTCCACATCCACCAGGGACAGGGGGCGGGGCCCCCCCACCAGCTCCAGGCGGATGCCCTGCTTCGCCAGCTTGAAGAAGGAGAGGTTCTCCCGGTCGCCGGGCCCCAGGATGCGGGGCGGGCGGATCACCGTGACGGGCAGCCGGTCCTTGAAGGAGAAGGCGATGTCCTCCGCCTCCGCCTTGCTCTCGCCGTACCACTCATGGGGATGGAAGGCGTCCTCCTCCACATGGGGGCGCTCCGGGGTGGAGGGCCCGTGAGACGCCAGCGACCCGCACATCACCAGCCGGGGCCGGGGGCCGGGCAGGGCGGCCAGGGCGTCGCAGAGCAGCCGGGTGCCGCCCGCGTTGACGCGGATGAACTCGTCGCGCTGCGCGGCGCGGCGGATGCCCGCGAGGTGGAAGACGACGTCCACGCCCTGCACCGCGGCATCCAGGGAGGCGCGGTCCGTGACGTCCCCCGTCAGGCGCTTCCAGGGGTGGCCCTCCAGCGCCTTCTCCAACTCACGGGTGTCGGTGGTGGGGCGCAACAGGCATGAAATCCGGTCGCCGCGAGCGACCAGCGCCCGCGCGAGCCAGGTCCCCAGGAAGCCGCCGGCGCCGGTGATGAGGGCATTCATGGGCGCTGTTTCATCCGAAAAGCCACATCCCGTCCACCGTCGAAATGGGCTCCCTCCTCCAGAGGGGGCACGCTGTCACGGGCCCGAGCTACGGCCTCCAGACGTGTTCCCGGGCCCAATCCCCGAGGGAAAACGCCTTCCCGGGCCGGTTTCTAGGGCTCCGGACGCGTCGCGGGGCTTCCGCTCCCGAGGGAAGAATGCGCTGCGGGGCCGAGTTCTAGCCTCCGAACACGTCGCTTCGGGCGTTCCCCGAGGGAAAAAGCGTGTGAAGAGCGCTGTTTTTCAAGCTTGACCGTGCTACTACGCGCCATCGGCTCTAGCTTGAAGATGCAAGCACGCCGTGCAACGTCCCCTTCGGAGGGGAGGAGACACAAGACGAATGGCCGCCAAGAAAGCCGCTGCGAAGAAGACCACTGCCGCTCCCGCCGCCAAGAAGACCACCGCGAAGAAGGCCGCCGGTGACACGCGCAAGCCGAACGCGGCGTTCATGAAGGAAATGACGCCTTCTGCCGCCCTGGCGGAGATCGTCGGCCCCAAGCCGCTGCCTCGCACCGAGGTCGTCAAGAAGCTCTGGGCCTACATCAAGAAGAACAACCTCCAGGACGCGAAGAACAAGCGGCAGATCAACGCCGACGACAAGCTGAAGCCCATCTTCGGCGGCAAGAAGAACGTCACCATGTTCGAGATGACCTCGCTGGTGAACAAGCAGCTGAGCTGATTGGCATCCGGGCCGTCGGGGGCCGTCGCCGGTCACCCGAAGGACCCCTTGAGGGCTCGTCACGCATCGCGCGGGACGGGCCCTCTGCTTTTGGTGCTGGCCGAGCGTTGAAAAGGGGGCGGACCCCTCACTCCCCGCTGGCGGACGCGCCGCGTCGGGCCTACCTGTGGGCACCATGTTCCACGACGGGCTCGAGGCAGGGGAGCGCTCCGCGAAGCAGGCGGACGCGGATGGCACGCACACCACGGTGGAGGCGCTGGCGGAGGGCCTGTTCGGCCAGGTGCGCCAGGAGCTGGAGTCCCGGCGCGTCACGCCGCTGTCCACCTACCGGATGCAGCTGCACCAGGGCTTCACCTTCCAGCAGGCCAAGGCGGTGGTGCCGTACCTGGCCCGGCTGGGGGTCAGCGACTTCTATGCGTCCCCCTACCTGAAGGCCACGCCGGGCAGCACCCACGGCTACGACTGCGTGGACCACCAGCGGCTCAACCCGGAGGTGGGCACGCCGGATGACCACGCGGCGTTCTGCGAGTCCCTGCGCGAGCACGGCCTGGGGCAGGTGCTGGACGTGGTGCCCAACCACATGGGCATCGAGCGCGACAACCGGCTGTGGCTGGACGTGCTGGAGAACGGCCCGTCGTCCGTCTACGCGAAGTTCTTCGACATCGACTGGCGGCCGGTGAAGGACGAGCTGGCGGACAAGGTGCTGCTGCCCAT
>SECN01000864.1 GCA_004173515.1 Myxococcaceae bacterium | reverse complement strand
CCGTAGTCGATGACGGTGACGGTGTTCGGGTGGCGCAGCTTCGCGGTGACGCTGGCCTCCAGGAAGAAGCGCTTCTGGAAGCCGGGGTCCTTGCCCTCGCCGCTGTACTGCGGGTTGAGCACCTTGAGCGCGACTAGCCGATCCAACGGCGCCTGCATGGCCTTGTAGACGCGGCCCATGCCACCGGCCCCGAGCGTCTCCAGGATGCGGAAACGTTCGTTGAGGACCCTCCCAAGGAGAGGATCCGCCACGTCGGTGGGCGCGCCCTTTCGGGGGGCGTCGCTTTCGATCATGTGTTCCCCCAGGCAACGAGTGGGACCGCGCACGTCGGTTCGGACCCGCAGGATGCTAGCACCGCCTTGGAAAACCGCCCAAGAGACGTCCCGCGCCGTTCGGGACGCCAGGGGAAGCCGAGTTTCCGGCCCGGGCCGCATGCCTGCACTCCCGCACCTGCCGTGTTGCCACCGTCCCGGAGCGGTTTGGAAATCAGGGAAATCAGCGTCCGCTGCCGTACAGAGCGTCGTGGCTGGTGCGATGCGTCATCCCGGGTGGAGTGGCTGCGGGCGCGTTAGGGTGCCCGGCATGAACGCCCGACTGGCCTCGCTGTTGTCGTCCGCGCCGCGCTACCCGCGGCGGGTGGTGTGCATGACGGAGGAGACGACGGAGGTGCTCTACCGCATCGGGGCGGGGGAGCTGGTCGTCGGGGTGTCGGGCTTCACGGTGCGGCCTCCGGAGGCGCGCAAGAAGCCGCGCGTCAGCTCGTTCCTGGACGCGAACTTCGAGCGGATATTGGAGCTGAAGCCGGACCTGGTGCTGGGCTTCAGCGACCTGCAGGCGGACATCGGCCGGGAGCTGTGCAAGCGCGGGGTGCCCGTGTACCTGTTCAACCAGCGCTCGCTCGCGGAGATATTGCAGGCGGTGCGGCTGACCGGGGCGCTGGTGGGACGGGCGGAGCCCGCGGAGGCGCTGGCGGTGGAGCTGGAGAAGAACCTGGAGCGTCACTCGGACGCGGCGCAGTCGCTGCCGAAGCGGCCGCGCATCTTCTTCGAGGAGTGGCACGAGCCGCTCATCTCCGGCATCCGCTGGTGTTCGGAGCTGGTGGAGGTGGTGGGTGGAGTGGACGTGTGTCAGGAG
>SECN01000447.1 GCA_004173515.1 Myxococcaceae bacterium | reverse complement strand
TGAATCCCGACTTTCTTCGGACAAGCTACGAAGTCCCCTTCGCAGCGCTCGCCGTCCCACGCTCCATTCCACCCCACTGGAGTCCCCATCCATGAGCCGCAGCAGACTCACGGGCATCGTGCTCGCGTTCCTCGCCGCCAGTTGTCTGGCGGTTGATTCCCAGGCCGCCACCTCCGGCGTCACCCCTTCTGGTTCGTCCGCCATCTTCTACGTCGACACGACGGATTGGGCAGACATCCACTACAAGCTGAACAACGGGCAGCAGCTCAACATCCGCATGGCGGTGACGGGCGGCCGCAACCAGTACACGGTGACGGGCCTCGCCACCGGCAACTACATTGATTACAACTTCACGTACTGGGATGTGTCGTGCGCCTGTGCGCGTGACACGGCCTGGCTGCGCTACACGCATACGGGTGGCACCAACCCTCCCGTGGACGCGGGCACCGGCACCCCGGACGCGGGCGGCACGGTGGACGCAGGTCCTCCTCCCAATGGCGACGCGGGCCCCGTGGTGCCGCTGTTCACCAGCGCCACCGCGCTGGAGCCGGCCACCACCGAGACGACGTCCACCGCCATCATCACCCGCGTGGGCGACCGCGTTCGCGACCGCCACATGCGCGAGGACATGTACCAGGCGTACGACCACTACCTGAAGCTGTACTTCGAGAAGCGCACCCACTGGATCGAGATCGTGGACGAGGTGGCCAAGGGCGGCAGTCAGATCACCGTCAACCTCTACACCATCTATCCGTACGACAGCCCTGACTTCCGCGCGTTCTTCCGCGGCCTGAACACGGTGGCGGAGTACTTCCACAACGCGGACTTCGTGAAGGTGAACGACTACAAGTACACGTCGTCGGTGAACTTCAACGCCAAGGAAGGCCGCGCCATCCGCATCGGTGACCGGATGGAGCTGGAGATCGGCGTGTTCCTGCAGGCGCCGGTGGAAGGCCGCTTCAACTACTACTCCACGGGCATGCTCTACATCGTGGGCCAGGGCGGCATCGTTCCGTTCGAGGGCCAGGGCGGCATCCGTGACTCCTTCGCGCTGCCGGAGAAGGCGTGGCAGGGCGGTCGTGGCACGCTGCACACGCCGTTCTCCAACGAGCCGGACAACCGCTTCCTGCAGATGTCCACGAACCTGGCGCCGGTGAACGCGCAGCCCTTCGTCGAAGGCCGCCGCATCCACCACACGAACTTCAAGGACGGCACGCACTCGGAGCCTGACAACCCGGTCTTCACGTCGCAGATGAACAAGCTGGGCAACAACTACGTCGCGACCTCCTGTGTCGAGTGCCACAAGCAGAACGGCCGGGGCCTGGCGCCCTCCACGACCAACACCACGCTGACCAACTACGTGGTGAAGGTGGGCAAGGTGAACGGCAGCACGGTGACGGTGGACCCGGCGCTGGGCTTCCGCCTGCAGCCGCGCGCGGTCAGCGGCACGCCCGAGGCGGACGTGCGCATCAGCGGCTGGACGAACACCGGCGGCACGCTGAGCGACGGCACGGCGTACAGCCTGCGCAAGCCGAACTACAGCTTCGTCAACGTGACGCCGACGAACTTCTCCGCGCGCATCACGCCGCAGCTCATCGGCATGGGCCTGCTGGAGGCGGTGTCGGAGACGCAGGTGGCGGGTCTGGCGGATCCGAACGACGCCAACGGCGACGGCATCTCCGGCCGCATGCAGACGGTGCGGGACCCGGAGACGGGCGTCACGCGCATGGGCCGCTTCGGTTGGAAGGCGGGCACGGCGCGCGTGAAGCACCAGGTCGCGGAGGCGTTCAACAGCGACATGGGCGTGACGTCGAACGTGTTCAAGACGCAGGACTGCGGCACGTCGCAGCAGGGCTGCACGGGCACCAGCGCGGAGCTGAGCGACTCGGACCTGGACAAGATCACCCGCTACATCGCCCTCTTGGGCGTGCCGGCCCGCCGCGACTACAACGACGCGACGGCGACGCAGGGTGAGACGGTGTTCAACAACGCGGGCTGCGCGAAGTGCCACGCGCCCACGCTGACCACCAGCCAGTACAGCGCGATGACGGAGTTCCGCAGCCAGACCATCCACCCGTACACGGACCTGCTGCTGCACGACATGGGCACGGGCCTGGCGGACAACCTGCCCGAGGGTCAGGCGTCCGGCTCCGAGTGGCGCACCGCGCCCCTCTGGGGCATCGGCCTCACGTCGGGCGTCAGCGGCGGCGAGGGCTACCTGCACGACGGCCGCGCGCGCAACGTCACCGAGGCCATCCTGTGGCACGGCGGCGAGGGCGAGGCCTCCAAGCAGGCCTTCATCAACCTCAGCGCCGCGAGCCGCAACGCGCTGCTGAAGTTCGTCAACTCGCTGTAATCGCTTCCCGTTGAGAAGACAGACGCCGGGCGGAGGCCACCGTGCCTCCGCCCGGCGTCCTGTTTTTCAGGGGGTTGGGGGTGTCACCAGGGGAGGCGCAGCTTGAAGTGGAACGTGTACCGCACGGAGAGGGGCTTGCCGTCGAGGGTCACGGGCGCGTAGCGACTGCCCCAGATCACCTTGAGGGCCGCCGGGCCTTCCCGGTGATTTCATCTCCCGGTCCTCGCACGCTCGCGGCGATGGAGGCACAGCCGTTCCCCAGCCACGGGAGCGTCAGCAGCAATGACAGACAGAGGATTCCGGATGCACAGGCATTCATGTCCCGGCGCAAGCTACCAGGGCCCGGATGCGGAATGGAGTCTCCGGGGCTTCACCTGGGGTCCCCGCGGGTTCAGGGTCCCGGAGGCGGAGGCGGTCCTGGCTCCTCGGCGGCACGTTCGGCCTTGAAGCGGAGGGCGACCGGCTGCGCTCCTGTCAGTTGGAGTGACAGGGCCAGCTCGATGCACGCGGGCCCTTCGGGTGGAGTGAACGGCTCCGCGAAGACGACGAAGGAGACGTCCCTGCCGAACCATTCCCCTTGGTTCAGGGTCACCACGTCGTCGCGGGTCGCGGGCTCGGGAAGGGAGTCCGCGACCAGGGTCGGGAACGCCGCGCCGGTCGCGCAGTCGGTGACGTGGTCGACACCAAGGGCGACGTTCTCGATGAGGCGTCGATCGACGGTGGTGGGAACCCGCGCGCCGATGAGTACCCGCCCAGAGACGGTGTGCCCGTCATAGCGGACGTGCTCGAAGGCGAGGAGGGGCGGTGTTGAAGGTGGAGACGGCTTCTGGAGGCGCGCGCAGGCGCTGACCAGCAGGAGCATCCCAGCCCCTCGCATCAACACGGTCCACGGCTTCATCGCGAGCCCCTCCCCACTGGACATGAAACCGAGACTGGCCTTCAGCATCGCTCTCTGTCCAGCCTACCTCGGAGGTAGACCCTTTCGGCAGTCCAGTGTCTGTCTTTCCATCCAGCGGCGCGGGTTGTCGCTTGCCTCCAGCGGACCGCCATCGGAGCCACCAGCGCTCCAACAGAATGCACGCTGGCGCACCGTCCCCCTTCATCGTCGTAGCCAGCGCGGCCCGGGCGCGCCACGCTGCACCTTCCGTGGACGACACCCGCCTTCCCGACCCCGACGCCCTCCGCCCGCTGCTCACCGACGCGCTGTCGCTGCCCGCGCTCCAACCGCATGGACCGCGCCTGGAGCGCCTGCTGGAGGACTACGCCCGTGGCGTCGCCCGCCGGGACGCACCGCTCGTCGTCGCGCTCGTCGGCGCCACCGGCGCGGGCAAGTCCACCCTGCTCAACGCGCTCGCGGGACAGGCCCTGTCGCGCGAAGGCGTGGACCGGCCCACCAGCACCGCCTCCACCCTCTTCGCTCCCGAAGGCACACCCGTGGAGGAGCTGTCCCGCACCGGCGCGCGCGTCGTGCGCTACACGCCCGGCCCCCAGGGCCTGTGGAGCGGACAGGTCTTCATCGACACGCCGGACCTCAACAGCGTGGCCACCGCGCACCGCGACGTCGCCCGCGCCGCGCTGGACAAGGCCGACGTCGCCCTCGTCGTCATGCACCGGGGCAGCGTCGCGGAGGCCTCGCAGGTGGAGTTCCTCAACGAGTTCGCCCGCCGCCGCGCGCTCGTGTTCATCCTCAACTTCGCCGACGAGCTCTCAGCCGAATCCCGCGAGGCGCTCAAGTCGCAGATCCGCCGCGTCGCCACCCAGCACCATGGCCTCGCCGCCGAAGACGTCCCCGTCTTCGCCATCAGCGCCCGCGCCGCGAAGGACGGGCAGGACGTGTCCGGCGAGTTCGGCCCGCTGCTCTTCCACCTGCGGGGACTCGCCACCCAGGCCGTCGCCGCGCGCGTGCGCCACACCAACGCCCTGGGCGCCCTGGAGGAATTCTCCTCCACGGTGCGGACCGCGCTCACGGAGACCGACGCGCTGCTCGGCAGGACACGCACCGCGCTCGACGCGGGCCTCGCGCGCGCGGCGGAAGCGTTGCAGGGCGACTTCGACGCGCGGCTGGGCCTGGCCCACGGGCACCTCGCATCCGAAGTGCGCCGACAGGCCGCGGGCCGCTTCTGGGGCCCCGCCGCGTGGGGCCTGCGTCTGTCGTTGTGGGGGGCTTCCGGCATGGGCGCGGGCGCGCTGGTGGCCCGGCGCAGCCTGCCCGCGGGGCTCGCGGTGGCGGCGGCCTCCACGGTGGTGGACGCCGTGAGGGACCGCACGCGCGCACGCGCCGCGGAGGTCGCGGTGGTGGAGCCCTTCGAGGACGACTTCCTCGCGGAATCCGCCGCGCGCACCGCCCTGGCCGAGGCGCGCAGCGTGGCGCGCACGCAGGGCCTGGAAGCGGAGGCCCTGGGCGTGCCGGACGTGGAGACGATGCTTTCGGAGCTGCGCGTGGCCCGCGCGGGGGCCTGGCGCTACACGGCCTCCACCGCCGTCGCGGAGGCCGTGGCCCGCTGGTGGCGCACGGCCCGGTGGCTGGTGTTGCCGCTCATCAACCTGCCCCTGCTGGCGCTCCTGGGGCACGTCGGGTACCGCGTGGTGAAGGGCTACGTGGAAGGCCCCCTGTTGCCGTTGGAGTACTTCCTCAACGCGGGGGCCTTCTTCGGACTGCTCGCGGGCGCGGGGGCGCTGATCGCGTCAGCGAGTCTCGTCGGAGCCGCTCGCCATGCGGGGCGAGCGGGACGGGCTCGTTTTGTCGAGTCCCTCGCCGCCCTGGGCGGGAGGCTGGGAGAGGCCGTCGAGAATGGCCTTGGCCCCGGGCGGCAGGCCGCGCGACGCATCCTGGATCGAACCGGCGACAGGCGGTGACATGGACACCACCGCCTGGCCCGGCGAGTGGACGCCCCCGTTGGACGCCATCATCGGCTGGGCGGAGTCCCTGCACAGCGGCGCCGACACCAGCGTGTCGCGCACCGGATCCCCATAGCCCACGATGCGCGCGGGCACGGAGGGGTTGTTCCACCCGGAGCCCTGCTCCTTGGCGACCTTGAAGTGCAGGTGCGCGCCGCACGCCCAGCCCGTCGCGCCGGAGAAGCCGATGAGCTGGCCTTCCTTCACGCGCTCACCGGGCTTCACCACCACGGCGCTGAAGTGCAGGTACTGCGTCTCCAGCCCGTCGCC
>SECN01000446.1 GCA_004173515.1 Myxococcaceae bacterium | reverse complement strand
CCTCTGCGCTGATCCACGCCGTCCCCTCCAGCGCGCCGCCGCGCGCTGCTCGTCATCGCCGGGGCGGGCTCTGGCAAGACGCGCACGCTCACCTACCGCGTGGCGCGCATGCTGGAGCGGGGCGTTCCCCCGGACTCGCTGCTGCTGCTCACGTTCACCAACAAGGCCGCGCGCGAGATGCTCCGCCGCGTGGAGGAGCTGGCCGGCGGCTTCGCGGACGTCCGCAGGCTCATGGGCGGCACCTTCCACCACGCCGCGCACCTGCTCCTGCGCGAGCACGCGGGCGCGCTGGGCTTCTCCACCGCGTTCACGGTGTTGGACCGCGAGGACTCCCGCGACCTGATGGCCACGTGTCTGGCCGAACGAAAGCTGCGCAGCGACAAGCGCTTCCCGCGTCCGGACGCGCTCTTGGACCTGGTGTCGCTGGCCACGAACCTCCAGCAGCCGGTGTCCCAGGTGCTGGTGGACCGCCGTCCCCAGATGCTCCCCGTCGCGCCCGAGGTGTTCGCCACCGCCCGCCGCTTCCAGCAGCGCAAGGCGCAGATGCACCTGATGGACTATGACGACCTGCTCGCGCACCTGAAGCGCCTGCTGGAGGAGCACCCCGTCATCCGCGCGGAGTTGACGGCGCGCTTCCAGGGCGTGCTCGTGGACGAGTACCAGGACACCAACCGCCTCCAGGGCGACCTCGTGGACCTGCTCGTGGGCGAGCGTCGCAACCTCACCGTCGTGGGCGACGACTGCCAGTCCATCTACAGCTTCCGAGGCGCGGAGTTCACCAACATCATCGACTTCCCCCAGCGCTACCCCGGCTGCGGCATCTACCCGCTCACGCGCAACTACCGCTCCACGCCGCAGGTGCTGCGGATGGCCAACGCGGTCATCGCGCGCAACACCCGCCAGTTCCCCAAGGCGCTCGTGTCCGACGGCGCACCAGGGCCCATGCCCCAGGTCGTCCCCACCCGCGACGTGCGGGGCCAGGCCACCTTCGTCACCGAGCGGGTCCTCGAACTGCGCGCGCAGGGACACCGGCTGGAGTCCATGGCGGTGCTCTACCGCGCCCACCTGCACTCGCTGGAGCTCCAGGTGGAGCTGGCGCGCCACGGCCTGCCGTTCCGGGTGCGCTCCGGGGTGCGCTTCTTCGAACAGGCCCACATCAAGGACGCGCTCGCGCACCTGCGCTGGGTGCACAACCGCACGGATGAGATGGCCTTCAAGCGGCTCGTGCGGAAGCTCTCCGGAGTCGGCGCCGCCAGCACCGAGCACCTGTGGACCGCCCTGGGTGCGCTGCCCCCGGAGCTGCCCCTCCCGGAGGCCCTGACGCATCCGGACGTGGTGGTCCACGTGCCGCGCAAGGCCCAGGCCGGGTTCCAGCGCTTCCAGGCCCTCATCACGGCGCTCTGCGCGGGGGAGGCGCGAGGCCCGGGGGCCCTGCTCGCGGACGTGCTCGCGGCGCGGGAGGCCGCGGCCGCCTCCGACGTGGCCGACCTGCGCGCCGAGGACCTGCGCCAGCTCCAGGCGTTCGCCGGGAGATTCGAGGACGTGCCCCGCTTCCTGTCCGACATCGCCCTGGTCGCCGAGTTCTCCGCCCAGGCGGCCCTGGACGGCGAGCTGCCCGACGACGTGCTAACGCTCTCCACGGTCCATCAGGCCAAGGGCCTGGAGTGGAGGTCCGTCTTCGTCCTGGGCCTCGTGGACGGGAGATTCCCGCTGTCGCTCGCCACCCGGAACCCGGAGGACGAGGAGGAGGAGCGCCGGCTCTTCTACGTCGCCGTCACCCGGGCGCGCGAAGCCCTCTGGCTCGTGTATCCCCACACGTCGCTGCCCCGGGAGGACGGACGCCTCCTTTTGACCCCCTCGCGCTTCCTGTCCGAGCTGCCCGTCGGGGCTGACGCGGTGTGCGAGTCGCTGCCGCCCCCCGAACCCGATGGGCCGATCCGCGTCCGGGAGCTGGGGCCGGATCCCGAACCGGAGCCTTGAGAAGGCCCGCCCCGAGGGGCGACGGGGCCTGGAACCGGGTCCCGGACCCCCGGTGTCCGGCCAGCGACAGGGCCCCCTGGCGTGCCGGCCGGTCGGAACTACAGCCAGGGAGGAAGCATCCGCCTAGAAACGCGCACGTAACGGCCCGACGTGCTAGAGAGTGAGAACGGGCGCGGCCTCCCCCTGGCGTGCGCTCGCTGAACTTCATGGCGGACAGACCACGCATCGTCGGGATTGACCTGGGCACCACCAACACCTTGGTGGCGTCCGTGCGCAACCGCATCCCGAAGATCGTCCCCACGGATCGCGGCAACCTCATCCTGCCCTCCGTGGTCGCGCTCTCCTCCAAGAACGATCTGCTGGTCGGCGGCGTCGCCAAGGACCAGATGGTGACCAACCCCAAGAACACGCTCTGGGGCACCAAGCGGCTCATCGGCCGCAAGTTCCACTCGAAGGCGGTGGACGACCTCAAGGGGTACTTCCCCTACGACATCGTGGAGGACCCCAACGGGGACGCCGCGGTGACGATGGGCGGCAAGCTGTACTCGCTGCCGCAGATCTCCAGCTTCGTGCTCTCGCAGCTGAAGACCATCGCGGAGCAGTTCCTGGGCGGCCCCATCGACGCGGCCGTCATCTCCGTCCCGGCCTACTACAACGACAACCAGCGCAACGCGGTGAAGGAAGCCGGGCGGCTGGCGGGCTTCGACGTCAAGCGCATCGTCAACGAGCCCACCGCCGCGGCGCTCGCGTACGGGTTCAACCGGGGCCTGGATCAGAAGATCCTCGTCTATGACCTGGGCGGCGGCACCTTCGACGTCAGCGTGCTGCACCTGGCCGGCAACGTCTTCGAGGTGCTGGCCACCGGCGGCGACACGTTCCTGGGCGGCGCGGACTTCGACAACCGCATCATGGAGTACGTGCTGGAGCGCTTCCGCGACGAGACCAAGGTCGACCTCGCGGACCACCCCATCGCGCTTCAGCGCATCAAGAACGCCGCCGAGGCGGCGAAGATCGACCTGACGCTCATCCCCAACGTCGTCATCGACCTGCCGTATATCGAAGAGCGCAAGGGCAAGCCGTTGGATCTGCGCATCCCGCTCACCCGCGACTATCTGAACAACCTCACGGGCGACCTGGTGGACCGCACCTTCGAGATCTGCGACCGCGTGCTCGCGGAGAAGGGCATCTCCCGCTCGGAGATCGACGAGATCATCCTGGTGGGCGGCCAGAGCCGCATGCCGCTGGTGCAGCAGAAGATCCAGGCCCACTTCGGCAAGGCCCCGCGCAAGGGCGTGCACCCGGACGAGTGCGTGGCCCTGGGCGCGGCGCTGCTGGGCGACTCGCTGGGCAGCATCGACGCGGTGACGCTGCTGGACGCGCTGTCCATGCCCATCGGCTACGCGATGCCCAACGGCCGCGTGAAGCGCATCATCGAGAAGAACTCGCTCATCCCGATGGTGAAGAGCTTCCGCCTGCCGCCGCCCAAGGACGCGGGCTCGCCCTTCATCGAGCTGGACATCTACCAGGGCGACAGCGACCTGATGGTGGACAACGAGTACCTGGGCACGGTGCGCGTGCCGGCCGCATCCGCGGGCCGGAAGATCGACTTCCGCCTCACCGAGGAGTGTCTGCTCCAGGTGCAGGTGGAGGACAACAGCGGCACGTTGCGCAAGGTGGACCTGGCCACGCGCGACACGCCGGAGCAGTTGAAGAAGGCACTGCAGGAGGTGTCCGCGCGCAACGCGCAGGCGGCCCCCGCCAGCAG
This sequence comes from Myxococcaceae bacterium, assembly GCA_004173515.1. Lineage (GTDB taxonomy): Bacteria > Myxococcota > Myxococcia > Myxococcales > Myxococcaceae > Corallococcus. The sequence continues at coordinate 2,621 of SECN01000446.1, read as the reverse complement.
CACCGCGTCGAATGACGACCGGGGCCTCTTCTCCAGCATCAAGAGCATCTTCCGCAGGGGGTAGGGGAAGCGATGCCGAAGTTTCCGTCGAAGGAATGGCTGGACGAGGCCGTCCGGCTCACGAACTCGGATCCCGAGTGCGCCATTGCCGGCAAGGGCTGGAAGGGCGACTTCGGGGCCATCATCGAGGCGGAGCCGGGGAAGCTGGCGAAGGCCTTCGTGGTGCACGTCGTCCCCGGGGACTGCCGCATCGAGAAGGCCCGCGTGCTGTCGGATCCGGACGACCTGGAGGAGCTGGAGCCGGTGTACCTGGCGCGCGCGCCGTATTCCGTCTGGAAGCAGCTCTTGCTGGGCACGCTCGACCCCGTGGAGGCCGTGCTCAAGCGCCGCATCTCCATGCGCGGCGACCTGCAACCCCTCATCGAACGCATGCGCTACAAGGGCATCGCGGACCGCGTCTTCGCCGCCTTGAAGACCGAGTTCCCCGACGGCACCTGAGCCAAGGAGCGCGCACCCCATGGGCATCCGGGACACGTTGAAGAAGCAGGCGCTGGGGCTCTCCGGCAAGGCCATGGAGAAGCTCATGGGCGACGAGAAGCGCGCCATGGCCGTGGCCAACGCCATCGGGAAGGTCCAGCGCGGCAAGCAGGCGCTCGACCGGGGCCAGGACGAGGTGATGAAGGCCCTGCACTTCGCGCCCAAGAGCGAGTTCAAGGCCGTGGGCAAGCAGCTGGCGGGCCTCAAGCGCCGCCTGCGCGAGCTGGACGAGAAGTTGGAGTCGCTGTCGGACGGGTCCTCCTAGAAATTGCGTTGACACCCACGCGGACGAATGGCACTTATCGCCGCGTCCGTTGCGCAGCGGTGGGGCGCGGCGGCACACAGAAGTCGGGCGCATAGCTCAGTGGTAGAGCACTGCCTTCACACGGCAGGGGTCGCAGGTTCAAGCCCTGCTGCGCCCACTCGAAACGAAAAAGGCCGTGAGTCCCCCAAGGGCTCACGGCCTTTCGCTTTTCCACCTCCCAACACTGGCGCGGGGTTCCCGGGCAGGGTCCCCGTCGGCTGCCTCACGGCGGGGGGCCCCCAGTGTCGGGTTCCGGCGCAATCGGCACGGCAAGGTCTGGGGAAAGATCCAGCCGCTGTGTCACCTTCACGAGCGTGCCCAGGACATTGCGATTCACGTGGGATCAGCAGGGTCGTGCGGTCGTGAACGGCCTTCCTCCGGACGACGTGCTGGCGGACTACCTGGCCCAGGAGCTCGGCTTCGAGCCGTCCCGGGCGGAGAAGATGCTGCGCGTCCTCAACGCCGTACGACACGGAAAGCGCGAGCGCTGGGACGTCAACGGCGATGCGTGGAGCCTGGAGCTGTCGCGCGCGCGGGCCTCCATCCACAGCGAGGAGACCATCCCCGGACGCTCCCAGGATCTGCCCCTGGAGGAGTTCGAGGACGTCATCCGCTCCTGGTTGGAGTTCATGGAGCTGTCCCGGGCGCACTGAGGGGCCGTGGATGAAAAACGGCCCGAGCCCCCACGCGCATCGCGGCGTGTGGCGGGCCTTCACCAGCGAGGCCACGATGCTGGCGCCCAGCACCAGCGCGATGACGCCCAGGGACACCGCGGGCGACAGGTGCACCACGTCCACCAGCGCCATCTTCGCGCCCACGAAGATGAGGACGCCGGACAGGCCCACCTTCAGGTAGCTGAACTTCTCCATCGCCCCGGCCATCAGGAAGAAGAGCGAGCGCAGGCCCAGGATGGCGAAGATGTTGGACGTGAAGACGATGAACGGGTCGCGCGTCACGGCGAAGATGGCCGGGATGGAGTCCAGCGCGAAGAGCACGTCGGAGGCCTCCACCAGCATCAGCGCCATGAGCAGCGGCGTCGCCAGCTTGCGGCCGTTCTCCACCGTGAGGAAGTGCTGCCCGTCGAAGTTCGGCGTGGAGGGAATCACCCGGCGCGCGGTGCGCATGAGCCAGCCGTCCTCCGGGTGCTCCTCCGCGTTGCGCTGGATGAAGAGCTTGATGCCCGTGAGGATGAGGAACGCGCCGAAGACGTAGATGAGCCAGTGGAAGCGCTCCAGCATCGCCACGCCCGCGAAGATCATCGCCGCGCGCAACACCAGCGCGCTCAGGATGCCCCAGAAGAGCACCCGGTGCTGGAAGAGCGCCGGAATCTTCAGCGCGGAGAAGATGACGACGAAGACGAAGATGTTGTCGACGGAGAGCGACTTCTCGATGAGGTAGCCGGTGAGGAACTCCATCCCCGGCCCGGAGCCGTAGCGCCAGAAGAGGATGCCGTTGAAGGTCAGCGCCAGGCTCACCCACACCGCGCTCCACGCACCGGCCTCCTTGAAGCTCACCGCGTGGGCCTTGCGGTGGAAGACGCCCAGGTCCAACGCGAGCATCGCGAAGACAAAGGCGATGAAGCCGCCCCACATGAGGGGGCTGCCGATGGTTTGTATCGAGTCCAAGGCGTTCACCTGGAAAGGGGGGGCTGAAAAGCCAACCCTCTTCAGATAGGGGCCAGGAGACTCTTCGGCAAATAGGGAATCCGGGCACGAAGCTTCGGGAAAACCGAAGTGTGCCCCAAGCAGGCGGGCGGAAGGCGTGGGGAGGCGGGCACTCG
>SECN01000445.1 GCA_004173515.1 Myxococcaceae bacterium | reverse complement strand
TGGAGCTGGAGGAGAAGTCGGAGAGCCACCGTCAGAAGACGCTCAAGCGCGAGTTGGAGTGGGTGCGGGCGTCTCCGAAGGCGCGTCAGGCGAAGAGCAAGGCGCGCATCGCCGCGTACGAGGAGCTGTTCAACCAGTCGCAGCAGAAGCGGGACGTGACGGGCGAGGTGATGATTCCGCCGGGTCCGCCGCTGGGAGGGCTGGTGGTGGAGGCGAAGGGGCTGCGCAAGGCGTACGGCGAGCGGCTGCTCATCGACGAGCTGAACTTCAAGCTGCCGCCGGGCGGCATCGTGGGCGTGATTGGTCCGAACGGCGCGGGCAAGACGACGCTGTTCCGGATGATGACGGGCACGGAGAAGCCGGACGCGGGCGAGCTGAAGATTGGCGAGACGGTGGTGATGGCCTACGTGGACCAGAGCCGCGACTCGTTGAACGGCGAGCAGTCGGTGTTCCAGGAGGTGAGCGGCGGATTGGACCTCATCGACCTGGGCAAGGCGGGCACGGTGCCCAGCCGCGCGTACCTGTCGGGCTTCGCGTTCAAGGGGACGGATCAGCAGAAGCGGGTGAAGGACCTGTCCGGCGGCGAGCGCAACCGGCTGCACCTGGCGAAGATGCTCAAGAGCGGCGGCAACCTGTTGCTGCTCGACGAGCCGACGAACGACCTGGACGTGGAGACGCTGCGGAGGGCGTTCTTCTTCGAGGGCAACTTCGAGGACTACGAAGCGGACAAGAAGAAGCGCCTGGGCCCGGACGCGCTGGAGCCGCACCGCATCCGCTACCGGCCGCTGCAGAAGAACTGAGACGTGGTGTTGGCTCCGCCCTGGGGTTCCTGGGGCGGAGTTGCAGGGCGGAGGAGGGTGCACGCGTGATCGAGAAGGTGCAGTTTCGCAACTTCAAGGCATACCGCTCGCTCGATTTGGAGCTGGAACCGTTCACCGTGCTGGTGGGGCCCAATGCGTCGGGGAAGACGACTGTGCTGGAGGGGCTGCGGCTGCTGTCCACAAATGCGTCGCAGGCTTTCCTTGAACCTTCGAAAACCCATTACATCTCAGAGAACCTCAGTTCCTTTGGTGCGACTCAGCCTATTGCGTTGATGGCTCAAGGAAATTGGGCTGATTCTCCGGGCAAGCTCAGCCTTCGGGCTGCACCCGTGGCAGGGCAACAGTTGCATTCCGTGTCTGTTGAATGGGCAGGAGAAATTGTTGATTGGTTGGGAATAACTGAGGTTGGCGTGGTCAAAGCTGGCGGCTCCGCTAGGAACTCGGCTGTCAATTCACACGAAGCTAGGCCGCCAAAGTCAGCCCGCTTGTCCTGGGCGGCAACGGCAGTCTTGCGTTTTGAGCCGGGAAAGCTGGCGGAAGCTTCTTATAGCGATGAACCTGTGCCTGAGATCGCCGGCGATGGAGCAGGGCTAGCTTCGACGCTGGCCTACCTGAAGCTGAGTCAAGATGAAATTTTTTCGGAGATCGAACTGGCATTAAAGCAGATCGTTCCCTCTGTTCGTAGGATTCGCATTGAGCGCGCTGCGGTCGAGCAAACCAATCTGCGGACCATTGCTCTGGATGAGCAGAAAACCCAGGTGTCTGAGCGACGCACTCTCTGGGGAAACCGCATTGTGCTCGATATGCAGGGTGCCAGAGAAGTGCCGGCAAATTCTGCAGGGGAGGGAACGTTGATGGCCCTCGGTCTTTTGACTGTGCTGATGGGACCTCAGAAACCTCGATTGGTGTTGATAGATGACATTGAGTTGTCACTGCATCCCACTGCTCAGGGAAAACTCATCGAGATTTTGCGCGCAATCCAGAAGAAAGACCCTGAGCTACAGATCGTCGCAACCAGTCACTCGCCCTTCGTCCTGAACTATTTAAAGCCAGAGGAGGTCCGGATGACTTTCCAGGCTGAGAATGGATTCGCGCGCTGCGAGAAGCTCACCGCGCACCCCGACTTCGAGAAGTGGAAGGACTTGATGAGCCCGGGAGAGTTCTGGAGCACGGTGGGCGAAAGCTGGATGGAAAAGGTGCCTGCGTCCTCCCCGAATGAGTGAGCCCGCATACGAGCTTGGCGTGGTCTGCGAGGCCCGTTCAGACCGTGATACCGCCTGTGCGCTCGCTGACCGCGTGCTGGTCGAAGCTATCGACTGGCTCGACGACGCGCTGCTGGACACGCAGCGCAGGTGGCGAGGACTGACGCCTGGGGAGCCCTTCCTCCGGTGGGCCTCCGTGAAAGCCGAGGCCACGCGCGTCGGGCTCCGGGGCGTCCTCGGCCACTTCGACAACAAGCCCGGCGGCCCCGATGCACTGATGGCCCGGCGAGCGCTCCTGCTTTTCGTGGATGCCGAACCGAAGCCGCAGGCCGTGATGCTGATTCGTGACAGTGATGCGGATGAGGAACGGCGCAGCGGTCTGGAACAGGCCCGCGATGACAAGCCCTGGCCCTTTGAGGTCGTCATCGGTGTGGCGGAGCCCAAGCGGGAATGCTGGGTGCTCGTCGGCTACGATGCCAAGGACTCCGAAGCGGACGTACTCCGTCAGGAAGAGCAGCGCCTTTCGTTCCATCCCGTGCGCGAAGCCCACCGGCTGACGGCCCGGGAACATGGGGCGAAGAACGATGCCAAGAAGGCACTGGATGCACTGACCTCCGGTCGTCTGGAGCGCGAAGAAGAGTGCCTGCGTTCCACCTCCCTGGATGTACTCCGTGCCCGGGGCGAGCGCGTTGGATTGACCCGCTTCCTGTCCGAAGTCCGGGAGCGACTGGTCCCTGTGGTTCGCGGCGGATAGCGGAGCTCTGCCCCGCGCGCCGTCACCCGCTGCGTGAGCCCCACCGCTTCTTGAACGTCCCCCGGTGCGCGGCCCACCAGTCGCGCCACTCCTTCACCGCCGCCTCCCGTTCGGCCCGCGGACCCGCGGGCTGGAAGTGGAGTCAGGTGGAGGTCGCGTCCCTCAGACACATCTCCGCCAGGAAGCGCGTGCGCACGTCCTCGCTCTCCAGCAGGTCGATGAGCTCCGGGATGGTGTGACGCCCCATCTGCTCCCGGGCCCGGGCAAATCCGTCGGAATCCTCCGCCATGGTCCCCATGTTCCCTCCAGGGCGCCCCCGTGGCGAGCCCTGCTGGTGGACAGTGTGACCCACCGGGCTTCAAGGGCGGGGGCGGTGCCGCTATGGTCGTCCCCAGCGGGGGACCCGCCCGCCAGGAGCCATGAACTTCGTCTTCATCTCCCCCCACTTCCCGAGCCACTACTTCCACTTCGCCGTCGCGCTGCGCGAGCGCGGCGTGTCCGTGCTGGGCATCGGTGACACGCCCTACGAATCCCTGCGTCCGGAGCTGCGCGAATCCCTCCGTGAATACTTCTTCGTCCCCAGCCTGACGGACTACGACGCGCTCGTGCGCGCCACCGGCTACCTCACGTGGCGCCATGGCCGCATGGACCGCATCGAGTCCCTCAACGAATCCTGGCTCGAAGTCGAAGCCCGCCTGCGCGAGGACTTCCACGCCCCCGGCCTCCAGCCCGCGGACATCCTCAAGCTGCGCTCCAAGTCCGGCATGGCGGAGGTGTTCCACGCCTCCGGTGTCCCGCACCCGGACCTCTTGCGCGTGCGCGACGCGGACCAGGTGAAGGCCTTCGCCGCCCGCGTGGGCTACCCGCTCGTGCTCAAGCCCGACGTGGGCGTGGGCGCCGCGCACACGTTCAAGGTCACCACCGACGCGGAGGTGGACGCCGCGCTCGCGCACCCGCTGCCCACGTCCTACGTGGCCCAGCCCTTCGTACGCGGCACCATCGTCACCTACGACGGCATCGTGGACCGCCACGGCGCCATCGTCTTCACGCTCAGCCACGAGTACAGCGACGGCGGCATGGAGACCGTCACCGAACGGCGCGACATCTCCTTCTGGAGCCTCCAGAACATCCCCCCCGCGCTGGACGTGCTGGGCCGCCAGGTGGTCGCCGCCTTCGGCCTGCGCGAGCGCTGGTTCCACCTGGAGTTCTTCCGGCTGCCCGACGGCCGCTTCGTCGTGCTGGAGGCCAACCTGCGCCCGCCCGGCGGCTTCATGACGGACATGATGAACTACACGTGCGACATCGACGTGTATCGGCTCTATGCCCGCGTCGTGACGGGCGACCCGGTGGCGGACTTCCAGTACACGCCGCGCCACCATGTCTGCCACAGCGCGCGCCGTCACGGCCGCCGCTACAAACACTCGCACGCGCAGATCGTGGAGCGGATGGGGAACTCACTCCTCGTCCACCGCGACCTGCCGCCCATCTACCACAGCCTCCTGGGCGAGGAGATGTACCTCACCCGCCACGCGGACAAGGAAGCGATGCAGGAGGCGGTGCGCTTCATCCAGGCGACGGTGTGACGGACAGCTTCAGCGCTCCGTCCAGGTGAGCGAATACACCGTGCCGTCCTGCTCCTCGCGAAGCTTCGTCACGCGAGGCTCCCGCGCACCGCCGATCTGGAGCACCGCCTCGAAGAGCGACTCCACGTAGCCGGGCGCATCGATGACGGAGTTGATCCGCAGCTCGTGGTGCGCGGGCCCCTGCTCGGTCAGCACGGCCTCCGTGTAGTTGTCCGTCCCGCGCAGCACCTCTGGCAGCCGCTGCGCGACGCGCTTCGGTCCCAACAGGCGCATCACGCTCATCACCGCGCGCCCGAGCAGCGTGGCCCCATAGCCCTCCACGTGCGCCCGCGCGAGCCGCCGGAACCCCTCTTCCCGGGTCATGCTCGGGTAGGTCTCCTCGATGACGATGTCCAGGCACCGCGTCCACAGCGGCACCGGGTAGAGTGGCAACAGCGGCCGGTCCAGGTCCACGCCGGCCTGCCGCAGCCGCTCGCGCAGGCGGGGCGACACCTTGCCGCGCAGGCCGTGCTGGAGCAGTCCCTCCACCACCTGCACGTAGACGTGCCGCTGTTCGAGCGGCACGGTCCGGGGGACGCGTGTCACGAACGCGGACTCAACCGAGCAGCCACTGCATGGCGCCCGGGAGTCTGCGCTGCCAGTCCTTCTCGTGGTGTTCGCCGCCAGGCTCCAGCACCAGGGACACCTCGTGGTCGCCGTAGCCCAGGCCCTTGAGGTGCTTGAAGAAGTCGAGCGTGCGCTGCCCGTAGTCCAGCGGCAGGCCGCCCGCGTGGATGGACTCGGTGGCGCCCGCGTCCAAATAGATGCGCGTCCAGCGCTGGCTGTGGGCCCGCCACGCGTCGAACAGCCGGCCCTGGCTCCACATCACCGTGGGCGACAGCGCGCCGATGCGGCCGAACACCTGCGGGAACTTCCACCCCAGGTACAGCGAGATGAGGCCGCCCAGCGACGAGCCCATGGTGCCCGTCCATTCGCTGCCCGCGCGCGTGCGGTACGTCCGGTCGATGTACGGCTTGAGCTCCTCCACGAGGAAGCGCCCGTACGCCTCGCCGCGCGCGACGACGCCGTTGCGCGGCTCGTCCCACGGCGAGTACTCCTGGAAGCGGCCCGCCCCGGAGTCCACCGCGACGATGATCCACGGCTCCATCCGGCCCGCGCTCACGCCCTCTTCGATGACGCGGTTGGCGCACCACGTGTCGAAGACGGCGGACTCCGGATGCGCGAACACGTTCTGCCCGTCGTGCATGTAGAGCACCGGGAAGCGGTGGTCCTTCCAGGCGTCGTAATGGTCCGGCGTGTAGATGCGGACGGTGCGGTTGAATCCCTCCTGGGGAGAGGGGAAGTGGCGAAGGATGTGGACGTGGCCCATGAGCTGTTCTGGGGCCGCGATGTCGGCCCTCACGAAGATGTGGTCCGCAGCATAGCCGCACCGCGTGGCGTCTTCGTCGTGGGGAAGGAGGACCCCCCGTCCCTTGGCTGGACGCCCGGTCCGGGGAAGGGATGGGCCGACCGTGGAGGTCACCTTGTAGGGAAGGGTGGTCCCGCTCGTGCAGAGGGCCCGCCGCGTGCGTTTCCTCCTCCTGCTCTGCGTGTGGCTGTTCCCCTGGGCCGTGCCCGTCGTGGCGCATGCGGCGGCCTACGAGGTCGACCCCGAGGATACAGGAGAGCAGGCGTTGTTCGCGCTGCGGGAGGACGGCGCCATCACGGCGGAGACCTTCGCGGCGCTGACGGTGTTGCGACGCTCGGGGGTGGACCTGTCTCGGGCCTCGCGAGCCAACCTCTACGGTCTGCCCGGCCTGACGTACGCGCGGGTGGATGGGTTGCTGGGGGAGGGGGCCTCCGGAGGACGGGGGGCTG
>SECN01000063.1 GCA_004173515.1 Myxococcaceae bacterium | reverse complement strand
CCTGTCGCCCGCATCCGAGGCGGTGACCCCGCGCTTCCGCTTCCTGCCGGCGGTGAACACATGGAAGTACCACCTGCTGCTCGCCACGGTGGCCATCCTCATCCTCGGCCCGCTGGGCGGCGTGGCCGCGTCGTACATGAACTTCAGCCTGGGCTTCTTCGTGGCCAGCCAGGTGCTCTCCGGCATCCTCGGCAGCGTCGTCACCTATGGCTACGGCGCGGAGGGCAAGCACGGCGCCAACTACATGCAGACGATGGCCGCATCGGTGGCCTCGCTGTGCGCCATGTCCGTGCTGATTCAAGCCATGGTGTGGCTGGGCATGCCCCAGCCGCCCGCGTGGCAGTTGATGCTCTTCGTCGGCTGCGTGGGCATGTTCGGCGTGGGCGTGGGCATGCTCTACACACCGCTGCTGGTGGACCGGCTCCAGTTGGACTACCCGTCCGGCTACGCGGTGGCCAACATCCTGCGAGCGCTCACCGACAAGCGCCTGCTCAAGGCCTCCATCGCGAAGCTGGGCGGAGGCACCGGCCTGGGCATCCTGGCCGCGTGGCTGACGGAGAAGGTCGCGGCCGTCGCGGCGCTGAGCGTGAGCAGCTCCACGGTGGGCGCCGGCATGGTGGTCGGCAGCCGCATCACCGTGCCCGCGATGTGCATGGGCCTGTTGGGCTTCGCCATCACCCCTTTCCTGCAAGGCATCGGGTGGCTGGGGCCCAATGATCCGTACCGGAAGATCGGCTTCCTCATCTCGCTGGCGATGATCTGCGGCGCGGCGCTGGTGGACCTGGCGCTGCTCGCGGTGCAGGCGGTGGGGCGCATCCGCAGCCGCGCGCAGGCGCCGGTGGACGACGAGCCGGCCTGGAAGAAGGTCAACGTGCCCCGCCTCATCGCCTGGGTGGTGAGCTGGGGCGCGGCGGTCGTCGTCGTCGCCACGCAGGTGCTGCACCAGCCCGCGGGCTTCATCATCTTCGGGCTCGCGCTGTCGCTCTTGTTCGTGCTCATCAACGGCATCGCGTACGGCATCAGCGACAACAACCCCATCTCCAGCGCGTTCGTGATGTCGGTGCTGCTGATGTCGCTGTTGGGCCTGAAGGATCCGCTGGTGGGCCTGATGGCATCCTCCATCCTGCTCATCTCCACGTCGGTGGGCTGCGACATGCAGCAGGACCGCTCCACCGGCTGGCGCCTGGGCACCAACCGCGTGGTGCAGTTCCGCTACCAGGTGCTGGGCATCTTCATGGGCGCGGTGCTGTGCGTGGGCCTGGCGCGCGTGTTCATGGGCGCCTACCCGGTGCTGTCCGTCAACCAGCTGGACCACCCCGACACGCAGGTGGGCCAGTGGGGAAGCGCGATGACGTACAAGTTCGTGGGCGCCATCCGCGACCTGGGCGCGCTGTCGGCCCACAAGGTGAAGGCGCTGATCATCGGCCTGGGCATCGGCTTCACGATGGAGGTCCTGCGCAAGATCATCCGCCGCCACCCCGCGTACCTGCGCTTCGTGCAGGGCTCGCGCAACGGCTTCGCGGTGGGCTACGTGATGGATTCGGTGGTGCTGCCCAGCCCCTACGCGGCCGCGTTCGGTGGCTTCATCGCGCTGCCGGCCACCCTGTGGTTCGGCGTCGGCGGCGTGCTCACGTCGCTGTTCAACACCTTCTCCAAGCGCTTCACCCGCGAGCCCGCGCCGGGCGAGGCCGTGCTTCCGGAGGACATGAGCACCATGTCCCTGGTGGGCGGTGGCCTCATCGCTGGCGAGTCGCTCTTCTACCTGTTCGTCGGCCTGTTCGGCCTGCTGGCGCTGTTGAACTGACGGCCCCTGTCGTCCCGGCGCACGGCTTGACTTTCCGTGCGTCCGGGAGCACTTCTTGTCCCGTGAGCCTCTTCATCACCACCACCGCGACCACGACCACTACCGCCTCGGCGGGACGGGTATCGGTGCGCGTGTCGGTGGTCTGACGAGCGCACGGTTTCCCGCCCCGCCGAGTACCGGCCGGGGCGACCGTGCAAGCACTCACGCCCCGTGTCCGGCCCCGGCTTCTTCACCCGACCGACACACGGAGATACGACGATGCTCGACGAACACGACCACCGCGCGCTGGGCCAGCGCCTGGACCTCTTCCACCTGCAGGAAGAGGCCCCGGGCATGGTGTTCTGGCACCCGCGCGGACTGATGCTGTACCGCCTGCTGGAGGACCACGTCCGCGCCCGCATGCGCGACGAGGGCTACCAGGAAGTCCGTACGCCGCAGCTGTGCTCCCAGCCCCTGTGGGAGCAGAGCGGCCACTGGGAGAACTTCCGCGAGAACATGTTCTGCATGCCCGAGGGTGACCGGCACCTGGCCCTCAAGCCGGTGAGCTGCCCGGGCCACATCCAGCTCGTGCAGCGCATGGCGCCCAGCCACCGCGACCTGCCCCTGCGCCTGGGGGAGTTCGGGCTGGTGCACCGCAGCGAGCCCAGCGGCGCGTTGCATGGCCTGTTCCGCCTGCGCCAGTTCACGCAGGACGACGGCCACATCTTCTGCGCTCCGGAGCAGGTGGAGGCGGAGGTGGTGCGCTACGTGAAGTCGCTCAGGGCGTTCTACGCGGGCTTCGGCTTCGACGACGTGCAGGTGGCCTTCTCCGGGCGTCCGGCGATGCGCGCGGGCAGCGACGCGGTGTGGGATCAGGCGGAGGCGTGGCTCCAGTCCGCCGCCAGGCAGGCGGGGCTCCAGTTCGCGGAGCAGCCGGGACAGGGCGCCTTCTACGGGCCCAAGCTGGAGTTCGTGCTCCAGGACCGGCTGGGCCGCGCGTGGCAGTGCGGCACGATCCAACTGGACCTGGTGCTGCCGGAGCGCTTCGACCTGCACTACGTCGACGCGGCCGGAGCACGCGTGCGCCCGGTGATGCTTCACCGCGCGCTGTTCGGCAGCCTGGAGCGGTTCATCGGCATCCTGCTGGAGCACCACGGGGGCGCGCTGCCCGCGTGGCTCGCGCCCGAACAGGTGGTGGTGGCCTCCGTGGGCGCGGGGGCCGCCGCGTACGCGCAGCGGCTGGCGGCGCGGTTGAGACAGGCGGGCTGCCGCGCCCGAGCGGACGTCCGGGATGAATCGCTGTCGCGCAAGGTGCTGGGCTCGCACGAGGACGGCGTGCCCTTCCTCGCGGTGGTCGGTGGCCGCGAGGTGGAGGCGAACAACGTCCGCCTGCGCCAGCGCGACGGCGCCCAGCGCGACCTGTCCTGGGATGAAGCCGTGTCGTGGTTGTCCGCCGCGTGCCAGCCGGCCGTGGCGGGCTGAAGCCACGGCGCTTCGAGGGCCCGGTGTTCCCCACGCCGTTGGGGGATGCCGGGCCCGCTTCCCGCCAGCCGTTCACGAATAGATGCTGAGGTGCTCCAGCAGCTCGCCGGGGCGGATGAGCTTGCCGGGCACGGTGGCGACATCGTCCATGTCGAGGATGCCCACCGTGTGGCGGTCCGCGTCCACGACGACGAGCCGGCGCACGCTCTTCTCCTCCATCAGGCGCTCGCCGGCATCCAGCGAGTCGTCCGCGGAGCAGGTGATGACGGCGGCGGTCATCGCCTCGCGCACGGAGGTGACGTTGGGGTCCTTGCCCAGGGCGGTGGAGCGCACGGCGATGTCCCGGTCGGTCAGCATGCCCACGAGCTGGCCGTTCTCCGTGACGGGCAGCGCGCCGAGGTAGCCGGTGCGCATGCGCTCCGCGGCGGTGCGCAGACATTCGCCCGCGTCGATGGTCTCCACGTCCTTCTTCATCAGTTCCGCAACCCGCATTGGCAACCTCCTCGGGGCCCGCGCATCCCCATGCCGGGGTACAACCCGCGCCACCCTTTCTTCGTGGCCGTGTCGTCGGGCTCGCACGGACGTGCCATGGGTCGCAGGGGTGACAGTCGCCCGCCTGCCTCCCTGGTATACGGTGCGACGGGAATCACGCTGGAGCATCCAAGGTCGTGCTCGGGCAGGTGCCCGGAGAAGACACCGTGGAGGAGGACCCATGACGGACAAGCTCAACCTTTCCAACGAAGAGTGGCGCAAGCGCCTCACCCCCGAGGAGTTCGACGTGCTGCGCCGGCACGGCACGGAGTACCCGGGGTCAGGCTGTTTCCTGGGCACGAAGACGCCCGGCACCTATGTGTGCGCGGGGTGCAACAACCCGCTGTTCCAGTCCGGGACGAAGTTCGAGTCCGGCACGGGCTGGCCGTCCTTCACCCAGGCCCTGTCCCCGGACTCGCTCACGGAGATCCGCGACGTGTCCCACGGCATGGTGCGCACGGAGGTCCGCTGCGCCCGCTGCGACGGCCACCTGGGCCACGTCTTCCCGGACGGCCCGCCGCCCACGGGGCTGCGCTACTGCATGAACTCGGTGGCGATGAAGCACGTGCCGGAAGGCAGTCCCATCGAGCTGGTCCGCGCGTAGCCGTTGTCATCCGCGCCCCGGGAGCAGCCGGTTCCACCGGGCTGCCTCGGGCGCCGCGGTCCCGGGATCCGCCTGCCACCCTGACGGCCCTCGGCCACGCCGCACGCGCGCGGCCCCCCCAGCGGACCCGGCCTCCGATTCGCTAGGGTGCGGGATCATGCGACGACATCCGATGGGGTTGCTGGCGGTGCTGCTTACCCCGCTGCTGATGGCCGGTGTGAGCCTGGCCGCTCCGCCCCGGCCCAAGGCGGCGGGGGACGCGGGCACCCCGTCCCGCCCGACGACGTGGATCTACCAGGACCAGCTCGTCGCGCCCTGGCAGGACCTGACCTGGGCGGGGACGCATTCGCTCGGCGCCACCGCGCCCGTGGCCGTGGGCACCCGCGCCATCTCCGTGACGCTGGGCGCATGGGAGGCGCTGTACTTCGGCCACGAGGGCCTGCGCGTGGAGCCCGGGGACACGCTGGTGCTGCGCGTGCACGGGGGCAAGGCGGGCGGGAACGCGGCGGTGCGCGTGCGCGTCGTCATCGGCGCGGAGCAGCCCGTGGGAGTGCCGCTGGGCCCCACGTGTGACGGCGGCGCCATTGCCGCCGGACGCTGGGCCACCTGCCGCGTCCCCCTGTCGAAGCTGGTGCCCGAGGAGCGCAAGAGCATCACCGGACTCTGGCTCCAGGAGGACAGCGGCGGCACCCTGCCCCCGCTCTTCTTCGACGACATCGGCGTGGAGCACCCGGGCGCGCAGGCCCTCAAGGCAGGCGTGAGCATCACCCTGAACACGCCGGACGTCTTCCTCTCCCCGGGCGCCACGCACACTTTCGTCGCCACGGTGGCGAACAGCCCGAACACGGAGGTGGCCTGGAGCGTCGAGCCCGGCAAGGACGGGGGCGCCCTCGGGGCCACCGGTCTCTACACGGCGCCGAAGAAGCCGGGCGTCTACCGAGTGATGGCCCGGAGCAAGGCGGACCCCCACCAACAGGCCGTGGCCACCGTGGTGGTCAGCCCTCCGACGCCTCCGGGCCAGGGCAAGTGGGTGTCCGGTTACTACACGGGCTGGAACGCGGACGACTACCCGCCGGAGAAGGTGGACTTCAGCGCGCTCACGCACATCCTCGTCGGGCGCGTCACCCCGAAGGCGGACGGCACGCTCAGCACGAAGTTCGACAACGACCGGGGCCCGGAGATCGCGCGCACGCTGTCCAGGCGCGCCCACGCGGCCGGTCGCAAGGCCCTCATCATGGTGGGCGGATCCGGCGAGCACGACGGCTGGGTGGGCGCGGCCTCCGACGCGAACCGGGCGCAGTTCGTCCGCGCGTTGCTCAAGGCGATGGATGACTTCGGCTACGACGGGCTGGACCTGGACTGGGAGCCGGTGAAGCCCGAGGACCGCCCCCAGTTGCTGGCCCTGGCGAAGGCCCTGCGCGAGGCGCGTCCGAAGATGCTCCTCACCTTTCCCCTGCACTGGATCAACACCAACTTCCCCAACGACGCCGACCCATGGTTCGTCCAGTTGGCGCCGTACTTCGATCAGATGAACCTCATGTCCTACGAGATGATCGGCCCGTGGGACGGGTGGAAGTCCTGGCACACGTCCGCGCTGCGCGGTGAGCAGGGATTGCATCCCACGTCCATCGCCTCCAGCCTGGAGCTGTGGGTGAAGTCCGGCATCCCCAAGGCGAAGCTGGGGCTGGGCATCCCCTTCTATGGCCTCGCGTGGCGCCACATCACCGGCCCCTACCAGCCGTTCACGAACTGGTCCGACTACGTCGGCGGGGACAACTCGTTCACGTACAAGAAGATCCTCCGCTATTCGAAGCAGGGGAAGTACCAGTGGGATGAGAAGGCCCAGGCCAGCTACGTGACGTTCGCTCCGGACCAGTTGGTGGAGGACGGGACGGTGACGTGGATCTCCTACGACAGTCCGCAGGCCATCGCCGCCAAGGGCGCGTTCGTGAAGGAGGAAGGCTATGGCGGCGCCATCATCTGGACCCTCAACCAGGGCTGCACCGATGCCGCCACCGGCGCCAATCCGTTGCTGGACGCGGTGAAGGGCGCCTTCCTCCGGTAGTCGAGCACCCCGCCCTCGCGTCCCAGCCCCGCCCTCCTCCCAGGCCGGGTGCCGGGTGCGGTGTCCGTCCTGAAGCTCCTGGCGCCCGCTCTGACCAGCGCGGTGTGTGAGCGGCACCAGACCGCCACACCTCACTTCGATGAGGGTGGAGCGACATGGGACGACGTTCGACGGTGTTCCTCGGGGTGCTGGGCGTCGTGTTGCTCATCGGCGTGGGGCTGGCGAGCTGTCCCCACACGCCCCGGCCCTCCGTGGACGCGGGCACGCAGTCCGCCCCGACGACGTGGATCTACCAGGACCGGCTGGACGCGCCCTGGGAGGACTTCTCCTGGGCGCAGGCCCATTCGCTGAGCGCCACCGACCCCGTGGCCACCGGCACGCACTCCATCTCCGTCACACTGGGGCCCTGGGAGGCGCTCTACTTCAACCACCCGGGACTCGAGGTCGCGCCCGAGGACACGCTGGTGCTGAAGGTGCACGGCGCAAGCAACGCGGCGAACCCGGCGGTGCGCGTGCGCGCCATCCTGGGCGCCGAGCAACCCGCGGGCGTGCCCCTGGGGCCCACGTGTGAAGGTGGCGCCATTCCCAGCGGCGGCTGGACCTCCTGCCGCGTGCCCATGTCCGCGCTGGTGCCCGAAGGCCAGACGTTCCTGACGGGCCTGTGGATTCAAGAGGACAGCGGCAGCACGCTGCTGCCGCTCTTCATCGACGACCTGGGCGTGGAGCGCGCCCAGGCGCCCCCGGAGGAGGTGCGCGTCACCGTGAGCCCGACGAACGCCTTCCTGTCGCCCGGGGAGACGTTTCACTTCACCGCCACCGTGACGGGCAGCACGGACGCCGGGGTGACCTGGAGCGTGGAGCCGGGCGATTCAGGCGGCACCGTCAGCGACACCGGCCTCTACACCGCGCCGGACGCGCCGGGGACCTACCGCGTGATTGCCCGGAGCAAGGCGGATCCGAGCCGGAACGCCGTGGCCACCGTGGGAGTCCACCGGCCGACGCCGCCGGGCGAGGGCAAGTGGGTGTCGGGCTACTACACGGGCTGGAACACGGAGCTCTATCCACCGGAGAAGGTGGACTTCAGCGCCATCACGCACCTGATGGTCGGACGCGTGACTCCCAATCCGGATGGCACGCTGACCGCGCAGTTCGACCACGACGACGGCCCGGACATCGCGCGCAGGTTGGCGGAGCGCGCGCACGCCGCCGGACGCCAGGCCATCCTGATGGTGGGCGGCGCGGGCACGCACGAGGGCTGGGTGGGCGCGGCCTCCGACGCGAACCGGGCGAAGTTCGCCGCGAACCTGCGCAGGGTGATGAACGATTTCGGCTACGACGGGCTGGACCTGGACTGGGAGCCGGTGGAGCCGGAGGATCGGCCGAAGCTGCTCGCGCTGGTGAGGGACCTGCGCCGCCAACGCTCCAACATCACGCTCACCTTCCCCATCCACTGGATCAACGCCAACTTCCCAGCGGACGCGGACCCGTGGTTCGCGCAGCTCGCGCCCTACTTCAATCAGATCAACGTCATGTCCTACGAGATGATCGGCCCGTGGGAGGGCTGGGAGTCCTGGCACACGTCCGCGCTGCGCGGTGAGCAGGGATTGCACCCCACGTCCATCGCCTCCAGCCTGGAGCTGTGGGTGAAGGCGGGCATCCCCAAGGCGAAGCTGGGCCTGGGCATTCCCTTCTACGGCATGGCGTGGCGCCACATCACCGGCCCCTATCAGCCCTTCACGGGCGAATCCGATTACGCCGGAGGGGACAACGTCTTCACCTACAAGAAGATCCGCGACCTCTCCGCGAAGGGAACGCTCCACTGGGACGACACCGCCCAGGCCAGCTATGTGACCTTCCCCGCGAATGGGTTGGTGGAGGACGGGACGGTGACGTGGATCTCCTACGACAGCCCCAGGGCCATCGCCGCCAAGGGCGCCTTCGTGAAGGAGGAGGGTTATGGCGGCGCCATCATCTGGACCGTGAACCAGGGCTGCACCGACCCCGTCACCGGCGCCAATCCGCAACTGGACGCGGTGAAGCGGGCCTTCCTGCCGTAGCGGGAGAAGGCCCCACCGCCTCCCGTGTCACCCCAGGGTGACGCGGGCGTTGCGGAACATGCGCATCCAGGGGCCGTCCTCGCCCCACGTGGGCGGGGCCCAGGAGTGCTGCACGGTGCGGTGCACGCGCTCCGGGTGGGGCATGGTGATGGTGAAGCGCCCGTCCTTCGTGGTGAGCCCCGCGATGCCGTGCGGCGAGCCATTGGGATTGGCCGGGTACCTCACCGCCACCTGTCCCCGGTTGTCCACCCAGCGCGTCGTCACCAGCCCCGAGCCATCCACGCGCGCGGCCTCTTCCTCGTTGGGGAACTCCGCGCGGCCTTCGCCGTGCGACACGACGATGAGCATCCGGCTGCCCTCCATGCCCTTGTAGAAGAGCGACGGGGACGGGGCCACCTGCACCGTGCCCAGGCGGGCCTCGAACTGCTCGGACGCGTTGCGCACGAAGCGCGGCCACGCGTCCGCGCCGGGGATGAGCTCGCGCAGCTGCGCGAACATCTGGCAGCCGTTGCACACGCCCAGTCCGAAGCTGTCCGGCCGCGCGAAGAACGCGGAGAAGGCGTCGCGCGTGCGCGGGTTGAAGAGGATGGACTTCGCCCAGCCGCCGCCCGCGCCCAGCACGTCGCCGTAGCTGAAGCCGCCGCACGCCAGCACGCCGTGGAAGTCCTTCAGCGACACGCGACCCGCGAGCAGGTCGCTCATGTGCACGTCCACCGCGGCGAAGCCCGCGCGGGTGAACGCCGCCGCCATCTCCTGCTGGCTGTTGACGCCCTGCTCGCGCAGCACGGCCACGCGGGGCCGCGCGCCCTTCGCGATGAACGGCGCCGCCACGTCCACCGTCGGGTCGAACGTGAGCACCGGCGACAGGCCCGGGTCGCTCGCGTCGCACTTCGCCGCGTACTCATCCTCCGCGCAGACGGGGTTGTCGCGCAGCCGCTGCATCTCGTAGCTGACGCGCGACCACGTGCGCTTGAGCGCCACGGTGTCCTCCGCGAGCAGCTCCAGGCCACCGCCGCGCACCCGCACCACCTGCTTCTGCGTCGGAGTGCCCAGCGCGTGCACGTGGCCCCCCAGGCCGTGCTTCGCGAAGACGTCCCCCACCCGCGCCACGTCGGCCGCGCGCACCTGCACCACCGCGCCCAGCTCTTCGTTGAAGAGCGCCGCCACCGGATCGCTTCCCAGCGGCTCCACGTCCACGTCCAGGCCGCAGTGGCCCGCGAAGGCCATCTCCGCCAGCGTGGCGAAGAGGCCGCCGTCGGAGCGGTCGTGGTAGGCGAGCAGCACGCCCGCCGCCTGGAGTTCCTGCATGCCGGCGAAGAAGCCCTTGAGCCGGGCCGGGTCGTCCACGTCGGGGGACTCCGGGCCCACCTGCTGGTGGACCTGCGCCAGCACGGAGCCGCCCAGGCGCTGCCGGCCCGCCGCCACGTCCACCAGGAGCAGCCGCGTGTCCTGCGCCAGGTGGACCAGTTGCGGCGTCAGCGCGCGGCGCGCGTCCAGCACCGGGGCGAACGCGGTGATGATGAGCGACAGGGGCGACGTCACCGCCTTCTTGGCGCCGTCCTCCTGCCACTGTGTGCGCATGGACATGGAGTCCTTGCCCACGGGGATGGCGATGCCCAGCGCGGGGCACAGCTCCATGCCCACCGCGTGCACCGCCGCGTAGAGGTTCGCGTCCTCACCGGGGCTGCCCGCCGCCGCCATCCAGTTCGCGGACAGCTTCACGTCCGACAGCGTGTCGATGCGCGCCGCCGCCAGGTTCGTCAGCGCCTCGCCCACCGCCATGCGCGCGGAGGCCGCCGCGTCGATGAGCGCCAGCGGCGTGCGCTCGCCCAGCGCCATGGCCTCGCCCGTGGTGGACAGGATGGAGGACAGCGTCACCGCGCAGTCGGCCACCGGCACCTGCCAGGGGCCCACCATCTGGTCCCGCGCGGTGAGGCCGGACACGGTGCGGTCGCCAATGGTGATGAGGAACGACTTGTCCGCCACCGTCGGGTGCGCCAGCACCGCGTGCGCCAGCGCCTTGCAGTCCCGGGGGATGTCGAGCGGCGCGTGCTTTAGCGGCCGCGACACGCCCTCGCGATGCATGCGCGGCGCCTTGCCGAAGAGCACGTCCATGGGCAGCGCGATGGGCGTGTCCCCCAACTGGCTGTCGGAGAGCGTCAGCACCTCTTCCGCCGTGGCCTCGCCCAGCACGGCGAAGGGGGCGCGCTCGCGCTCGCACAGCGCCTGGAAGCGCGCCAGGTCCTCCGGCGCGACGCCGAGCACGTAGCGCTCCTGCGCCTCGTTGCACCAGATCTCCACCGGCGACATGCCCGGCTCGTCGTTGGGCACCTGGCGCAACTCCAGCCTGCCGCCCAGGCCGTTGTCGTGCGCCAGCTCCGGCAGCGCGTTGGACAGGCCGCCCGCGCCCACGTCGTGGATGGAGCGCACGGGGTTCTGCTCGCCCAGCATCCAGCACTGGTCGATGACCTCCTGACACCTGCGCTCCATCTCCGCGTTGTCACGCTGCACGGAGGCGAAGTCCAGGTCCGCCGCGCTCGCGCCCTGCGCCATGGAGGACGCCGCGCCGCCGCCCAGGCCAATCAGCATCGCCGGGCCGCCGAGCACGATGAGCTTGTCGCCCGCGCGCAACTGCTCCTTCTTCACGTGGCCCGCGCGGATGTTGCCCATGCCGCCCGCCAGCATGATGGGCTTGTGGTAGCCGCGCACCTCCACGCCGGTGGCGGTGGGAATCTGCTGCTCGAAGCTGCGGAAGTAGCCGCACAGGTTGGGCCGGCCGAACTCGTTGTTGAACGCCGCGCCGCCCAGCGGACCGTCCAGCATGATGTCCAGCGCGGACACGATGCGGTCCGGCTTGCCGTACGGCACCTCCCACGGCTGCGTGAAGCCCGGGATGCGCAGGTGGCTGACGGAGAAGCCGGTGAGGCCCGCCTTGGGCTTCGCGCCGCGCCCGGTGGCGCCCTCGTCGCGGATCTCTCCGCCCGCGCCCGTGGCCGCGCCCGGGTACGGGGAGATGGCGGTGGGATGGTTGTGCAGCGCTCCACCTCGAAGCCCTCGATGACGGCGGAGTTGTCCTTGTACGCGGACAGCACGCCGCCGGGGCTCGCGGCGAAGGTGTTCTTGATGGCCTGGAAGAGCGAGCGCTCGCGCGGCTTGCCATCCAGCGTCCACGACGCGTTGAAGATCTTGTGGCGGCAGTGCTCGCTGTTGGCCTGCGCGAACATCATCAGCTCGACGTCGGTGGGGTTGCGCTGGAGCTGCGTGAAGCGCTCCACCAGGTAGTCGATTTCGTCCTCCGCCAGCGCCAGGCCCAGCTCACCGTTGGCCAGCACCAGCGCGGCCCGTCCTCCGCCCAGCACGTCCACGCGCGTGAGCGGCCGGGGCGCGTGCGTCTGGAAGAGCACCGCCGCGTCCTCCATCCGGGGCAGCACCGCCTGCGTCATCCGGTCGTGGAGCACCGCCTCCACGCCCTCGGCCTCCTGGGGCTCCAGCTCACGGCCCCCCGGGCCGGTGAGGAAGAACGCGATGCCGCGCTCCATGCGGCGCACCTGCGAAAGGCCACCGGAATTCGGAGAGGGCCGGAGCCCCGCGCAGCGTGAGCATGGAGGACCTTGCGAACGGGTGACGGGAGGTAACAGCGGGGCCGTCCTTATCATCGCGCCCCGCGTCACAACGCCCGGAGTTCGTGTCCGGATGGCTGCCCCCCGTCCGGGTGGGTGCAACGCCGCCGACGTGGGCCCGGGTGAACCGCCCCCGGACTCCAGGTCTTCCATGAACCCTGCTGACAGTCAGCGCTCCATGCTTTTCTTGGAATGTTCTAAAGAACTGCTTCGTCCCAAAGGGGGTAGGTCCATGACGCGCAAGACCCGCTGGCTCCTGGCCGGCCTGACGTTCACGTTGTCCGCCTGTGGCGCGGGAGGGCCGGACGCGGAGGCGCCCGCTCCGCCGTCTTCCGAGGTCGCCAAGGGCTCCGGCCTCCGGGACGTGGAGGCGGCCCTGGCAGCGCTGCCCGGCACGCAGGTGCTGGATGCGCACCCGGATGGCGTCCCGTCGCTCCTCAAGGGCGCGCTGGGGGCCACGGGCCGTCCCATCCCCGGGGCTTCGGCCTGGCAGGCGCATGCGCTGCTGGAGCCCACGCTGGCCCGGGTGCTGCCCGCCTTCCGGCTGAAGGCGAAGGATGTGACGCCCGTGGGCATCCACCGCGACGAGCTGGGCCATACCCATGTTCGCTACGCGCAGGTGAAGGAGGGCCTGCCGGTGGTGGGCGAGGAGCTGCTCGTGCACCTGGACGAGGCGGGCCGGGTGTACCTGGTGAACAGCTCGGCACGCGATGGTGAGGGGGCCCTGGAGGCGGCGCGCATCGCTCCGGAGCTGGCGCGAGAGGCGGCCCTGGCGGCGACGGCCGGAGGCCAGAGCGCCGAAGCGCCCCGGGAGGTGTTCGTGCGCCCGACGCCGGACGCGGCCCTGGTGCGCGCCTTCGAGGTCGTGGTGTCCGGCGAGGCCCCGGACGGCCTGCCGGTGCGCGACCACGTCTTCGTCGGCGCGACGGACGGCGCGGAGGTGCTGCGGACCTCGGAGATCCACACCGCGCGCAACCGCCGGGTGTGCTCGGTGGGAGGCACGACGAATGGCTGGTGCCGGCAGGAGGGGCAGCTTCCGACCGGGGACGCGGTCATCGACAAGACGTACGACAACCTGGGCCTCTTCTACGACTGCTTCCAGCAGAACTTCGCCCGGGACTCCTACAACGGCGCGGGCATCCAGTTGAAGGCGAGCGTGCACTACAGCTCGCCGTATCCGAACGCCTATTGGAACGGCAGCGCGATGATCTGCAGTGACGGCGACGGCGTCACGTCGGGGCCGCCCTGCACGGATCCCGACGTCGTCGTGCACGAGTTCACCCACGCGGTGACGGGTGCCACCTCCAACCTCACCTATTCGGGTGAGTCCGGCGCGCTCAACGAGTCGCTGTCGGACATCTTCGCCGCGACGTGTGGAAGCTGGGCGTCCGGCACCTGGAGCACGGCGACGAGCATCTGGCACATCGGGGAGCTGGTCGTGACGCCGAACACGCCCGGGGACGCCCTGCGCTACATGAACGACCCGGCGCTGGATGGCGCGTCGGTGGACTACTACCCGCAGCTCACCGCGAACACCGACGTGCACTACGGCTCCGGCGTACCGAACCTCGCGTTCAAGCTGCTGGCCACGGGCGGCGTGCACCCGAGGGGCAAGACGACGGTCAACGTGCCTGCCATCGGCGTGCAGGCCGCGGGGCGCATCTTCTACTACGCCAACGCCAACCTCTTCCTCGCCAGCACCAACCTGGCGCAGGCCAAGACGATGACGAAGCAGGCCGCGCAGAGCCTGGGCTACAGCACCGCCATCCAGAACGCGGTGGAAGCCGCGTGGAACGCGGTGGGCGTGGGCGCCGCGCTTCCGCCGCCCTCCTGCGTGCTGCTGCCGAACAACACCACGGTCTCGCTCCTCTCCGGCGCGGCGGGCTCGCAGCAGTACTACTGCATCGACGTGCCCGCGAGCACGGCCTCCACCGTGACCCTCTCCAGCGGCACCGGTGACGTGGACCTCTACACGCGCTTCGGCGCCGCGCCCACCACGACCACCTACGGCTGCCGGCCCTACCTGGGGGGCAACAACGAGAGCTGCGCCCTGGCCGCGCAGGCGTCCGCGAGCCGGCTGTGGATCATGCTCAACGGCTACTCGACCTACAGCGGCGTATCGCTGTCCGTGCACTACTGACGCACCCGGAGCGTCCGCCTCCACCGCGCCCGCGGGGTGGAGGCGGAGACCTCCCAACCGTGACCGAGGACCTGGAGGTGGACCCTGCGCGCTGACGCCCTGCTGCTGGCCGTGGTGTTGCTGGTCACGGGATGCGCCTCCGTGCCTCGGGCGCCTGGGCATGGCCGGAGCTTGGGCTACGCGCCGCGAGTGGCTGCTGCGCCCGCGCGGGAAGAGGCTCCGAGCAATGAGCCCCCGCGCGCCCGGGGCTCTCCTCCGTCTTCCAACTCGGGTCCCGAGGAGCAACAACGGCTGCTGCGTCGCCAGAGGTTGCGTGACGACGCGACAGAAGCGGGGCCAGGCAGCGGAGTTGGAGCGGCGCAGAGTTCCACCCTGACGCGTCAAGCAGTCCTCGAAGCCATGGACGAGGCCAAGGGCTCCAGGGCCCGCGTGGAAGCCGCGTTCTCCAAGCTGGCGGCCCGTCCTCCGGCCCTTGGAGGACGGGGACTCGACGGCGTGTTCACGCGCTATCTCGACCATGGCTCCGACCAGTTGACGTGGCTTCGAGGTGCGCTCGGGAGCATCACCGCGCTGACGGACGCGGCCTCGCAGGTCGGTGATCCGAACATGGAACGGGGCCTCCTGCGCATGACGGGGCCCCGGCTCCAGGCGGCCCTCTTCGGGACGCTCCTGCTGGCCACCTGGGTTGACTTCCTCCACCTCGCGGACGCCGTGCTCCGGAACTGCCCGATGTGCAGCGTCGAGAAGCTGTTCGTCGACCTTCATCGCGTGCAGGAAATGATGGAGCCCACGCTGACGGACCTCGCGTCACCGGACCCGGACCGGGTCGAGGCGGCGGCGACCGCGATGCCCGAGCTGATGGGGAAGTTGACCCGTGAGTTCGACACGATCCACCAAGAGACCCGCTCCACCCTGAAGCTCGAAGGTCGGGTCATCGCCGCGATGCAGGCGCTGGAGATGCTCACCCTCATCTCCACGCTGAAGATGTCGCTGCCACGGCTGCCTCCCGCGGCGCCCGCGACGCTCGGCGTGGGCCTCGTGATGGGTTCGGGCGGAGTCATGATGGGCTCGCGGATGGTTGTCTCCGCGGAGTGGGTGGAGATGATGCGAAGGCTCGTGCGGGCGGGCGTCATCTCCGTCCCCGCCGTCAGCGCGGCCGTCCGCATCCATGGCGGACAGGTGCTGATGGCCCAGGCGCATCAGGACCTGCCCAAGGGCGTGCGCGACGCACTGGGGGACAGCCCCGAAGTGCGCGGCATGCATGAGACCGGCAGGGCGGGGGCGGGCATGTCCGACGCGCCCAAGCACCACGTCCTCCCCGACGAGCATCGGGCATGGTTCGAGAAGCGTGGCTTCACGGGCGACATGAACATCGACCAGTTCTGCGTGAGGCTGGAGCAATCACACCATGAGGCGATTCACGGCGGCGGCAACTGGCGACTGGGGCGCACATGGCCCGGTGAATGGAACCGGATGATCATGAAGGTGCTACGCAACGCGGAGACAGAAACAGGCCAGCGGCTGACACGGAATGAGATCTTGAAGCTCGTCGCGGGGTATCTGAAGGAATACGACATCCCGATGACCTTCATCCCAGGGAGAGGGCGATGACCGACGGACGATCCTGGCAGGGGAACTGGAAGGCCCGCCTCTACGAGCGCGTCCGCGAGCACGGTTACGACTCGCTGACCGCCTTCGCCGAAGCACGCCCTACCGCCTCACTGGTTGCATTGGCTGAAGAGCTTGGTGCGGACGACGTCGCCGGGGTGCAGGTGTTCAGCGGGTTGGTGGCCGAGGCGGAGCAGCGCAAACAGGTCACACGCCTGGTGCGCGGGCAGCTCGTGCGCGAACTGTTCCACCACCTTCCAGAGGGATGGCCGGCCGTGCTGGATGACACCAACCGATTCGACGTCGCCCAAGCACTGGCTCGTTGGAGCAGCTACACCCCAGAGACACACGAGGAGCGCGTGACGCAGGTGAGAGCGACACTCCGCGCGGTCCCTCCACCCTCTGGTTGGCGTCCCCTCGGACCGGACGACGAACTGCTCCGGACGCTCCTGCCCGACGAGGAAGCCTGAGCGGCGAGGGAAACCCCGCCGCGAAGTCGCATGGGAACTGGCCTGCGCCGGGGCCCTGGGCGAAGAATGCGCGTCCAGGACCTCCTGGGTCCCTGGAAGGCACATGGCCATGCGGGACGAGCGCGTCATCTTCGGCAATACCGTGGACAGCCTGTACCGCAAGACCCTGCTGCCCCACCTGCCCCCGGCCCTGATGTCCCGGCTGCGCTCGCGAGGGTTGGACCCGCAGGCCCCGCTGCTCGCCGCGTATCCCCTGGCGACGTGGGTGGAGTGTCTGGACGACGTGGGCCGCACCCTGCATCCCGCCCAGCCCCTGGACGTCGCCCGGCGCCTGCTGGGCAGGCGGATGATCGAAGGCTATGCCCAGACGCTGATGGGCGGCGCGGTGCTCACGCTCGCGAAGGTGGTAGGGCCCATGCGCTCGCTGGAGCGCATGCAGCACAACTTCAGGAGCGGCAACAACTTCACGGAGACCCGGCTCACCGTGCTGGGCGCCACCCAGGTGGACCTCTGGCTCAACGAGCCGGACCTGATGGAGGGGTTCGCGGAAGGGGTGCTGGAAGAAGGACTGTTGCGCATCGGCGTGCAGGGCCTCACCCTGCACCGCACCCGCCACTCCCCCGACGCCGTCACCTACCATCTGGAATGGGCCGCCCGGGCCTCCTGACACCGCGAGACATGTCCTCCATCCTTTCGACCCTGCCCGCCTTGTACCGGGAGCTGTTCCCATCCTTCTTCCAGAAGGAGGCCCCCACGGAGACGAAGGCCACGTGCTCGAAGTGCGCCATGAGCCGCACGTCCGCGCAGGCCACCGTGGAGTCCGTGGACGGCGTCGAGCACCTGTTCCGGCCGGACACCAAGTGCTGCACGTACTACCCGCGCCTGCCCAACTACCTGATTGGCGCGCTCCTGTCGGACGACTCGAAGGAGATGGCGGAGGGGCGCCGGCGCATCGAAAAGAAGATCGACAGCCGCATCGGCGTGAGCCCGCAGTGGGTGAAGGCGCCCGCGAAGTTCAACCACCTGTACAAGAACGCGCACCAGTTCTTCGGCCGCTCCGCGAACATGCGCTGTCCGTACTACGCGCTGGAGTCCGGCGGCTGCACCATCTGGGCGTACCGCGAGTCGGTCTGCTCCACGTTCTTCTGCAAATACGTGGCGGGCGCGGACGGCCGGCGCTTCTGGATGTCGCTCAAGACGTACCTGACGCTGGCGGAGTACCAGCTCTCACGCCACGCCCTGCTCCAGCTCATGCCGGACTTCCTGATGGACGGGCGCGACAAGGCGGAGGTGGCCACCGCCCCACTGACGGCGGAGGACCTGGACGACGCGCCGCCCCTGCCCAAGGTGTACGCCGCCCTCTGGAAGGGGTACGTGGGCATGGAGCATGACTTCTACCGCGCCTGCTACGACGTGGTGCGCGCCGTGCCCGCGGACGGACTGGAGCGGATGCTGGGCCTGGATGGCACCATCGAATTGAAGGTGCTGGAGAAGCTGCACACGCAGGCCACCGCCCCCACCCTGCCGCGCGTGCTGCGCTTCAACCCGGATGCGACGGTGAAGTGGCTGCCGGACGGCAGTGTCGCGCTGGGCTCCTACAGCGAATTCGACGCGGTGGCGCTGCCAGGCGAGGCCTACTCCCTGCTGGTGGAGTTCACCGGCCAGAAGCCCGTGGAGGCCGTGCGCCAGCACCTGCGCGACCACCGGCAGGCGGACCTGGATCCGGACATCCTCCTGGAGCTGCACCGCCACCGCATCCTCGTGGAGGCCTGAGGCTCAGGGCTGGCCCGCCAGGGCCCCCACGTCGCGCAGCCAGCGCGCCGTCGCCTGGGTCCGCTCCCACGCGGGCTCGGAGGCGACCAGGTGATCCGCGAGCCACGAGCTGAAGGCCGGATCGCCCGCGCGCAACCACGCGGCGGACTCGGCCAGCTCCCCGGCGGCGGCCTCCCAGGCGCGTCGCACGGCGCTGGCCACGGCCATCAGCTCCCCGATGCAGCGGGTGAAGGACTCCACGCCCGTGCTCAGGTCGGTGGCGTCGGAGCCCACCGTCAGCCCCAGCGCCCGCAGGCGACCCAGGTCCTTGAGCAGCCCCTGCTCCAGCGCCGCGGCCGTGCCCAGCCGGGCCTGCGCGGCGCGCTGGAGCAGCTCCACGTCCTCGCTGAGCTGGCGCCACGCCTCGTCGTCGCTCTGGGGGAAGGTGCCCCGGCGGCGCAGGCGGACGCCCACGGCCTGCCAGAGGTTGCCGAAGACGAGCACCTCCTCGACGCTGCGGCGCACGTGCGGCGGGATGTGGTCCAGGAAATCCACCGCGCACGCGCGGGCCTCGCGCAGGAAGGCGTCGCCGCGCGGGGTGGCGTCCACCACGCCCCGGGCCAGTTGGAGCACCAGCCACGCCCACTGGAGGGCGCGCTCGGAGGTGGTGAAGAGCACTTCGATGCCGGTGCCCAGGGCGCCCGCGGCGTGGCTGGTGTCCGCGAGCGTCGGGGACGGAATGGACGGAAGGTCGGAGTCGGCGCGCACACCGGGCCCGCGGGGGGAGGCTGTCCCCTCGTCGTCCCTGTCGGTGCCGGACCCGTGCGGTCCTGGCCCCGTGTGCTCACGCCCCATGCGCGCTTCTCCAGACCCCTGCCTTCTCGATGCCGGCGGAAGAGCGTCTCCGAATATCGCACGCCGCCCCCGGCCTCCAGGACTGGATGGAGGGACGTGTGGTGCACCACAAGGCGCCCACCCTCGAAGCAGGGATGGGCGCCTCGCGATGTCCGGCACCACGCAACCGCCACGTTCAGTGGAAGTTCGGGTTCTTCTTCAGATGGCTGAGCTTGCCATGCGTCTGCTTCTGGGCCGGCAGCAGGGTGCTGCGCGCGAAGGTGCGCTCCGCGCCATGCAGCTTGTCGATGTCGCGGTTGTAGTCCGCCAGGCCGTGGTCCTCGCCCTCTTCCAGGGCGTTGATGGCGATCTTCTCGCCCAGCAGGTCCGCGCCGCCCTGGACGGCCTTGGCGAACGTGCCCCACAGCCCTGAACTTTCGGCGGGCTGGCCGCCCAGCTTCGAGATGCGCTCCTTGATGGCTTCGACCCGGGCCTCATGGTCCTTCAGGCAGGCCTCCACCTCCGTGAGGGCCACGGGGCTCTTGATGTGCTTGCTCGCCTGCCGGTAGGTCTCCACGGCGGACAGCTCACCGCGAAGGAACGAGTTCAGCGTGTCGATGTCGGTGTTGGCCATGACGTGCTCCTTGGAATCGGTGGAGTGAAATCGTCTGGCGCAAAGGTGGTGAGCTTCCCCCATCCGGCAACGAGGGCTTCCCTCCTCCTCTCCCCAGCAGACAACCAGACGTCCCAGGGGGCTCCATGGCAAGCTGCACGCCTGCATGTGGAACTGGGTTCACCAGCTCACGGAGTGGGCAAGCACCAACACCCCGTTCGCCGTCGTCACGGTGACGGAGTGCAAGGGCAGCACGCCCGCCGCCCCCGGCGCGAAGCTGCTGGTGCGCGCGGACGGCACCTTCCACGGCACCATCGGAGGAGGCCACCTGGAGCAGTTGGTCCTCCAGGATGCGCGCACGTGCCTGGACAAGGGCGAGGCGCGCACGTTCCGCTATCCGCTGGGTGCGAAGCTGGGTCAGTGCTGTGGAGGGGTCGTGGACGTCTTCGTCGAGCCCGTCAACCACGGGCCGCAGCTCTATCTCTTCGGCGCCGGCCACGTGGGCCAGGCCCTGTGCCGCATCCTCGAAGGCACTCCCTTCCGCGTCCACCTGGTGGACGAGCGCGCCGAATGGGTCCAGTCCCCCCAGGTGCCATCCTCCGTGGTCCGCCACGAGGAGCCCTGGGACGAGTTCGCCGCGAGCGCCGCCTGGGATGACCGGCGCACCTACGTGGCGGTGATGACGCACCGCCACGACGTGGATCAGGACATCATCGCCTTCGCCATCCAGAAGCCCGCGCGCTACATCGGGCTCATCGGCAGCGACACCAAATGGGCCCGCTTCCGGCAGCGCCTGGACGCGAAGGGCCTGCCCGCCCGGCAGGTGGGCCGTGTCCAGTGCCCCATGGGGCTGCCCATCGGGGGGAAATCGCCCCAGGAGGTGGCGGTCAGCATCGCTGCGGGGCTGCGACTGCGGCGCCTGCACCGTGGCGATGGTGGACCAGGACACCCGGGGCCAGAAGAACCTGCGCGCCTTCAACAGCTGCATCGCGCTGTTGCCCATGGTGGCCGGCCGCGAGCTCGTCACCGTGGAAGGCGTGGGCCAGCGCGACGCGCCCCACCCCGTGCAGCAGGCGATGGTGAAGCACTACGGGTCGCAGTGTGGCTTCTGCACCCCGGGCTTCGTCGTCTCCATGGTGGAGGCCTACTGTCGCAAGGACGCGGGCACGCCGGAGGCCGTGGCGGATCAGCTCTGCGGCAACATCTGCCGCTGTACGGGCTACCGCCCCATCCGCGACGCGATGATGGACGCGCTCGCCACCCGCGATGCGAAGGGCGTCGCGCCCACGCTCCCAGGCGTATCGCTGGAAGGCCCGCCCTCCCCCACCCCGCCCCTGCGCTACGAGGCCCGGGACGGCCTGTTCCTGCGGCCCGGCACGCTCGAGGACCTGCTCGCGCTGAAGGCCCTGCACCCGGAGGCGATGCTCGTGGCCGGCGCCACGGAGCTGGGCGTGGACATCACCAAGAAGTCCCGCCGCTACCCCTTCCTCCTCTCCACCGAGGGCGTGGAGTCCCTGCGCGCCATCCGCCGGGAAGCGGACGGCTGGTACGTGGGCGGCGCCGCGTCGCTGGTGGACGTGGAGGACGCGCTGGGCACCGAGGTGCCGGAGGTGGCGAAGATGCTCAACGTCTTCGCCTCGCGGCAGATCCGCCACCGCGCCACGCTGTCGGGCAACCTCGTCACGGCCTCGCCCATCGGCGACCTGGCACCGGTGCTGCTCTCACTGGACGCGAAGCTGGTGCTCGCCTCCGTGCGCGGGGAGCGGACCCTGGCGTTGTCGGAGTTCTTCCTCGCCTACCGCAAGACGGCGCTCCAGCCCGACGAGGTCGTCCGCGTCATCGTCATCCCCCACGCGCCGGCGAAGGACAGCGGCCTGAAGCGCCACGCGGACAGCTTCAAGGTGTCCAAGCGCCGCGAGCTGGACATCAGCATCGTCGCGGCGGGCTTCTGCATCGAAACGGATTCGCTGGGCATCGTGCGCACCGCGAGGCTGGGCTACGGCGGCGTGGCGGCCACCCCGGTGCGCGCGCTCCAGACCGAAGCGCTGCTCGTGGGCCACCCCTGGAACGCCGACGCGGCGGCGCGCGTCCGGGCGACGCTCGCGGCGGAGTTCACGCCCATCAGCGACCTGCGCGGCAGCGCGGACTACCGGCGCGGGCTGGTGGTGTCGCTCTTCGAGAAGTTCGTCTCCGGCGAGCGCAGCCCCGTGCTGGACGAGCGTCCCCGCTTCATCACCGGCGAGCCCTCCTCCACGGCGGACGAAGGCCGGGAGCTGCGCCACGAGAGCGCGCTGGGCCACGTGACGGGCAGCGCGCAGTACGTGGACGACCTGGCGCAGCGCCGCCCCATGTTGACGGTGTGGCCGGTGCTGTCGCCGCACGCGCACGCGCGCATCCTCCGCCGCGACGCCAGCGCCGCGCTGAAGGTGCCCGGCGTGGTGAAGGTGCTGCTCGCGGAGGACATCCCGGGCATGAACGACACCGGGCCCATCCGCCACGACGAGCCACTGCTCGCGAAGGACGAGGTGCTCTTCCATGCGCAGGTGGTGGCGCTCGTCATCGGAGAGACCCCGGAGGCCTGCCGCGAGGGCGCCCGTCAGGTGGCGGTGGACTACGAGCCCCTGCCCGCGGTGCTCACGCTGACCGAAGCCCGCGCGCAGGGCAGCTACCACACCGACCCGCACGTCATCCGCCGGGGCGACGTGGACAGCGCGCTCGCGTCCAGCCCGCACCGGCTGGGCGGCGAACTCGAGATGGGCGGCCAGGAGCACTTCTACCTGGAGACGCACGCCGCCTTCGCGGAGGCCGGCGAGGACGGCGACGTCACCGTGACGTCCTCCACCCAGCACCCGTCGGAGGTGCAGGCCGTCATCGCGCACGTGCTGCACATTCCCAGAAGCCGCGTCGTGGTGAAGGCGCCCCGCATGGGCGGCGGCTTCGGTGGCAAGGAGACGCAGGGCAACGCGCCCGCCGCACTGGTGGCGCTGGCGGCGGTGCTCACCGGCCGGCCGGTGAAGTGGATGCTGGACCGGGACGTGGACATGGCCGTCACCGGCAAGCGCCACCCGTTCCACGCGGACTGGGAGGTGGGCTTCGACGCCACGGGCCGGCTGCTCGCGCTGAGGGCGGACCTGGTGTCCAACGGCGGCTGGTCCCTGGACCTGTCCGAGTCCATCACCGACCGCGCCCTCTTCCACCTGGACAACGGCTACTACGTCCCGTCGGTGCGCTACACCGGCCGCGTGGCGAAGACGCACCTGGTGTCCAACACGGCGTTCCGGGGCTTCGGCGGGCCGCAGGGCATGCTGGTGATGGAGGACATCCTGGGCCGCATCGCGCGCGTGCTCGGCCTTGCGCCAGAGGCCGTGCGCCAGCGCAACCTCTATGACGGTGTGGGCGACACCAACACCACGCACTACGGCCAGGAGCTGGACGACAACCGGCTGCCGAAGCTGTGGAACGACCTGCTGGAGTCCTCCGACTTCGAGCAGCGCCGGGCGCAGGTGGACGCCTTCAACGCGAAGAGCCCCCGCATCAAGCGCGGCCTTGCCATCACCCCGATGAAGTTCGGCATCTCCTTCACCGCCACGTTCCTCAACCAGGCGGGCGCGCTGGTGCACGTGTACCGCGACGGCTCCGTGCTGCTGTCGCACGGCGGCACAGAGATGGGCCAGGGGCTGCACACCAAGATTCAAGGCGTGGCCATGCGCGAGCTGGGCCTGTCCGCGGACCGCGTGCGCGTGGCGCAGACGGCGACGGACAAGGTGCCCAACACGTCCGCGACGGCGGCCTCCAGCGGCTCGGACCTCAACGGCGCGGCGGTGCGCGAGGCGTGCATCACCCTGCGCGAAAGGCTGGCGCCGGTGGCCGCGCGGATGCTCGTGCAGTTGCATGGGCAGGCGGTGTCCCCGGACGCGCTGCTGTTTCGCGACGGCGTCATCGCGGCGGCGTCGCGGCCGGAGAAGGGCCTGCCCTTCGCGGACGTGGTGGAGGAGGCCTACCGCGAACGCGTGGGCATGTCCGTCACGGGCTACTACCGCACGCCGGGCATCGGCTACGACCGGGCGAAGGGCCGGGGCCGCCCCTTCCTCTACTTCGCGTACGGCGCGGCGGTGAGCGAGGTGGAGGTGGACGGCGACACGGGCATGAAGCGCCTGGTGCGCTCCGACCTGCTGGAGGACGTGGGCGATTCGCTCAACCCCGGCGTGGACCGGGGTCAGGTGGAGGGCGGCTTCGTGCAGGGCGTGGGCTGGCTCACCGGCGAGGAGCTGCGCTGGGATGGCAAGGGGCGGCTGCTGACGCATTCCGCCAGCACGTACGCGGTGCCGGCGTTCAGCGACGCGCCCATCGACCTGCGCGTGAGGTTCCTGGAGCGGGCGGAGCAACCGGGCGTCATCCACGGCAGCAAGGCCGTGGGCGAGCCGCCGCTGATGCTGGCCCTCTCCGTGCGCGAGGCGCTGCGCGACGCGGTGGCGGCGTTCGGACAGCCGGGCGGGGATGTGGACCTGCCTTCGCCCGCGACGCACGAGGCGCTCTTCCTCTCCATCCAGAAGCGGTGCGCGCGGACGGCCCACATTCCGGTTCCGGACGAAGCGCGCGAGGTGGCGTAGGCGGTGCGCGGGTGCGGCAACATGCCACGGCATGTCCGGACGGCCGGTGCGTTAGAGGGGAGGCACCTTTCAAGGAAGCCTCCCATGACCTCCGTGCTCCGCTCCCGCGTCCTGCTCCCGCTGGCCCTCCTCGGTGTCGTCGGCTGTGACAACAAGGACGACCCGACCCCGCCGGAAGCGCGGACGGTGAACATCCCCGTCCTCGCGCGGGTGGGCACCGAACCCTTCGCCTGTGGCCGCGTCTACACGAACGTCGGGGCGACCGGGACGAGCTACGAGCCGATGGACTTCCGCGTCTATGTGCACGACGTGCGGCTGGTGAAGGCGGGCGGCCAGGAGGTGCCCGTCACGCTGGAGGACGACGGCACCTGGCAGCACGACGGCGTGGCGCTGCTGGACTTCGCCAACAAGGACGGGCTGTGCACCCAGGGCACGGCGGGGACGAACACGTCCCTGCGGGGCACGGTGCCCGAGGGCGACTACACGGGCCTGCGCTTCACGCTGGGCGTGCCGGAGACGCTGAACCACGGGGATGTGTCCACCGCGCCCGCGCCGCTGAATGACATCGGCCTGTTCTGGAGCTGGCGTTTCGGCTACCTGTTCACGCGCATCGAGGGCCGCACGGCGGGACTGCCCCAGGGCCACGCCATGCACCTGGGCAGCACCGACTGCGCGCCCCCGCCGGAGGGCCAGACGACGGGCACCGCGGGCTGCACGAACAACAACCGTCCGGAGGTGAGGTTGGAGGCCTTCAACCTGGAGACGGGCAAGGTGGTGATGGACCTGGGCGCGTTCTTCGCGGGCTCCAACCTGGACACGAACGCGACGGGCACCGCCGAGGGCTGCATGTCGTCGCAGACGGACAGCGACTGCGCGCCGCTCTTCCAGCGGCTGGGGCTCGGGTTCGGAGCGCAGGCCGCGAATCCCTCCGCGCAGTCCTTCATCCGGGCCGAATAGGAGCACCCGCCGTGGCACGACGACGCTGGCAGCCGTGGAAGTGTCTGGCGACGGTGGCGCTGCTGGCCGCCGGCTGCACGGATCCGGAGCTTCCGCCGGACGGGCCCGCGCCGTACGACTGGAAGCTGCCCGCGGGCTTTCCCACGCCGCGGGTGCCCGAGGACAACCCGATGTCGGAGGCGAAGGTCCAGTTGGGCCGCGGCCTCTTCTATGACAAGCGATTGTCGCTCAATGGCATGCAGTCCTGCGGTTCGTGTCATGAGCAGGCGCGAGCCTTCACGGACGGGCGCGTGCATTCGGTGGGCAGCACCGGCCAGACGCACCGCCGCAACGGGCAGGGTCTGGCCAACGTGGCGTATGCGACGAGCCTCACCTGGGCCAATCCGGCGCTCACCACGCTGGAGTCGCAGGCGCTGACGCCGCTGTTCGGCACGGAGCCGGTGGAGCTGGGCAACGCGGATCAGCAGGAGGCGCTGCTGGGAAGGCTGCGGGAGGACGCGGCGCTGTCGGCGCGTTTCGCGGAGGCGTTTCCTGGAGAAGCGACGCCGGTGTCCCTGGCCACGCTGACGCGAGCGCTGTCCTCCTTCGAGCGCTCCCTCATCTCCGGCACGGCGCCGTATGACCGCTACCTCTTCGGGGGGGACGTGCAGGCGCTGAGTCCGGCGGCCAAGCGGGGGCTGGAGTTGTTCCTGTCGGAGCGCCTGGAGTGCGACCACTGCCACTCCGGCTTCAACTTCCAGGACGCCACCGCGCACGAAGCCACGCCGGAGCCCATCCTGCCGTACCACAACACGGGCCTCTACAACGAGGACGGCCGGGGCGCGTACCCGGCCACGGATCCGGGCCTCATCGAACTGACAGGCCGGGCGGAGGACATGGGGCGCTTCAAGGCCCCGTCCCTGCGCAACGTGGCCATCACCGCGCCGTACATGCACGACGGCAGCATCGCCACGCTCTCCGAAGTGCTGGACCACTACGCGGCGGGCGGCCGAGCACGGACGATGAACGGGGGCGCGGCGAGCCCGCTCCAGAGTCCCTTCGTGAGAGGTTTCACGCTGACGCCCGAGGAGAAGGCGGACGTCATCGCGTTCCTGGAGACGCTCACGGACACGGAGTTCCTGCACGACCCGCGCTTCGCGGATCCGACGCTCGTGCCGTAATCCCAGGCGATGGAAACACTCGCGGGAACCTGATGTTGCGCACCGTGAGCTTGCGTTCCCCATGGCCTATCGCAAACAGGACTCCAGAAGATATGCTTGCACCCATGGCCAATACCGTGGGCGTGAACAAGATGTCCGTCGTCACCAAGGACTCCAATGGGGTCACCGTGGCCTTCCCGGATGTCTGCAAGACGCCGGTCCCCCCTCCGGTGACCCAGGCCCCGATTCCCTACCCGAACATCGCCAGATCCTCGGACACGGCTCAGGGCAGCAAGAAGGTCTCCGTGGAGGGCAATCCGGTGTGCCTGAAGGACTCGAACTTCAGCACGAGCACCGGTGACGAGGCGGGATCGCTGGGGGGAGTGGCCTCTGGAAAGACCAAGGGCAAGGCCGAGTTCGTCAACTACTCCTTCGACGTGCAGTTCGAAGGCAAGAACGTGGCGCGTGCCTTTGATCTCATGCTGCACAACAACAAGAACACGCCTCCCGCGCCGCTGATGCAGCCACCGGTCATCGGGCTCGGCAAACCGGCCGGGAAGCTCCCTTGCGATACCTGCGGGGATGAACTCTAGGCCATGGACGCCTCCAATCGCAGCGGCAGGCCCGGAGCCGGGCAGGCCCATTCCGAGGAGCCCATCCTCACGCCACGAGTCGGGTGGGCGGCCGGTGAGGATGCGAAGGGTGCATTGCTGGTGGACTTCGAGGG
Source organism: Myxococcaceae bacterium (assembly GCA_004173515.1). GTDB lineage: Bacteria > Myxococcota > Myxococcia > Myxococcales > Myxococcaceae > Corallococcus. Next base: position 55,488 of record SECN01000063.1, on the reverse strand, counting down.
CAACCGTCGCGGACCTCTCTCCGTGCGCACAACGCTGGAGTTAGCGCCAGAGGACATCCGGAGGGCCTCGATGGAGCGGCAGGGGGCGCTCCTCCTCTTCGAGAATGGGGACCCCGCCCTGCCCATCCTCGTGGGGCTCCTCAAGAGCGCGAGCCCCGCGCCGCTCACCGACGCCATCCTCCAATCGCTGGACGCCGTTCCTCGGGAAGCCCGCGTGGATGGCAAACAGGTGAACATCGAGGCGCGGGAAGAAGTCACCCTGCGCTGTGGCAAGGCGAGCCTCACCTTGCGTCGCAACGGAGACGTCGTCCTGCGCGGCGTCAACATCCGGACCGAAGCCGAGCAGGTGCAGCGCATCAAGGGCGGGAAGGTCCAGATCAACTGAGCAGCTCCCCTGGAGGCAGTCATGGCGAGCAGCAACAAGGCTGCGGCCACGTATGTGGCGAAGAAAAAGATTGCCAAGCAGACGACTGATGCGGCGAGCAAGGCCAAGACGACACCCCAGCCGAAGCCGAAGCCGCCATCCCCCCACTCCTGGGAGGGCTCCTACCTCGCCGAAGACCACGAGCATGGCTGCGTCAACCGCCACATCAGCGCCTACACCCCAAGCAACCGCTGCAGCCACCGTCACCAGGCGCGGCTGAAGGCCCAGCAGACTCCAGAGAAATATACGTGGCCGGAGGATGCCCCCAGGCAACCCGACTCGCCCGGGGAATGGGATCTCGAAGGCGACGGCAACTTCCAGACCAACGCGAGCACGCCCTTCGCCCATGAGGCGCACCACATCGTGGCCAATGCGGAACTCATGGCCGCGGTGATCGACACGGGTGAGGGTATAGAACCCAAGGACCGGATACCGCTGATTGTCCGCTCGGGCCTGATGCGGGAGGGATATAACATCAACAATCAGACCAACATGATCATCCTCCCGATGGTGAGGTACGCCGCACTGGCGCTTGGATTGCCGCTACACCGCAGGACGTTCAGCCATTTCCACCATGCGACCTACAGCACGTACATCAAGCAGGAATTGCTATCACTCTTCAGTTGGATCAAGAAGGCCGCAGACGCCCACAAGGTTCCGGACTATGAGAACACCCGGGAAGCAGTGGAGCAGCTCTCCAAAAATGTCCGTCCGCAGATCGTCGCTGCTGGCGAGGCGATGAAGGCCGGCAACATGGATGGCGACGCGCTGGAGGACATCCCTCACGACTTCCTCCGCCAGGGGCGGCCCCAGGATTCGATGAGCGGCTCTCCGCCCTGAGTCATGGCACCTGACAGCCCAAGGACTGAACGATGAGATTCCGACTTCTGGAGACAATGGGAAACGCAAACAACCGGGACCTCTGCTTTCTCACCCGGTTCGTCGAGAGTATCGAAGCCAAGTCCTGGTGCACCCACCATGGTGAGAGGCTGAGCCCTTTCTATCCGGAGGACGCCCGCATCCTGATGAGTCCGGAGCACCCGGGCATCAAGTTGTCAGCCCTGCTCGGCAATGAGCGGAGCATGCTGATTGCGTCCCCAGGGCTCAAAGAGGCCATCCAGAAGCACTGCAAGAACGAGATTGAGTACCTCCCGTTCACGCTCTACGACCATCGCAAGCGCGTCTTCAGCGAGGACTACTCCATCATCAATCCGATTGGCACCTTTGACTGCCTGGACCTCAAGGCGAGCGATATCGCCTGGAGCCAGAAGGAGCCTGACCGCGTCCTGCGCATCCGTGAGTACGTCCTGGATCGTGCGAAGATGCAGGCTGCGCCCCAGCTCTTCCGGATCGACAAGAATCCGAGCGTGTATGTCATTGGTCGGGAGCTGGCGCGGGAGATCTACGACCGCAAGCTCACCAATATCCTCTGGACGGAGCTGCGCTTCAACGACGAGCCGAAGAAGTGAGCGTGGCTCCGCCTCCACTCTCCCCCCGCGACGCGACACGCCGGCCGCCCCTGCTGTGGGACGTGCTCGCGGAGCACCTGGAGGAAGCCAGCTTCCTCTGGACGCAACGGGAGCGCGCGATGGATTCCCCGGACTTCACCCTGGCCGAAGTCGAGGCAGGCGACGAGGCGCGGCTGCGCGCCCATCTGGACGGGCTCCGGGTGGGAGGGCCTCCGGTCGCGCTCCGGCTACTGCGGCCGGCGCTGGAAGGCGAGGAGCCCGGGCGTTTGGCCTCCGCAGCCGTCGTACTGCTTGCGTCCGGCGAGCAGCAACTCGTGCTGGAGCGGTGGGTGGACGACGCGGAGCGGCGCCCGTGGCTGCGACATGCGCTGGCGCTGTGCGAGCGCCAGGAGTTGGACGCCCCGTTGCTCGACCTGCTGCCGCGGTTGGAGCCAACACTCCAAGCCGAGCTGCTCGACGTCCTCACCTTCCGGAGGGTCGATGCGGGAGCCCTCCTGGAGCGCATGCACCTTACGGACGCGGAGCCTGCACTCCTCGCGGCCGCCTTATGCGCCGCGCGGGTGACGCAGCAGCCTGTGCTGGCGCCATGGATCCGCAAGGGTCTGGAAGACTCCCGGCCCCTCGTTCGCAACGCCGCCCTTGGGACGGGGCTGATCCGGGGCCTCCGCGCAGCCTGGCAGGCCTGTCCGGCGCTCGCGCAGGGAGAAGAAGAGCCCCGAATGGCGATGCTCGCGCTGTCCACCGGAGGAACTCCCGCCGATGTGGAGAAGCTTGTGAAGTTGCTGGGCAGGCCCGCATTGCGCGCGGAGGCGCTGTGGGCGCTCGGCTTCAGCGGGCGGATTGCGGCGGCGGACGCGGCCCTGGCCGTGTTGAAGGAGCCCGGGACGCAGATGGGGTGGCTGGCGCTCCAGACTTTCGCCGTCATCACCGGCCTCTCCCCCGAGGACTTCTTCCTGAGCGAGGCAGGCGACGAGGGCGAGGTGGTGCCTCCTTCCGGAGCAGTGTCCCCCAGCCTGCCGTCCCCTGAGCACCGTCCCGGACAAGTCCGTGTGGCCGAGGTGGCACAGTGGTGGGCGCGGGCTCGCGACCGCTTCGACTCGGAGGACCGTTACCGGCACGGAGTGCCATGGACGCCCAAGGCGCTGCTCCAGGACCTCCACCAGTCGCCGATGAGTCACCGTCCGGCGCTGGCTTTCGAGCTGGCCGTCAGGAGCCGGGGCAAAAGCCTGGTGGAAACCCGGGGCTGGTGCGGACACCAGCGCACCAGACTCCACGCTGCGGGAGCGTTGTCGCTGGAGCGGCTCACGCGCGGCTTCGAGGGATGGATGAACGCATGAGTGCTCCACACGAGCCCCACCCGCGCAACATCCTGGGGGGCATTACAGCCATGGGAGCCGTCACGTCCGTAGGGCGCAGCGCCGCCGCCGCTTGCGCCGCCATCCGAGCAGGCATCTCCCGCCCGCGGCCGGTGAGTCATTTCCAGGAGCTGGAGCCGGACATCCAGGAAACCCTTCCTCTCACCACACATCCCCTCCACGGCTATACGGACGGCTTCGCGGGGATGGGGAGGTGGGTGCGCCTGGCGCGAGGTTGCCTCCTGGATGTGTTGGGAACGCCGGGGCTTCCTCCTCCCTCGGACGTGAAGTTCTGGGCGAGCACGGCCTTGGTGATGGTCACCCCCTCCCGGGATGACGAGGTGTTCGAGATGGAGGGGAATGATGGCCTGGACGGTATCCGCGAGGACTGCCTCCGCCCTCTCCGGGAAGCATTGGGTTTGTCCCTTCCGGACTCGAATGTGCGCGTGATGGATCCGGGCCACGCGGGAACAGCCGCGGCGATACGGCAAGCATCGGGTGAGCTGTGGCGGGCAGGCTTCGAGCGGGTCCTCATCCTCGCGATCGACTCCCTCATCGACCCCGAGGCACTGCGGATGCTTGGCGAGGAGGGCCGACTGAAAATGGGCAGCCATCCGGTGGGGCTCATGCCCGGGGAGGCTGCCGTGGGATTCCTGCTGGAGCAGGAGGGCAGTGCGCGTCGGCGCGGCGCAGCGCCTCTGGCCCTGGTGACAGGCGTGGCAACGGCCCAGGAGCGGAATCACCTGTACTCAGGCCACCACAGTCAGGGGGAAGCGCTGGCGGACTGCATCCGCGAGGTGCTCATGCGCGGCCCGCGCCCGGCCCGCTTCAATGGAGATCTCTACTCCGACCTGAACGGAGAGGAATGGCGCGCGCGGGAGTGGGGAACCGCCCTCGTTCGCCTGGGGGAGGAGCTGGGTGAGCCAAACGTTCATCTGCCCTGCGTCTCGGTGGGGGATGTCGGCGCCGCGAGCGGCGCGCTGGGTGTCTGCCTGGCTGTCCATGCTTTCGCCCGGGGGCATTCCCGGACCGACCAGGCCCTGGTCGTCTCCAGTTCCCCCTGGGGAAGTGTGGGCTGTATCCGCCTCCACTCCGCCGCGGCTTGAGGCTTCGCCCTCGTTCTCGATTCCAGGTACGCCCATGGCCTCCAGATTCCTGCCCGCCATCATCGACAATGCTTTGGAGGAGAACCGGACACTGCTGCCGCGGCTGGTCCGCGGAGAAGCGCGCTCGCGTCACGTCCTGAGCTTTTGTGACAACTTGCGGATCGCGGGCATCAGCTCGCTCTTCCTGAGCGGCACCTCGAAGGCATTTCTACACCACTTCCACCAGAGTGGCCGGGCCTTCGCCCATTACCTGCGCACCGCAGGGAACACCGACGTGCGGCTGAGCCGCTCGCGGCCCTTCTTCGACGCGGTCGGGGCGGGAGACTTCGATGGCGCGGCGCTGATTGCACGGCACGCGAGGCGGGCCTGGGCCCACGGCGAGGAGTACGAGGAGGATTTCCTCTTCATCGAGTTCCTCCTCCAGCACGGCGTGGAAGGGGCCCCGGCGGACTTCTGCGAGGACCTCCTCGCCCGCTACGAACAGGCGCTGAAGGGCTCCGAGGATCTCCGGCTCGACGTGTGCCGGGCACTGCTTCAGGCGGACTCGGATGCGTTCAATCAGGCGCTCGCGTTGTTCCTCTCGGAGAGAAAGGACAGGCTGGAGGAGCAGGCGCGGACCACCCCCTTCCCCGAGGAGTTTCTCGCCACCGAGTGGCATTTCTCCCTGGAGGGACTGGTGCTGGTGCGGCTGGCCGCACGCAAGGGGATGGAAACCGAAGAGGACTATCTCCACATCCCGTCGATCGCACGGGAGCAGGGCCGGTCGCGGCTGAACGACGACTCGTGGATGGAGATCGACTGAGACTCGCGTCTGGCGCAACGAGGGAAGGGCCTGGGTGGGCCGTTTCGCACCGCGCGCCACATCGGCTCCTCCACGCGCGGAATCAACGTCCCAGCTTGAAGGCGACGACCGCCGTGTCCTCCACGGTGTCCTTCAGCGTGAAGCGCAGCTCCCAGGCCCCCGGCATGAACAGGTCCAGCTCCGCCACCTCGAAGTCTCCGGGCCCGCGCTCGGTGATGCGGGGTGTATCGGAGATGCCGTGCCCCATCGCGGGCATCCAGGGTTGGACGCTCAGCGTTCCTCGCGGCATCGGCTTCCCGGAGGTCACCTCCGTCACCCGTACGTGAAACACCTGGACGCCGCGCTTGAGCGACGTGGCGGACGAGCGGACCTCCACGCGCAGCCGTCCAGACGCACTGGTCGCGGTCCCCACCAACAGCTCCGTGCTCACCGTCCCCGCGTCGCCGCCAGTCATTGGCGCGGGAGGCACCGCTCCCAGCAACAACATCCACCACACCAGCATCATCATCCGTCCTTCGTATCGGCGCGGGTCCGCGCCAGTCCTCCCCTCTCGTAACGGAAGCGAGCACGCGGACACCGCGACATGTTGTCGCGGCACACGGCACGCACGCAGCCCGCGACAACGTGCCGCATCGCACGCGCGCGCCACCTCCCGCAGGGTGCGCTTCGCCATGACCGCCTCCTGCCCACGCACGAAGCCTTCCGCGCCCACGTGGCCGTTCGCCGTGCTGGGAGCCCTGGGCCTCACCGTGTGCGCACTGTCATGCGGGGCCATCGTGTTGGCGTTGGATTTCGCGCGGCCGGACTCGCGCGACACGACGGCGCATCCACGGACCTCCACGCCGCCACCACCGCTGTATGGCCTGCTTCCACCCTTCACGCTCCGGGATGATCAGGACGCCCCCTTCGACACGCGACAGCTCCGCGGTCAGCTCGCCCTGCTCCAGTTCGCGTCCGGCCCAGACGACACGGGAGCGCGTCACTTCGAATCCCTTCCAGGCATCCAGGCCCGGCTCAAGGCCCTGGGCGCGCCACTCCAGATCCTCCTCGTGGAGTCACGCCCCTTTCCTCCCTCCGCCCTCGCGCCTCCCTCTCACGGATGGATGCGATTGTGGGACGGCGCGAAGCTGGAGTCGTCCGCGCGACGCCTGGGCCAGGCCGTCCTCCCAGATGATGTCTTCGCGCAGGAACAGTCCTGGACCGCGTGGGTGCTGGTGGATCAGGCCGGAGGCGTGCGCGGCTTCTACGACCTCGTCCACGACACGACCGCCGCCGAACGGCTCGTGGAGGACGCGGGCTGCCTCCTCACCTGCGGCCCCATCGCGACGCCCGACCCCCACTCCCCCTGAACGAGGCCACCTCCCGATGCGACCCCCTCCTGTCTCCTCCTCACGGCGCACCTGGCTCCGGGCCGCGCTCGTCGCCCTCCCCTGCGTGGCGCTCTTGGGCAGCGCGGCGCCGTGGCTTCAACGCAAGCGCGCCCAGGCCGCCGCCGCGAACCTCCCCGTGCATGGGTCGCTCCCGCGCTTCGAGCTCACCGACCAGACCGGCCGCCCCTTCTCCGACGCCGACCTCCAGGGCCACCTCGTCGTCGCGGACTTCTTCTTCACCCGCTGCCCCACCGTCTGCCCGCTGCTCACCGAACGCATGCTGCGGGTGCAGCGACAGGCGCGAGCACAGGGACTGGACCTGCGCCTCGTGTCCTTCAGCGTGGATCCCCGCCACGACACCCCGGAGCGGTTGACCGCGTACGCTCGCGACCACCACATCGACACGGCCACGTGGTCGCTGCTCACCGGCCCGCTGGAGCAGGTGGAGGCGACGGTGCTGGAAGGCTTCCGCGTGATGATGGGCCGCGACGCCGACGCGGGCGATGACGACTTCTTCAGCGTCTTCCACGGCGAGCACTTCGTCCTCGTGGACGCCCGGGGACAGCTTCGCGGTTACTACAAGGTCACGGGCGACGACGCCGGCCTGGAGGCCCTGCTCCACGACGCGGAAGTCCTCTCACTCGCCCGGGACTGAAGCCCCGCGAACCGTCCGGCCTCGCGGGGCCCGCCCTCCACCGCTACAGGGCGGGAGGCTTCAGGTCCTCCGGCAGCCGGTCCCCCGGCGGACGCTCCAACGCCCCGGGCCGCTCCACGCCGGAGGGCGTCACGCCCGCGTCGTCGGAGGACCCCGCGTCGGCGGGAGGAGGCGAAACCGGGGGCTTGTCCGAACAGCCGACAAGAACCCCGACAACCATCACGAAGAGCCAGTGGCGCATGGTCGCTGTCTCCCGGGCGGCGTTAGTACTTCACCCAGATGACCGTGCCCGGATGGATCTCCGTGAGCGCCTGGGTGCCGGGCTCCTTCTCGATGAGCGCCCGCGTCACCGGATTGAAGCTGTACGCCTGCGTGCCGGACCAGACGATGAGCGCGTCCTTGAACACCGTGAGGTCATGCACGTGCTCCTCCACCGTGTACTGGTTCCAACCGGGAAGCCGCGTGGGCAGCAGGAAGAGCGACGGGGCCGGGTTCTCCGTGGGCGCCGTGCCCGCGTCATTGTCATGGCCCTCGTGGCCACCACCGCCCGTTCCCGTCCAGCCCACCGTCGTCTCCACGCCGGCCGCCGAACGGCACGTCTGCTCGGTGGGGAAGAACACGGTGGTGAAGGGCTTCGCCGGCAGCTTCGCGCGCAGGCCCAGGTGGAAGTAGTGCGTGTCCGCCGCCTTCACGTCCCCGGGGGCCTTGGTCCACGTCACCGACGTCACGTTGCCCACGCCGTCCTTCTCCACCTCCGCCTTGCCGAACGTGGAGTCCACCGGACGCACGCCCGTGACGCCCGCCGGAATCAGCACCTTCACCCGGTACGTGTCCGCGCCGTCACAGCCGTGGCTCACGGTGAAGTCGGCATCGAAGGAAGCGCCCGCGTATGGAGGCGTGGGCCCCGCGACCGCCGCGTGCGCGAAGGCGGCGGTGCAGAAGAGCGAACCCGCGACAGCGCACAGCGGACCCAGGGGAAGCTTCATCGGGCGACTCCAGAAGGAAGGAAGGCTCACGAATAGCAGCCCTCCCCGGAGTCCCCGGATGCGGTCAATTGTCGCAGCGTCCGCGCGGGACGCTCCGACACGGGCTCACGGCAGCGCGATACGACCCGGTGCGTGGCTCGCGCCCTGCTCGGTGTGGCAGCTGTTGCAGTCGCCGTTCGTCTGGGGCGTGGCCATCTCCCGGGAGCGACCGCCCGGGCCCACCAGCCGGACGCGGTAGGGCAGCGGGAAGGGAGGCTGGAGCGTGTTCGACATGAAGTTGCCCGCTTCGTTGGGCACCAGCGTGAGCCGCACCGCGCCCTGCGCGTCCAGGAGCTCCACCTTCACGTTGGACGGCGAACCCAGCCGGGGGTCACACCCGTCCGCCACGTGCAGCGACGGGAACACCGTGCCCATGAAGAAGTATGCGTTGTTGGGCGCCTGCTGGAGGTGGCAGCTCCGGCACGCATACCCGGGCGCCATCGAGGCCCCCGTGCCACTCGCCTCGCTCCAGAAGCTGTCGCTCGCGCACGTCGTCGGCGCAGGTCCTGACGGAAGGCTGCCGCACGTCCCCGCCGGCATCCCCGCCTCCAGCCACTGCGTGAGCACCGCGCGCTCTGCCTCCGGCATCGCGGGCTCCGACTTCGGAGGCATCGGCGCCGCCGCGTCCCCCAGCCGCTCCAGGCTGCGCTGCCCCACGCTCTGCCCGGCATTCACCGCGGAGGGCTTCTGGAAGTGGGAGCGCGCGAGCAATGCCAGCGGCGCGTTCCCCTTCAGCGGCGTGGTGTGACAGTACGCGCAGCGCTCCGCCACCACGGCCTGCACGTCACACGGCAGCGCGTCCGGCCCCGGGTCCACGCCCGCGTCCACGTCACCCGGCCCGGGGCCCTCCGTCCCCGAACAACCTGACAGTATTCCCACCACCAGCGCCGCTAGCCACCCCCGCCCGGCGCCACCGCGATGCATTCCCGACATGGTCCCGTCCTCCTCGCGGCTCGCCGCGACCTGGCACCCCGTCACCGCGCGCGCACGGACCGGACGGAATGTGCCCACGCAGCACCGCGTGGCCCGCGCCCTCTACCACCGCGTCTGGCAGCTCCCCCCGTGGCAAATCAGCGCAAGCACGCCCATGTCGGACGCCTCCCCTATCCTTCCGCGCCGATTCAAGGACCCCCGCGTCCAGGTCATCCCCTGACAGGGAACCGACCCGCATGAGCAAGGAATCCAGACTTCACTTTCAATTCGTGGATGAAGCAGGAGCGCCCGGCAGCAGCCCGCTCGGGCACGTGCGCACGGGGGACCCGTACACGCCGCGTGTTCCGGAGACACGATCCGATGTGTCACGTTTCGACTGATAACATCCGCTGTGCCACGAACAGGGGATGCCCCCGGAGTCCGACCTTGGGGGTTATGTGAATGTTCCTCCAATCGCGGCAGAAGAGTCCGGCGGCCCCCGACTCGCCCCGAATTCCGTCACCATGAAATCAGCACCCCTCTTTCCACCCCCAAAACATGCATTCCCTGCCGGGCTCGAGGTCCGGCGGCAATCCATGGAGGTGGGGGGGATTGCTCACGCGCGCTCCAGGCGATACATGCGCGACGCATCGCCCCTTCACGGTGGGTGCAGCTCGCAACAGCCACCTTGAACTTCCGTAACGCCGGGCGAGAGCTGCCCCCCGGCCCCTGAATCCGCGTCCCCGTGCCCTGCGTGCACGGCACCCCCGTCGCATCCCAGGAGTCGCGTCCATGCTCAGCGGCACGCCGTCCGGTTCTTCTCCGGCCCCCGACCTTTCGTTTTCCACGCTGGTGGAATTGCTGCGCGTCCGCGCCCGCGACCAGGGGGCGCGTCGCGGCTTTACGTTCCTGCTGGACGGGGAGACGGACGAAGCGCACCTGACGTACGCGGAGCTGGACCAGAAGGCGCGGGCCATCGCGGCGGCGCTCCAGGCGAGAGGGGCCCAGGGCCAGCGGGCGCTGCTCTTGTATCCGCCCGGGCTGGACTACATCGCCGGGTTCTTCGGCTGTCTGTACGCGGGCGTCATCGCGGTGCCTATCTATCCGCCGGACCCCATGCGGCTGGCGCGCACGCTGCCGCGCCTGCTGGCCATCAGCCAGGACGCGCAGGCCACCGTCGCCCTCACCACCGACTTCATCTACGGCATGGGGGAGATGCTCTTCGAACAGGCGCCGGAGCTGCGCGAGCTGCACTGGATCGCCACCGACACGCTGGACGCGGAGGTCGCCGAGGGCTGGCGCGACCCCGGCGTGGCCACCGACACGCGGGTGTTCCTCCAGTACACGTCCGGGTCCACGTCGTCGCCCAAGGGCGTGGTGCTCACGCACGGCAACCTGCTGCACAACTCGAAGCTGATCCACTCGTGCTTCGGGCACTCGACGGACAGCCAGGGCGTCATCTGGCTGCCGCCGTACCACGACATGGGCCTCATCGGCGGCATCCTCCAGCCGCTCTTCGGCGGCTTCCCGGTGACGCTGTTCTCGCCGGTGGACTTCCTCAAACGCCCCATGCGCTGGCTGGAGGCCATCTCCCGCTACAAGGCCACGACGAGCGGCGGGCCCAACTTCGCGTTCGACCTGTGCGTGCGCAAGTCCACGCCGGAGGAGCGCGCGAAGCTGGACCTGAGCCACTGGGACCTGGCGTTCAACGGCGCGGAGCCCATCATGCCGGACACGCTCCGGCGCTTCGCGGAGGCCTTCGGTCCCCAGGGCTTCCGCTCGGAGGCCATCTACCCGTGCTACGGCCTCGCGGAGGGCACGCTCATCGCCTCCGGCGGTGACAAGCGCGAGCTGCCCGTGCAGCGCACCGTGGACGCGGGCGCGCTGAAGGAAAACCGCGTGGTGGCCGCCGAGCCTACGCACAAGGGCGCCCAGACGCTGGTGGGCTCTGGCCGCAACCTCACCGACCAGCAGCTCATCATCGCGCACCCGGAGACGGGCAGGCCCTTGCCGCCGGGACAGGTGGGGGAGATCCGCGTCGCCGGGCCCAGCATCGCCCAGGGCTACTGGGGCCGCACCGAACAGACGCAGGTGACGTTCCAGCAGCCGCTGGCGGGCACCCCCGACGCGACGACGTTCCTGCGCACGGGCGACCTGGGCTTCCTGGACGGCGGCGAGCTGTTCGTCACCGGGCGCCTGAAGGACCTCATCATCATCCGAGGGCGCAACCACTACCCGCAGGACATCGAGCGCACGGTGGAGTCCAGCCACCCCGCCATCCGCCCGGGCTGCACCGCGGCGTTCTCCATCGAGTTGGAGGACGAGGAGCGCCTCATCGTCGTGACAGAGGTGGACCGCCGCGCGGTGGAGAAGGCCGGCGTGGACCTGGAGTCGATGGCGCAAGGCATCCGGCAGGCCGTCGCTGCCGGACACGACCTGCAGGCCCAGGGCGTGGTGCTGTTGGGCCCGGGCGCCATCCCGAAGACATCCAGCGGGAAGATCCAGCGCTTCGCGACCCGCGCGGAGTACGTCGCGGACACGCTGGAGGCGCTGCACAAGAGCATCCTCGCCGCGCCCGCCGCCGCGCCCGCGGCTCCGGAGCCGGCCGTCGCGGAGGCCAGCGTCCCCGCGGCTCCGGTGGGCCCCGACGCCAGCCTGCTCAACAAGATGCTGGCGGTGGTGCAGGACCCCGGCGCGCGCCGCGCGATGGTGACGGTGTTCCTCCAGGAGCAGGCCGCGCAGGTGCTGCGGCTGCCCACCTCGGTGGTGGACGTGGAGAAGCCGCTGCACGCCTACGGCGTGGACTCGCTGATGGCGGTGGACTTCAAGAGCGCCGTGGACGCGGGGCTGGGCCTGGACCTGCCGCTGTCGGACGTGCTCCAGGGCGTGTCGCTCGCCCAGCTGGCGGAGACGGTGGTGAAGCTGCTGGCGGCGCCCCGCTCGGAGCAGTCCTCCAGCCCGGTGGCGGCGGACTCCGGTTCGGGGGATGCGCCCCTGTCCGGCGGTCAGCAGGCCCTGTGGTTCATGCACCAGCTGGCGCCGGACAGCGCGGCCTACCACGTGCCCGTCGCGGTGCGCGTGCGCGCGGCGCTGGACACCCCGGCCCTGAAGGGCGCCTTCGAGGCGCTGGTGGCCCGGCACCCCGCCCTGCGCACCACGTTCGTCATGGCGGCCACGGGCCCCGTGCAGCGCGTGCACGCGGAGCTGGCGCCGGACTTCGTCGCCACCGACGCGAAGGGCTGGAGCGACGAGCAGGTGCTGGAGCACCTGTCCGCCGAGGCGCGCCGCCCGTTCGACCTGGAGCAGGGGCCGCTGTTGCGCGTGCGGCTGGTGTCGCGCGCTTCGGACGACCACGCGCTGCTCATCTGCATGCACCACGTCGTCACCGACTTCTGGTCGCTGGCGGTGATGGCGGAGGAGCTGGACACGCTCTACCCGGCGCTGCGGCTGGGCCGGCGTCCCACGCTCGCGGCGCCCGCGCGCACGTACGCGGACTACGCGCGCTGGCAGGCGGAGATGCTCTCCGGGGCGCGCGGACAGGCGCTGGAGAAGTACTGGCGCGAGCAGCTCTCCGGCACGCTGCCGGTGCTGGAGCTGCCCACCGACCACCCGCGTCCCCCGGTGCAGACCTTCAACGGCCGGGTCCACACCACGCGGTTGGACGCGGGCATCACCGCCGCGGTGAAGTCGCTGGCGCGCGACCACGGCGCCACGCCCAACATGGTGCTCCAGACGGCCTTCCAGGCCCTGTTGCACCGCTACACCGGCCAGCAGGACTTCACGCTCGGCGTGGTGAGCGCGGGCCGGGGGCGTGCGGAGCTGGCGGGCATCACCGGCTACTTCGTCAACCCGCTGGTGGTGCGCACGCGGCCCTCCCCGTCCCTGTCCTTCACGGACTACCTGGCCCAGACGCGCCAGACGATGCTGGGCGCGCTGGAGCACCAGGACTACCCCTTCAGCGCGCTGGTGGACCGGTTGCAGCCGGTGCGCGACCAGAGCCGCTCGCCGCTGTTCCAGGTGATGTTCGTCTACCAGCGCGCGTCCAAGCTGGATGAGCGCGGCCTGACGCCCTTCGCCCTGGACATCCCGGGCGCGCACGCCACCGTCGCGGGCCTGCCCATCGAATCGCTGGTGCTGTCGCACGGCGGCGCGCAGTTCGACCTCACCCTCACCATGGGCGAGGCGGACGGCGAGCTGGTCGCCTCCTTCGAGTACAACACCGACCTCTTCGAGGCGGGCACCATCGAGCGCATGGCCGGGCACCTGCGCACGCTCCTGGCCGGCATCGCCGCGCAGCCGCGCCGCGCCCTGTCCCGCCTGCCGCTGCTCACCTCCGACGAGCAGCACCAGCTGCTCGAAGGCTGGCGCGGCCCGCGCGTGGCGCTCACCGACGCGGACATGCTGCCCGCGCTCTTCGCCTCCCAGGTGGCCCGCACACCGGACCACGTCGCGGTCCTCTTCAAGGACTCCCAGCTCACCTACCGCGAGCTGGCGGAGCGTTCAGGACAGCTCGCCGGGTGGCTGCGCGCCTCGGGCGTGAAGCCGGGCGACGTCGTCGGCATCTGCCTGGAGCGCTCCGTGGAGACGCTGGTGTCCGTGCTGGCCGTGATGGCCACGGGCGCGGCCTACGTCCCCATCGACCCCGCCTACCCCTCCGAGCGCGTGGCCTTCGTCCTGACGGACACGCGGGCCCCGGTGCTGCTCACGCAGTCCTGGCTCCAGCGCACGCTGCCCCCGGACACGTCCGCGCGCACGCTGTTCGTGGACCAGCCGCTGGACGGGGCGCTGTCCCCGGAAGCCTCCGCGCCGGTGCGCGCCGGCGACCTGGCGTGCGTCGTCTACACCTCCGGCTCCACCGGTCAGCCCAAGGGCGTGATGCTGGAGCACGGGGGCCTTTCGAACCTGGTGCGCTCGTTCGTGGAGTCGTACGCGCCCACGGCGAAGGACCGGATGCTGCCGCTCACGTCGGTGGCGTCCGCGAGCTTCGTGGGCGAGATCCTCCCGCTGCTGTGCACGGGCGGCGCGCTGGTGCTGCCCACCGAGGATGAGATCCTCGACCAGGAGAAGCTCTTCCAGCTCATCACCCGCCACACCGTCACCATCGTGAGCACCGTGCCCGCGGTCATCGCGGGGCTCAACGCGCGCCTGGAGGAGCTGCCGCCCTTGCGGCTCGTGCTCTCCGGAGGCGAGGCGCTGGTGGCCAGCGACGTGGAGAAACTGCTCGCCACGACGCCGGTGGTGAACGGCTACGGCCTCACGGAGACGACCGTGTGCACGACCTACCACCGGATGGCGGTGGAGGACCTGCAGGGCCACGCGTGGGTGCCCATCGGCCGGCCCATCATCAACACGGACGTGTACGTGCTGGACGCGGAGCGCAACCTGCTGCCCGTGGGCGCGTCCGGCGAGCTGTACGTGGGCGGCCTGGGGCTCGCGCGCGGCTACTGGAGCCGGCCGGAGCTCACCGCCGAGCGCTTCGTCGAGGACCCGTTCCACCCGGGCGAGCGGCTCTACCGCACGGGCGACCGCGCGCGCTGGCTGCCGGACGGCGTGCTGACGTTCCTGTCCCGCGCGGATGATCAGGTGAAGATCCGCGGCTTCCGCATCGAGCTGGGAGAGGTGGAGGCCGCCGTGCGCCGCCACCCCGCCGTGCGCGACGCGTTCCTGATGGCGCGCGAGGACTCGCCGGGCGACAAGCGGCTGGTCGCGTACCTGGTGCTCACGGAGCCCGCGCCCACGCACACGGACCTGAGCACGTTCCTCGCGGAGGCGCTGCCGCCGTACATGCTGCCGTCCGCGTACGTGCCGCTGTCCGCGCTGCCCCTGTCCACCAACGGCAAGGTGGACACGAAGGCGCTGCCCGCGCCGGAGGGGGCCCGGCTCGCGTCCGCCGTGGCCTACGCCCAGCCACAGAGCGCGGTGGAGCGCAGCGTGGCCGCCATCTGGCAGTCGGTGCTGAAGGTGGAGCGCGTGGGCCTGCACGACAACTTCTTCGAGCTGGGCGGCAACTCGCTGCTCATCGCGCAGGCGCACCGGCGGATGCGCGAGGAGCTGGGCGCGGACCTGGCGCTGGTGGACATGTTCAAGTTCACCACCGTGAGCGCGCTCGCGCAGCACCTGGCCCACAAGGGCGAGGACTCCGGCGCCGCCTCCCAGAAGATCAAGGACGAGGCGGAGCGCCGCAGGGCCGCCCAGGCACGGCGTCAGCAGACGCGCGGCCGCGGCAAGTAACCGACGACTTTCAGTCACCCCAGGTTTTTGTTTTTGAAGGACGGCTCCATGAGCACTGACACCCTCTCCGAAGTGGAAGGCATCGCGGTCATCGGCCTGGGCGGACGCCTGCCCGGCGCGAAGACCCTCGCCGAGTTCTGGAAGAACCTCACCGGCGGCGTGGAGAGCATCACCTTCTTCACCGACGAGGAGCTCATCGCCGAAGGCGCGGACCCGGCCGGCTACAGCCCGGAGCGGCAGCCCGGCCGCGTGGGCGTGTTCGGCGGCATGAGCATGAACACGTACCTGCTCTCCAACCTGTACTCGCACCTGGCGCACGTCGCGTCAGTGGAGAGCCTCCAGGCGTCCATCGGCAACGACAAGGACAGCCTGACGACGGAAGTGGCCTACCGGATGGACCTGAAGGGCCCGGCCGTCACGGTCCAGTCCTCGTCCTCCACGTCGCTCACCTGCATCCACTACGCCTGCCAGAGCCTGCTGTCGTTCGAGTGCGACATGGCCCTGGCCGGCGGCGTGTCCATCCACTTCCCGGAGAAGGCGGGCTACCTGTACCACGAGGGTGGCACCACGGCGCCGGACGGCCACTGCCACACCTTCGACGCGGAGGCGGAGGGCTTCGTCGCGGGCCACGGCGCGGCGGTGGTGACGCTCAAGCGCCTGTCGGACGCGCTCAAGGACGGAGACACCGTCTACGCGGTGGTGCGCGGCTCGGCGGTGAACAACGACGGTTCGCAGAAGGTCAGCTACATGGCCCCGGCCGTCGCGGGGCAGGCGGAGGTCATCGCGCTGGCGCAGGCGGTGGCGAACGTGGAGCCGGACACCATCGGCTACGTGGAGGCCCACGGCACCGCGACCAAGGTGGGTGACCCCATCGAGGTGGCGGCGCTCACGCAGGCGTTCCGCCAGGGCACGGACAAGAAGAACTTCTGCGCGCTGGGGTCGGTGAAGAGCAACATCGGTCACCTGGACTCGGCGGCGGGCGCGGTGGGCTTCATCAAGGCGGCGCTGTCGCTGCACCACAAGCAGCTCGTCCCCAGCCTCAACTTCAAGACGCCCAACCCGGCGTGCGACTTTCCCAACAGCCCGTTCTACGTGAACACGGAGCTGCGCGACTTCCCGAAGGGCTCCACCCCGCGCCGCGCGGGCGTCACGTCGCTGGGCATGGGCGGCACCAACGCGCACGCCATCCTGGAGGAGGCGCCGGAATTGCCCGCCACCGACAAGCCCCGCCGCCCCGCGCAGGTGGTGCTGCTGTCGGCGCGCACGGAGGCATCGCTGGAGGTCGCCACGGACCGGCTGGCCGCGCACCTCCAGGAGCACCCGGCGACGGAGCTGGCGGACGTGGCGTACACGCTCCAGTTGGGCCGCAAGCGCTTCGGCAAGCGGCGCGCGGTGGTGGCGCGCACGACGGCGGACCTGGTCGCGGCGCTGGAGGAGCGCACGCCGGGCCGCGTGTTCAGCGGCACCGCGGAGAACACCGGCCGTCCGGTGATGTTCATGTTCTCCGGCCAGGGCTCGCAGTACGTGGAGATGGGCAAGGGCCTGTACGAGACGGAGCCCCTGTTCCGCGCCCAGGTGGACACCTGCGCGGAGAAGCTCAAGCCGCACCTGGGCCTGGACCTGCGCACCGTGCTGTACCCCTCCGCGGAGTCGCGCGAGCTGGCCTCGGAGCGCCTCAAGCAGACGGGCCTCACCCAGCCCGCGCTGTTCGTCATCGAGTACGCGCTCGCGAAGCTCTGGGAGTCGTGGGGCGTGACGTCGCACGCGATGGTGGGCCACAGCATCGGTGAGTACGTGGCCGCGTGCCTCGCGGGCGTGTTCTCCCTGGACGACGCGCTGGCGCTGGTCGCCGCTCGCGGCCGGCTGATGCAGTCGCTGCCCACGGGCGCGATGCTCGCGGTGTCGCTGCCGGAGGAGCACGTGACGCCCATGCTGCCCGCGGGCCTGTCCGTGGCGGCGGTGAACAGCCCGGCCACCTGCGTCATCGCTGGCCCCACGCCGCTGGTGGACGCGTTCGTGGAGACGCTCAAGCTCCAGGGCATCAACAGCTCGCGGCTGCACACGTCGCACGCGTTCCACTCCGCGATGATGGACCCCATCCTGGACGCCTTCCGCGAGGCGGTGCGCAAGGTGGCCCGTCAGGCGCCGAAGAAGCCGTACCTCTCCAACGTCACCGGCACCTGGGTGACGTCCGAGGAGGCCACGAGCCCGGACTACTGGGCGAAGCACCTGCGCGGCGCGGTGCGCTTCGCGGACGGCGTGGCGGAGCTGATGAAGGAGTCGGACGCCATCCTGCTGGAGGTCGGCCCGGGCAACACGCTGGCCACGCTGGCGCGGCAGCATCCGGACAAGGGCGCGCGGCATGCGCTGCTCAACTCGCTGCGCCACCCAAAGGAGCAGCACGCGGACCTGGACCACGCGCTGGGCACGCTGGGCCGGCTGTGGCTGGAGGGCGTGGAGGCGGACTGGGACGCGTTCCGGGGCGAGGAGCGCCGCCGCCGCATCGCGCTGCCCACCTCTCCCTTCGAGCGTCAGCGCCACTGGGTGGATCCGCGCAAGGAGACCCCGGCCGTCGACGGCGAGAGGGCCGAGTGGGTTTCCGCGGATCAGAAGCAGCCCGTGGCCCGCTGGTTCTACCTGCCGTCGTGGCAGCGCGCCCTGCCGCCCCCGAAGGGCGCCTGGAGCGAGAAGAAGGCGTCGTGGTGGCTGTTCCTTCCCGACGAGGCGGAGGGCCTGGGCACGCGGCTCGCGCTCAAGCTGGGCGAGGCCGGACAGGACGTGCTGCGCATCACCCCGGGCGCCGTCACGGCGAAGCACGACGAGCACCACTGGACGCTGGCGCTGGGCGGAGAAGGCACGCTGCTGGAGGCGCTCACCGCGCAGGGCAGGGCCCCGGACCACGTCCTGCACCTGGGCACGCTGGGCGTGGGCGACGCGCAGGGCGAGGCGGACTTCGAGTCCGCGCTGGGCAAGGGCTTCCTGGGCCTGATGGGCCTGGCGCAGGCGCTGGGCCGTCAGCCCGGCACGCGGCCGGTGTCGCTGGTCGCCGTCACGAACCGCATGCAATCGCTGGGTGAGGAAGCGCCGAACCCGGAGCTGGCCACGGTGCTGGGCCCGGTGCGCGTGATTCCGCAGGAGTACGGCCACCTGTCCGCGAAGGCCGTGGACCTGCGCCTGCCGCCTCCGGGCAGCTGGCAGGAGACGGCGCTGGTGGAGGCCCTGCTGTCCGAGGGCGCCACGCCTTCCAGGTTGGAGAACGTCATCGCCTACCGTGGCGGCGCCCGCTGGGTGCAGACGTTCGAGTCGCTTCCGGCGGACGCGCCCCGCTCGGCGCAGATTCCGCTGCGCGACGGCGGCGTGTACCTGCTCATCGGCGGCTTCGGCACGCTGGGCTTCGCGCATGCGAAGTCCCTGGCGAAGCGGGCGAAGGCGAAGCTGGTGCTCGCGGGCCGCACGGGCCTGCCGGAGCGGGCGCAGTGGGACGCGCACCTCGCGGCGAACCCCGAGGACGACGCCGTGGCCCGCCGCATCCTCCAGGTGCTCGCGCTGGAGGCGCTGGGCGCGGAGGTCCACACCGTCTGCGTGGACGCGGCCAACAAGGTCCAGGTGCAGGCGGCGGTGGACGCGGCGGTGTCGCGCTTCGGCGCGCTGCATGGCGTGGTGTTCGCGGCCGGTGACGTGGGCCAGGCCCTCTTCCGGGCCATCCCGGACACCCGGCCGGAGGACGTGCGCGACACCTTCCACGGCCGCGTGCGCGGGCTCTACGCGCTGGAGGAGGCGCTGCGCGGACGCCCGCTGGACTTCTGCGTGCTGTCCTCGTCGCTGGCGGCGGTGCTGGGCGGCCTGGGGCTGGCGTCATACGCGGCGGCCACGTCCTTCATGGACGCCTTCGCCACGAAGCAGTCCCAGACGACGCCGGTGCCGTGGATGAGCGTGGGCTGGGACGCGTGGAAGTTCGAGTCCCGCGCCGAGGGCACGCAGAGCCCGTTCGGCGCGCTGGCCATCACCCTCTCCGAGGGCGAGGACGCGTTCGAGCAACTCTTCCAGCTGGGCGCCGTGTCCCACGTGGCGGTGTCCACGAGCAACCTGCGCGCCCGCGCGCGCAAGTGGTCGCAGCCGGCGGCGACGCGGGAGTCCGAGGCGGCGGCGAAGCAGGACGTGGGCTCGTCCCTGGGCACCACACCCCGGCCCACGCTCCAGAACGCATACGTGCCACCGCGCGACGCGCTGGAGGAGCAGATCGCCCACCTGTGGGAGACGACGCTCGGCATCGCGCAGGTGGGCGTGCACGACAACTTCTTCGAGCTGGGCGGCAACTCGCTGGTGGGCGTGAAGCTGATCGCCCGCGTGCGCGAACAGTTCGGCGTCGCGCTGCCCGCCGTCACCCTCTACGAAGGCCCCACCGTGGGCGCGCTGGCGAAGCTGCTCAAGGCCGCCAGCGGCACCGAGGACGCGGAAGCCACACCTGAAGACACCGAGGCGCTCAGCCGTGGAGAGCGCCGTCGCGCCCGCCGCGCGAGCCGCCGGGGCGACGGCGCCTCCGACGAGGAGCCGTAGTCCCCCTCCCGCACCCCTTTGTTTGAAGAGCACACCCCATGTCCTCTGAATCGAACATCGACGCGCAGGCCATCGCCATCGTCGGCATGGCCGGACGTTTCCCCGGCGCACCCGACCTGGACACCTTCTGGAGGAACCTGCGCGAAGGCGTGGAGTCCATCCTCCCGGTGCCGGACGCGGAGCTGGAAAAGCTGGGCGTGGACCCCGTCCTGCGCAAGGACCCGCGCCACGTGAAGGCCAGCGCCGCGCTGGAGGGCATGGAGCTGTTCGACGCGGGCTTCTTCGGCTTCACGCCCCGCGAGGCGGAGCTGATGGATCCGCAGCACCGCGTCTTCCTGGAGTGCGCGTGGGAGGCGCTGGAGAAGGCGGGCCACACGGCGGAGGGCTTCGACGGCTCCATCGGCGTGTTCGCCGGCGCCTCCACCAACACGTACCTGGTGTTCCACCTGGTCCCCAACTTCGACCAGCTGAGCGGCATGGATCAGGTGCAGGTGGACGTGAGCAACGGCGGGGACTTCCTCGCCACGCGCGTCGCGTACAAGTTGAACCTGCGCGGGCCCAGCTACTCCATCACCAGCGCGTGCTCCACGTCGCTCGTGGCCACGCACGCGGCCTGCCAGAGCCTGCTCAACGAGGAGTGCGACGTCGCGCTCGCGGGCGGCGTGTCCGTGCACGTGAAGCACCCGGAGGGCTACCCCTTCGTGCCCGGCGGCATCGTGTCCCCGGACGGCCACTGCCGCGCGTTCGACGCGAAGGCGGAGGGCACGGTGTTCGGCAGCGGCGTGGGCGTGGTGGTGCTCAAGCGGCTGGCGGACGCCATCGAGGATGGCGACCACATCCACGCCATCATCAAGGGCTCGGCCATCAACAACGACGGCGCCCTGAAGGTGGGCTTCACCGCCCCCAGCGTGGAGGGGCAGGCCACCGTTATCAGCGAGGCGCTGGGCGCAGCGGGCGTGCCCCCGGAGAGCATCGGCTACCTGGAGGCGCACGGCACCGGCACGAAGATGGGGGACCCCATCGAGGTGCGCGCGCTCAACAAGGCGTTCAAGTTCCGCTCCGCTGCGGCCAAGGCGAATCCTCCGAAGATTCCGGTGGGCTCGCTCAAGAGCAACATCGGGCACCTGGCCAATGCGGCCGGCGTCTCCAGCCTCATCAAGGCCGTGCTGACGCTGGAGCACCGCCAGATTCCGCCCAGCCTCCACGTGACGGAGGTGAACCCGGAGATTCCTTTCTCGGGCGGGCCGTTCTTCGTCAACACGAAGCTCACCGACTGGCAGGCGAACCCCAAGCACCCGCGCCGCGCGGGCGTCAGCTCCTTCGGCGTGGGCGGCACCAACGCGCACGTCGTGCTGGAGGAGGCCCCCACGCGGCCCGCGTCCGGAGCCTCGCGGTCCACGCAGCTGCTGGTGCTGTCCGCGAAGAGCGACGCGGCGCTGGACGCGGCGACGCGCAACCTCGCCGCGCACCTGAAGGCGCACCCCGAGCAGGCGCTCTCCGACGTGGCCTTCACGCTCCAGACGGGCCGGCAGGCGATGGGCAAGCGGCGCGTGCTGGTGTGCCGCGACCGGGATGACGCGCTGGCCGCGCTGGAGGCAGAGGGTGGCCCCCGCCTGTGGACGCAGACGCCGGACGTGCACGAGCGGCCGGTGGCGTTCCTGTTCCCCGGTCAGGGTTCGCAGTACGTGGGCATGGCGCGCGACCTGTACGCGTCCGAGCCCACGTTCAAGAAGCACCTGGACGCGTGCGCGGACAAGCTGACGCCGCACCTGGGCCTGGAACTGCGCACGGTGCTCTTCCCGGAGGCCGCGAAGGCGGAGGCCGCGACGCAGGCGCTGTCGCGCACTGAGCTGACGCAGCCCGCGCTCTTCGTCGTCGAGTACGCGCTCGCGAAGCTGTGGATGGCCTGGGGCGTGAAGCCCTCCGCGATGCTGGGTCACAGCATCGGTGAGTACGTGGCCGCGTGCCTCGCGGGCGTGTTCTCCCTGGACGACGCGCTGGCGCTGGTCGCCGCGCGCGGCAAGCTGATGCAGGGGCTGCCCTCGGGCGCCATGCTGTCCGCGCGCATGGAGGAGTCCGCGCTCAAGCCGCTCCTGACGGGCGGACTCGCCGTGGCGGCCGTCAACGCGCCGGGCTTCACCGTCGTCGCCGGTCCCACCGACGCGGTGGACGCGCTCCAGGCGAAGCTGGAGGCGCAGGGCGTGGAGGTGTCGCGGCTGCACACGTCGCACGCGTTCCACTCCGCGATGATGGACCCCATCCTCGCGCCCTTCACCGAGCGCGTGCGGCAGGTGAAGCTCAACGCCCCCACCCTGCCCTTCCTGTCCAACGTGACGGGCACGTGGATTGACGCCGCGCAGGCGACCGACCCGGCCTACTGGGCCACGCACCTGCGGCAGGCGGTGCGCTTCTCCGCCGGGTTGCAGGAGCTGTCGCGCAAGTGGCCGCAGGCGGCCCTCCTGGAAGTCGGTCCGGGCACGGTGCTGGCGACGCTGGCGAAGCAGCAGCCGGGCGCGGAAGGCCGCGTCCTGGTCAGCTCCACGCGCCACCCGCGCGAGCAGACGTCGGACCTCCCGGTGCTCCTGGGCGCGCTGGGCCGGCTGTGGCTGGGCGGCGTGTCGGTGGACTGGAAGGGCTTCGCGGCGAACGAACAGCGCCGCCGCGTGCCGCTGCCCACCTACCCGTTCCAGCGCGAGCGCTACTGGATCGAAGCGAAGCCCCTGGGGTCGGGCACCCGTTCGGACGCGCCCGCGTCGCTGACGAAGCGCACGGACGTGGCGGACTGGTTCTACGCGCCGTCGTGGAAGCTCTCGCCCCTGCCCCGCGCGAAGGCGCAGGACGAAGCGGGCCCGGGCTGGCTGGTGTTCGCGGATGACACCGGCGTGGCGGACGCGCTCGCCCCGAAGCTGGGTGACGGCGTCATCCGCGTGGTGCCGGGCGCGCGCTACGAGCAGCGCGCGGACGGCACGTACACGGTGGATCCGAGGCGCCGCGAGGACTACTGCTCGGTGCTGGAGGCGCTGAAGAAGCAGGGCCGCACGTTCGCGAACGTGGTGCACCTGTGGAGCCTGTCGCGCGAGCCCCTGGCTTCGGACGTGGCGCTGGAGCGGGGCTTCCACAGCCAGCTCTTCCTGGCCCGGGCGCTGGGCGACGTGGGCCACCTGGATCCGCTCGCGTGGTCGGTGGTGACCAGCCGCTCGGCGCGCGTGGAGCAGGCGGACGTGCAGCTGCCGGAGCAGGCGCTGCTCGTGGGCCCGACGCGCGTGCTGCCGCAGGAGTACCCGCACCTCACCTCCCGCTTCGTGGACGTGGTCCCCGGCGACGCGGGCGCGGTGGCGGAGCGACTGGCCGCGGAGCTGCGCTCGGAGGCGCGTGACGCGGTGGTGGCCCTGCGCGGCCGTCAGCGCTGGGTGCAGACCTTCGAGTCCGTGCGCCTGGAGGCCGGGGGCCCTCAGGTGCTTCGCGACGGCAACGTGTACCTCATCACGGACGGCCTCACCGGCATCGGCCATGCGCTCGCGTCCGAGCTGGCCACAGTGCACCACGCGAAGCTGCTCCTGGTAGAGACGGCGGACTTCCCCAGCCGGGGCCAGTGGAACGCATGGGTGGAGAAGCAGGGCGTGGACGACGCCGTCACCCGCCGCATCCAGCGCGCGCTGGCGTTGGAGCGCACGGGCGTGGAGCTGCTGGTGCTGCCCGCGGCCCTCACCGACGTGGAGTCCATGCGCGGCGTGGTGGACGCTGCGCTCGCTCGCTTCGGCCGCATCGACGGCGTCATCCACGCGGCGGGCGGCATGCAGGGCGCCACGCTGGGCACCATCGCGGAGACCGGGCCGGCCGAGTGCGACTGGCACTTCAAGCCCCAGGTCCACGGCGTGCAGGTGCTGCGGCAGGTGCTGCCCGCGGAAGGCCCCGCCTTCTGCCTCCTCGTGTCCTCGCTGTCGTCGGTGCTGGGCGGCCTGGGACAGGTGGCGCAGGCGTCCGCCAGCAGCTTCATGGATGCGTTCGCGGAAGACGTCAGCGAGACGTCCGCCTACCCGTGGCTCAGCGTGGACTGGGACGCGTGGCAGTTCGCGGATGCCCGCGCGATGGAGGAGGTCAGCCCCGCGCTGGCCCGCTTCGCCATCCAGCCCGCGGAAGGGTTGGAGGCGCTGCGCCGCGCGCTCTCGCACGGGGAGGGAGGCCGGCTCGCCATCTCCACCGGTGACCTGAACGCGCGTCGTCGGCAGGGACCTCGGCCCACGAAGAAGGACGCGGGCCGCAAGGACGCGGCGCCCGGCAAGCACGGGCGGCCGTCCATCCTCACGCCCTTCGTGGCGCCGACCACGGAGCTGGAGAAGACCGTCGCCGGCATCTGGGAGCAGGTGCTGGGCATCCACGGCATCGGCCTGAACGACAACTTCTTCGAGCTGGGCGGGCACTCGCTCCTGGCCACCCAGCTGCGCAACCATATCCACGCGGTGCTCAAGGTGGACCTGTCGCTGCGCGGCCTCTTCGAGACGCCCACCGTGGCCGGGGTCGCCGGACGCGTGGAGCAGGAGCTGGGCAAGCGCGCGGCCTCCACGGAGAAGCCCATCGCGGAGCGCCTGCGCACGGCCTTCCCCACCGAGCGCCCCGCCCTGATGACGGAGTACCTGCGCCACCACATCTCCGAGGGCCTGCGCCTGCCGCTGGAGAAGCTGCCCGCGGACTCAAGCCTCAAGGGCTACGACCTGCACGCGCTGGGCGCGGAGCTGGAATACGACCTGCGGCAGGACTTCAAGTTCCAGCTCTACCCGCACGAGGTGCAGGCGCACCCGTCCATCCCGGAGCTGTCGAAGTACCTGCTGGTGGAGATGGACCGGCTGACGAACCCGCAGCGCTTCGCGGAGGGCAAGCCGCTGTCCGCCTATCCGCTCAAGCCCTACCGCACGCAGGGCACCGGCGGAACGCGCACCGACACCGCGAAGAAGAACCCGCCGATGGTGTTCGTGCACTCCAGTCCGCGCGCGGGCTCCACGCTGTTCCGCGTGATGCTCGCGGGACATCCCCGGCTGTTCTGCCCGCCGGAGGTGAACCTGCTCTTCTTCGAGAGCATGCGCGAGTGGCGCGAGAACATCGGCTTCGGCAGCGAGATGGAGTGGACCACGGGCGGCCTCCAGTGGGCCTTCATGGAGCTGGAGAAGCTGGACTCCGCCGCGGGCGCTGGGCTGGTGGACAAGCTCGTCGCGCAGGACGCGTCCGCGCAGGACGTCTACCGCCGCCTCCAGGAGAGGTCCGCGCCCCGGCTGCTCGTGGACAAGACGCCCACGTACGCCATGGACGTGGAGACGCTCCAGCGCGCGGAGCAGATGTTCGACGGCAACAAGTACATCTACCTCTACCGGCACCCGCTGCCGGTGATGGAGTCCATCCTCCGGATGCGCTTCGACCGCCTCTTCGCCGCCGGCCTCTTCGGCGACGCGGACGTGGACCCGTACATCGTGGCGGAGACGGTGTGGGCGCTGTCCAACCGGAACCTGCTGAACTTCTTCGACGGCATCGGCCGCGAGCGCTGCCACTGGGTGGCGTACGAGGACCTGGTCGCGGATCCGACGAAGGTGATGACCGGCGTGTGCGACTTCCTGGGCCTGCCCTTCGACGAGCGCATGGTCCAGCCGTACGACGGCAAGAAGGACCGGATGATGGGCGGCCTGGGCGACCCCAACATCCTCCAGCACCAGGGCATCGAGAAGAAGCTGGGCGAGTCCTGGAAGCGCATCAAGTGGCCGCGCGCCTTCGACGCCTCCACCCACGCGGTGATCGAGCGGCTGGGCTACTCCGTGGAGGGCGCGACGCCCGCCCCCACGCCGGCGCTGGCCGCCCCGGAGGCGAAGAAGAAGCTGACCGCCGCGGAGGCCGAGAAGCTGCTGGAGAACATGGACCAGCTGTCGGACGAACAGGTGGCGGAGCTGCTCGCGGTGATGGAAGACGCGGGCGGCGGTGACACGGGTGGCGGTAGCCGCGACGAGGATGCAACCGGATCATGACGTTGACGCCCGAAGAGAAGCGAGCCCGGCTGGCGCAGCTGCTGAAGGACAAGACGCGCCCCGCCGGGAAGCAGGCGCCCCTGTCCTTCGCGCAGGAGCGGATGTGGTTCCTGGACAAGTGGAGCCCCGGCAGCGCGGCGTTCCACATGCCCACCGCGGTGCGCCTCACCGGCACCGTGGACACGGCCGCGCTGGGCCGGGCGCTCGCCCTGCTGGTGGAGCGGCATGAGACGCTGCGCACCACGTTCCAGGAGCGCGACGGTCAGGCGGTGCAGATCATCGCCGCCACCGGAGAGGTCCCCCTGGAGGTGATGGACCTCCAGGGTCTGCCCTGGACCGAGCGCGAGGAGGAGGCCCAGCGGCGCGTGGTGATGCTCGCGCAGCAGCCCTTCAGCCTGGAGCAGGGTCCGCTCTTGCGCGCGGTGCTGATGCTGCTGGGCGGCGGGGAGCAGGTGTTGCTGGTGGATCAGCACCACATCGTCTCCGACGGCTGGTCCATGGGCGTGCTCGTGCACGAGCTGGCGATGACGTACCGCGCGTGCCTGGAGGGCCAGCCCCCGCCGCTCAACGCCCTGCCGCTGCAGTACGCGGACTGGTCCGTATGGCAGAAGGACTGGCTCCAGGGCGCGGAGCTGGAGCGGCAGCTTGCGTACTGGAAGGGCCGGCTCAACCCGCACGCCCTGCTGGAGCTGCCCGCGGACAAGCCGCGTCCGGCGCTGATGAGCTCCAAGGGCGCGCGGAAGGTGATGCACCTGTCCAGCACCCTGACCCAGGCGCTCAAGGCGCTGGGCCAGCGCGAGGGCCGCACGCTCTTCGTCACGCTGCTGTCGGCCTTCAACGTGCTCCTGTCGCGCTACACCGGTCAGGAGGACGTGGTGGTGGGCACGCCCATCGCGGGCCGGCCGCGCGCGGAGGTGGAGGGGCTCATCGGCCTGTTCGTGAACATGCTGGCGCTGCGGACCGACCTGTCCGGCAGGCCGTCGTTCCGCGAGCTGATGGGCCGCGTGCACGAGTCCACGCTGGACGCGTACGCGCACCAGGACATCCCCTTCGAGCGGCTGGTGGACGCGCTCAAGCCCGAACGGCACCTGAGCCACACGCCCATGTTCCAGGTGATGTTCGTGCTCCAGAACGCCCCCATGCCGGCCCTGGAAGCCCCGGGCGTGGTGATGGAGGCGAAGCCGGTGGACACCGGCACGACGAAGTACGACCTGTCCCTGCTGCTGGTGGACCTGCCGCAGGGCGTGCGCGTCATCGCCGAGTACAGCACCGACCTCTTCGAGCCGGCCACGGCCGAGCGGCTGCTCGCGCACTACCAGACGCTGCTGGAGGCCATCGTCGTCCAGCCGGACCTCTCCATCTCCCGCCTGCCGCTGCTGCCCGACCTGGAGCGCCACCGCGTGCTCCAGGAGTGGAACGACACCACCGTCGCGCACCCGCCGGAGGCGACGCTCACCTCGCTCATCGAGGCGCAAGTCGCGCGCACGCCGGACGCGGTGGCCCTGGAGTTCGAGGGCACGCGCCTCACCTACCGGGAGCTGGACGCCCGCGCCAACCAGCTCGCGCACGCCCTGCGCAAGCACGGCGTGGGCCCCGAGGTCCGCGTGGGCCTGTGCGTGGAGCGCTCGCTGGAGATGGTGGTGGGCATCCTGGGCACGCTCAAGGCGGGCGGCGCCTACGTGCCGTTGGACCCCGGCTATCCGCAGGAGCGCCTGGGCTGGATGCTGGAGGACGCGCGTCCCCCCGTGCTGTTGGTGCAGGAGCGGCTCTTGTCGCGACTGCCGGCTACGGACGCGACGGTGGTGGCGCTGGACACGGGCTGGGACGCGATGGCCCGCGAGCCCACCACCGCGCCCGCGCCGCTCGCGACGCCGGATGCGCTGGCGTACATCATCTTCACCTCCGGCAGCACGGGCCGCCCCAAGGGCGCGATGAACGCGCACGGTCCGGTGTGCAACCGCCTCCTGTGGATGCAGTCCGCGTACAAGCTCACGCCAGACGACGTGGTGCTCCAGAAGACGCCGTTCAGCTTCGACGTGTCGGTGTGGGAGTTCTTCTGGCCGCTGATGACCGGCGCGAAGCTCGTCGTCGCGAAGCCGGGTGGACATCAGGATCCGGCGTACCTGACGGCGCTCATCACCTCCGCGTCCGTCACCACGCTGCACTTCGTGCCGTCCATGCTCCAGGCGTTCCTGGAGGAGCCGGACGCGGCGCGGTGCACGTCGCTCAAGCGCGTGGTGTGCAGCGGTGAGGCCCTGCCGCTGGAGCTGAAGGAGCAGTGCCTGCGCACGCTGCCCGGCGCGGGGCTGCACAACCTGTACGGCCCCACCGAGGCGGCCGTGGACGTCACCTTCCACGCGTGCCAGCCGAACGACGGACGCCGGTCCGTGCCCATTGGCCGGCCGGTGGACAACACGCAGATCCGCATCCTGGACGCGGAGCTCCAGCCGGTGCCCCAGGGCGCGGCGGGCGAGCTGTACATCGGCGGGGTGCAGGTGGGCCGGGGCTACCTGGCGCGGCCGTCGCTCACCGCCGAGCGCTTCATCCCGGATCCGTACGCGACGGCGCCGGGCGCGCGCATGTACCGCACGGGCGACGTGGCGCGGTGGCTGCCGGACGGAGAGGTCGAGTACCTGGGCCGCGCGGACTTCCAGGTGAAGATCCGCGGCCTGCGCATCGAGCTGGGCGAGATCGAGGCCTCGCTGGAGAAGCACCCGTCGGTGAAGCAGGCGGTGGTGCTGGCGCGCGAGGACCGGCCGGGCCAGAAGCGACTGGTGGCGTATGTCACGGGCCGCGACGCCAAGCCGGAGGCGGGCGCGCTGCGCGCGTTCCTGCTGGAGCGGCTGCCTGAGTACATGGTGCCGTCCAACGTCGTGGTGCTGGAGCGCATGCCGCTCAGCCCCAACGGCAAGGCGGACCGCAAGGCGCTGCCGGCCCCGGAGCTGGGGGGCGCGGACCCTTCGCGGCCCTTCGTCGCGCCGGGGACGGCCATCGAGCAGCAGATCGCCCAGGCGTGGAAGGACCTGCTGCACGTGGAGCAGGTGGGCCTGGACGACCCGTTCTTCGAGCTAGGGGGCAACTCGCTGCTCGCGCTCCAGTTGCACCGCCGGCTGACGGCGGAGCTGGGCGTGAAGCTGGCACTGACGGACCTCTTCCAGTACCCCACCGTGCGGGCACTGGCGACGCGGCTGTCGCGTCGGGACGAGCAGCCCTCGGAGGACGCGGCGCAGTCGGGCCGTTCCCGGGCCGAGGCGCGGCGCACGGTGAACCGACGCGCGGCGGGTGCGCGCGGCCGGGCAGAGACGACGGACGGAGACGCGGATGAGTGACGCAGTGGGTGGTGGCGAAGAGCGCATCGCGATCGTCGGCCTGTCCGGCCGCTTTCCGGGGGCCCGGGACCTGGAGGGGTTCTGGGAGATGCTCCGGCGCGGAGGCGACGCGCGCCGGGTGCCCACGGACGCGGAGCTGGACGAGGTGGGCGTGCCGCAGGCACTGCGCGCCCATCCCCAGTGGGTGCGCGCCAACTACGTGCTGGAGGGCGCGACGGACTTCGACGCGGGCCTCTTCGGCTACAGCCCGCGCGAAGCGGAGGTGATGGACCCCCAGCAGCGCCTCTTCATGGAGTGCGCGTGGGAGTCGTTGGACAACGCCGGCTATGACCCCGGCCGCTTCAAGGGCGCGGTGGGCGTCTACGCCAGCGTGAGCCTGAGCTCGTACCTGTTGCGCGCGCTGATGCGGCAGCCGGACCTGATGGACGCGTCGGGCTCGTTCGGCGTGATGCTCGCCAACGACAAGGACTACGTGGCGACGCGTGTGTCCCACCGGCTGAACCTGCGCGGCCCCTCCACCACGGTGCAGACGGCGTGCTCCAGCTCGCTCGTGGCGCTCCACCTGGCGTGTCAGAGCCTGCTGTCGGGTGAGAGCGACATGGCGCTCGCGGGTGGCGCCTCCGTGTCCTTCCCGCAGACGGCGGGCTACCTGTTCCAGGAGGGGATGATCTTCTCGCCGGACGGGTACTGCCGCGCGTTCGACGCGAAGGCCGGCGGCACCGTGCGCGGCGCGGGCGCGGCGGTGGTGGTGCTCAAGCGGCTGTCGGACGCCCTCAAGGACGGCGACACCATCCACGGCGTGCTGCTGGGCACGGCGGTGAACAACGACGGCGCGGGCAAGGTGGGCTTCACCGCGCCCAGCGTGGAGGGACAGGCCGCCGTCATCGCGGAGGCGCTCGCCATCTCCGGCGTCACGCCCGGGGACATCCAGTACGTGGAGGCCCACGCGACGGGCACCCCGCTGGGCGACCCGATTGAAGTCGCCGCGCTCAACCAGGCGTTTGGCGGCACGGAGACGGGCTCGAAGCGCGTGGCGCTGGGTTCGCTCAAGGCGGCCATCGGCCACCTGGACGCGGCGGCGGGCATCGCGGGCGTGGTGAAGACGGTGCTCGCGATGGAGCACGGCGAGCTTCCCGCGAGCCCCCACTTCCAGCAGGCCAACCCGGTCATCGACTTCGAAGGCGGGCCGTTCTTCGTGCCCTCCGCCCCACGTCCGTGGAAGTCCCCGGACGGGCCGCGCCGCGCGGGTGTGAGCGCCTTCGGCATCGGCGGCACCAACGCGCACGCCATCCTGGAAGAAGCGCCCAGGGCGCCGGCCCCCGCGCCGTCGCGTCGCGTGTGGCACGTGCTGCCGCTGTCCGGCCGCACGCCCGCCGCGCTGGAGGACGCCACGACGCGGCTGGCCGCGCACCTGGACGCGAATCCCACCCTGCCCCTGGCGGACGTGGCCTACACGCTCCAGTCGGGCCGCCACGTGCACGAGCACCGCCGCGCGGTGGTGGTCCGCGACGCCGCCGACGCCCGGGCCGCGCTGAAGGACGCGCGCCGGTTGCTGGGAGGCGCGGGCTCGAACACGCGCAGGCCCGTGGTGTTCCTCTTCTCCGGCCAGGGTTCGCAGTACGTGGACATGGGCCGGGGCCTCTACGAGCAGGAGCCCACGTTCCGCGCGGAGGTGGACGCCTGCGCGCAGAAGCTCCAGCCGCACCTGGGCCTGGACCTGCGTGGGCGTCGTGGGGCGTGACGCCGCAGGCGATGGTGGGCCACAGCATCGGCGAGTACGTGGCCGCGTGCCTGTCCGGCGTGTTCTCCCTGGACGACGCGCTGGCGCTGGTGGCCACGCGCGGCCGGCTGATGCAGTCGCTGCCCTCGGGAGCGATGCTGTCCGTGCGGATGACGCCCGAGGCGGTCCAACCGCTGATGGACGCGCGCCTGTCCGTGGCGGCCATCAACGCGCCGGGCTTCACCGTCGTCGCGGGCCCCACCGAAGCGGTGGACGCGCTCCAGGCGAAGCTGGAGGCGCAGGGCGTGGAGGTGTCGCGACTGCACACGTCGCACGCGTTCCACTCCCAGATGATGGACCCCATCGTGGAGGAGTTCCGCCAGGCGGTGCTCAAGGTCACGCGCAAGGCGCCCAAGGACCCCTACCTGTCCAACGTCACCGGCACCTGGGTCACCCCCGAGGACGCCATGAGCCCCGCGTACTGGGCCCGCCACCTGCGGGAGGCCGTGCGCTTCCAGGACTCGGTGACGCAGCTGCTGGCCGACCCCGAGCACGTGTTCCTGGAGGTCGGTCCGGGCAACTCGCTGGCCACGCTGGTGCGCCGCAATGCCCCGGAGGGCAGCTTCCCGGCCATCCTCACGTCGCTGCCCTCCCCGCGCGACGCCGGCCAGGACGCGCTCACGCACGCCACGGACGCCGCCGCGAAGCTGTGGCTCGCGGGCGCGAAGTCGAACCTCTCCCGCGTCTACAAGGGCGAGGCGCGCCGCCGCATCCCCCTGCCCGCCTACCCCTTCCAGCGCGAGCGCTACGACCTGCTCAAGGGTCCGCCGCCCGCGCTTCCCCGCTCCGCCGCCGCGCCCGCCATGACGGCGACGGCGCAGGGCGTGGAGCTGTCCGTGCCCGTCTGGCCGCGCACCCGGGCCTCGCCCCAGGTGCCGTCGCTGACGGGCCAGCGCTGGCTTGTGCTGGAGGCCGACACGGCGGTGTCCGCGCGCGTGGCGGAGCGCCTGCGCCTCGCGGGCGCGGACGTGGTGTCGCTCATCGCGGGCACGGGTGCGTCGGATCCGGTGACGCGGCGATTCGCCGTGGATCCATCCCAGCCCGAGGCCCTGCACGAACACCTGGAGCGCCTGCGCGGCGAGGAGTGGACGCCCGCGCACGTCGCGTACCTGTGGCCGCTCCTCAAGGAGCACCGCGCGCTGGAGGCGGGGCTGGAGACGTCCTTCCACGCGCTCCTCCAGGTGGCGAAGGCGCTGGGTCCCGACGCGGCGAAGACGCCGGTGACGCTGGACGTGGTGACCACCGGCGCGCAGGACGTCACGGGCGAGGAGCCGCTCGTGCCCTGGCAGTCCGCGTCCGTGGGCGCCAGCCGCGTGCTGCCGCAGGAGTACCCGGGCCTCACCGTGCGCGCCATCGACGTGACGTGGCCCGCGCCGGAAGAGGCCGCGTCCGGCCCGTGGCTGGAGCGGCTGGTGACGGAGCTGTCCTCCGGCAAGGAGCCGGTGGTGGCCCTGCGCGGGCCGTACCGCCACGTGGAGTCGTTCGAGCCCACCCCCATCCCCACGACCGACGCCGCCACGCTCAAGGACGGCGGCGTCTACGTCATCGTCGGAGGTCTGGGCCGCGTGGGCTTCGCGCTCGCGGAGCAGCTCACGCAGGCGGTGAAGCCGAAGCTGGTCCTGCTGTCGCGCCGCACGCTGCCCGCGCCCGGCGAATGGGACGCGTGGCTTGCCGGCCATGACGCCCAGGACGCCGCTTCCAAGGCCATCCTTCGCGTGCGCACGCTGGAGAAGGCGGGCGCGCAGGTGCTCGCGCTGCGCGCGGACGTGGGCGCGGCGGGACAGTTGGACAAGGCGCTCCAGGTGGCGGAGGCGAAGTTCGGCCGCATCGACGGCGTCTTCTACGCGGCGGGCGACGGCGGCATGGCCACGCGCATCGCCGTGGCGGAGGCCACGCCGGACACCACCACCCCGCTGCTCGCGGGCCGGTTCGGCGGCGTGACGCACCTGGCGGAGGCGCTGGCGTCGCGCGGCCCGGACTTCGTCGTGGTGCACTCGTCCCTCACCGTGGTGCTGGGCGGCATGGCGGTCAGCGCGGTGGCGGCGGCGCACGCCGGCATGGACGCGGTGGCGGCGCGTCAGGCCCGCGGCGGCGGCACCCGCTGGTACACCGTGGACTGGGACGTGTGGGGCGTGGGCGAGGGCTTCCGTCCCGACGCCGTCATCGCCCCGGCCGAGGGCTTCCGCCTGCTGCGCGCGCTGCTCTCCCAGCCCACCGGCGGACGCTTCCTCGCGTCGCTCGGGTCGCTGGAGGCCCGGCTCCAACTGGCGCGCGACGGCGCCGTGGCCACCCGCTCCGGCGCGAAGGCCGGCGGCAAGCATCCCCGCCCCCCGCTGCCCAACGCCTTCGTCGCCCCGCGCGACGAGACGGAGGAGCGCGTCGCCAGCCTCTGGCAGGACCTGCTGGGCGTGGAGACGGTGGGCATCACCGACAACTTCTTCGAGCTGGGCGGGCACTCGCTCCTGGGCGTGCAGTTGCTGTCGCGCATCCGGGAGGCCTTCCAGGTGGAGCTGTCCATGCGCGCCCTCTTCGAGTCGCCCACCGTGGAGGTGATGACGGTGGCCATCGTCGAAGCGAGCGCCAGCCAGCTCGACCCCGAAGACCTGGAAGCCATGCTCGCGGAGCTGGAGCAGAGCTGAAGTCCCCCTGGATTGCCCGGGCCCGCGCGAGCCGCCGTAGTAGCCTGCGCGGGCCGCTGAAACCTCCTGCCAGAAGAGACGTGGAATGAGCCTTTCCCAACGCCTGACCATCACCCAGCCCATGCGGGTCTTCTGGCTCACCTGGTTCGGTCAGCTCATCTCGATCATCGGCTCCGGCCTCACCGCGTTCGGCGTGGGCGCCAAGGTGTTCCTGGACACGCGCTCCACCACGCAGTTCGCGATGCTGTCCTTCTTCGCGTTCGCGCCCATGGTGCTGCTGTCGCCGTTCGCGGGCGCGTTCGTGGACCGGTGGGATCGCCGCCGCGCCATGCTGCTGGCGGACCTGGGCAACGGCGTCAGCACGTTGATCATCTTCGCCATGGTGCTCGCCAGCAACCGGGGCCTGTTCGTCATCGAGGCCTGGCACTTCTACCTGCCCGTCGCCTTCGGCGCGTGCTTCGGTGCCTTCCGCTGGCCGGCCTTCTTCGCCACCATCACGCTGCTGGTGCCCAAGCAGCACCTGGGCCGCGCCAACGCCATGGCGGAGGTGGCCAGCGGCGCCAGCCAGATCCTCGCCCCCATCGTCGCGGGTGCGCTCATCGAATCGGTGGGCCTCATCGGCGTGTTGACGGTGGACGTCGTCAGCTTCTCCTTCGCCGTGCT
This sequence comes from Myxococcaceae bacterium, assembly GCA_004173515.1. Lineage (GTDB taxonomy): Bacteria > Myxococcota > Myxococcia > Myxococcales > Myxococcaceae > Corallococcus. The sequence continues at coordinate 21,163 of SECN01000063.1, read as the reverse complement.
CACGCTGCTCATCGTCCGCTTCCCGCGCCCTCCCGTGTCCGTGGAGGGACAGCAGGGCAAGGGGTCGCTGCTCGAGGAGATGAAGCAGGGCTGGAACTTCATCCGCTCCCGGCCGGGCCTGCTGGGCCTCTTGGCCTTCACCGCCGTGGCCTCGCTGTGCATGTCGCTGGTGATGCTGCTCATCACCCCGCTGGTGCTGGCCTTCACGGACATCTCCACGCTGGGCGGCATCGCGTCGGTGGCGGGCGTGGGCGCGTTGGTGGGCGCCATCGGCATGGGCGTGTGGGGAGGCCCCAAGAACCTGCTCCACGGCATCCTGGGCTTCAACCTGCTGTCGGGCCTGGTGCTCTTCATGGCCGCGCCCGTGCCCAGCGTGCCCCTGGTGGCCGCCGCCGCCGCGCTCTACCTGTTCACCATGCCGCCCATGATGGCCGGCAGCCAGGCGTTCTGGCAGCGCAAGATTCCCGCGGACCTCCAGGGCCGCGCCTCCGCGGTGAAGCGCATGGTGCTGCTGTGCATCGCGCCCATCGGAGCGCTGCTGGCGGGGCCACTCGCGGACGGGCTCTTCGAGCCGGCCATGGCGCCCGACGGCGTGCTCGCCAGCAGCATGGGGCGCCTGCTGGGCGTGGGCCCGGGGCGCGGCATCGCGCTGCTCTTCATCTTCCTGGGCCTGCTGACGATCGCCAACGTGGCGGTGGCGTGGCTGAACCCGCGCGTGCGCCACCTGGACCGTGAGGTCCCGGATGCCCTGCCCGACCAGCCCGTCACCCGTCCGGAGGACGTCCCCTCCGACACGCCGTCCGCCCCCACCGCCGGAGCCTCCGCGTCATGAGCGCCCTCTCCCAGGTCCTGCGCATGCTGCGCATGTTGCCGTCCGCCATGGCCGTGGCCACGCCCGGCCTGGGCCCGTGGCTCGCCCGCCGTCGGTGGCCGCGCGCCGAGGGCACCCTCACGCTGCCCGGCCTGCACGGCAAGGTGGAGGTGCTGCGCGACACGTGGGGCGTGCCGCACCTGTACGCGCAGGACGAGCACGACCTGTTCTTCGCCCAGGGCTACGTGCACGGGCAGGACCGGCTGTTCCAGTTGGAGATGGGCCGGCGGCTGGTGGACGGCCGGCTCGCGAGCCTGCTGGGCCCCGCGCTGCTGCCGGTGGACCAGATGATCCTCACGCTGGGCCTGCGCCACATGGCCGAGCAGTCCTGGCCCCAGGTGGACCCGGAGGCCCGCGCCGTCCTGGAGGCCTACAGCGCCGGCATCAACGCGCGCATCGCCGCGGAGCCGCTGTCCTACGAGTTCACCGTCCTGGACGCGACGCCCGCGCCCTGGACGCCCATGGACACGCTGACGCGCGGCAACCTGCTGGCGCTGATGCTGGGCGGCAACAACCGGCTGGAGCTGCTGCGCGCCCGGCTGGTGGCGGCCGCCGGTGAAGAGGTGGCCAACGCGCTGTTGCCGCAGAACGCGCCGGAGACGCCGCTCATCGTCCCGAAGGAGGCGCGCCTGCCGGGCCTGAAGGGCGTGAAGTCGCTGTCCGGCCTGGACTCCGTCGACGCGGTGCTGGGCGACCCGAACATCGTCTCCGGCAGCAACAACTGGGTGGTGCACGGCCAGCGCACGCAGAGCGGCAAGCCGCTGCTCGCCAACGACGTGCACATCGGCCTGGGCTTCCCGTCCACCTTCTACGAGAACGGCCTGCACGGCGGCCGCTTCGACCACGTGGGCTTCTCCCTGCCCGGCGTGCCGCTGCTCATCATCGGGCACAACGGGAAGATCGCCTGGGGCATGTCCAACCTGGGCCCGGACACCCAGGACTTCTACATCGAGAAGCTGGACGACCCGAAGGCGCCGAAGCAGTACCTCTTCCAGGACACGTGGCACGACCTGGAGATCCGCCGCGAGGAGATCCCCGTCAAGGGCGGCACGCCCGTGGTGCTGGAGGTGAAGAGCACCCGCCACGGCCCGCTGATGAACGCGGTGATGGGCGAGGAGCTGAAGGACAGCGAGCCCTTGGCCCTCAAGTGGGCGCACGGCGAATGCCAGCCGCTCTTCAACGCCGTGCTGCGCCTCAACCTGGCGAAGGACTGGGAGTCCTTCCGCGGCGCGATGAAGCTGTGGGAGAGCCCCGGCCAGAACTTCGTGTACGCGGACACGGCGGGCAACATCGGCTACCAGGCGTCGGGGAAGATTCCCATCCGCCAGGGCCACCAGGGCCTCATCCCCATGCCGGGCTGGACGGGCGAAGCGGAGTGGATGTCCTTCATCCCCTTCGAGGAGCTGCCCGCGTCCTTCAACCCGCCCGCGGGCTACGCGGCCACCGCGAACAACAAAATCACCTCCGACGACTACCCGTATCTCATCGCGCACAACTGGTTCCCGGGCTACCGCGCCAAGCGCATCACCGACCTGCTGGAGGCGGGCACGAAGCACACCGTGCAGGACATGCAGCGCATCCAGGCGGAGACGTACTCGCTGCCCGCCGAAGCGCTGCGGCCCTACTTCCTGTCGGTGGCCCCGGGCGACGACGCGCAGAAGCAGGCGGTGGCCGCGCTGAAGGCGTGGGACCTGCGATTCGAACCGGACGCGGTGGGCGCCACGGTGTTCCAGGCCTGGTACATCGAGGTGCTGCGCCGGCTGCTCCAGCACAAGCTGGGGCCGGAACTGGTGCAGCAGTACCTGCTGAGCCAGTACGAGCGCCACGGCAGCCTGCACATGCCCTTCGTCATCGGGCTGATGTCCCAGCCGGAGAGCCCCTGGTGGGATGACCCGAAGACGCCCGCGAAGGAGACGCGCGACGACATCCTCCGCGCGGCCCTGGCGGACGCCACCGCGTGGCTGGCGAAGACCTTCGGCCCGAAGCCGGAGGGCTGGGCGTGGGGCAAGGTCCACACGCTCACGTACACGCACCAGCCCATGGGCGGCCCGATGATTCCCGGGCCCATCCGCCGCGCCTTCAACACCCGCACGGTGCCGGCCCGGGGTGACAACTACTCCGTGGACGGGGCGTCGTTCCTGTGGAGCCACCCGTTCAACGTCGTCCACGGCACCGCGCTGCGGATGGTCGTCGACCTGGAGGACTTCTCCCGCTCCGTGTCCATCCACGCGCCCGGGCAGACGGAGCACCTGTACCACCCGCACCGCGATGACCTGATGGACCTGAGCTGCGCGGTGAAGTTCCACCCCATGCTCTACACGCGCACCGCCGTGGAGCAGCACCGCGAGGCGACGTTGACGCTGACGCCCGCGGTCGCGCTGATGAAATAAAACAACCCGGACAAGAAGGCCGTCACTCCCCCCCGGGAGCGACGGGCCTCCTGGCCCGGGTTCGTTGCTGCGTGGCTCCAGCAAGAGCCGGCACTCGTGTTCGCGTCGAGTTCCCCCTCAGAAACTCGACGCTTCCCCCTTCTACGTGCCGACCCCTGCGGTGCCTCCCCCGTTTGTTTCCCGCTCGTACGCCAGTGGGCTAAGAAGTCCCCCGACCTCTTTGACTCACCGTGTCGCTGTAGCGGGCCCCCCTGCTTCCCGTGCTGCGATGAAGAGACAGTACGCCTGCCCTACTTCCGGGGCTGTGAAGCGGCCCACAGGCTGAGTGTGAAGGCGTTCACACCCGCCGGACTTGTCCGCCCGGCCTGGATGGGAGGCTTCCCTACCTGTATCCAGGGATTCCAGGCAGAATGGCCGCCCCCCCATGTCCTACGCGCAGCTGCTGGCTGAAATCCCGATGTTCGAAAGCCTCGGCCGGGAGGACCTGGAGACCATGTCGTCGCTGCTCCAGCCCCGGCGCTTCGCCCGGGGGGAGGTCATCTTCCACCGGGGGGATGTGGGGACGGCGCTGTTCATCATCCGGCGCGGCCAGGTGGCCATCCGGCTGAGCTCCAGCGAGGGGCGCGAAATCACCCTGGCGCTGCTCGACCGCGGGGATGCCTTCGGGGAGCTGTCGCTCCTGGACGGCGAGTCGCGCTCCACCGACGCGATGGCGCGCGAGGAGGCACATCTGCTGACGCTTCAGCGCGACGACTTCCGCCGCTACCTGGAGACGCGGCCCCAAGTCAGTCTGGCGCTGCTGGCGAACATGAGCCGGCTGGTGCGGCGCACGACGCAGCTCGTGTACGACTCGGCCTTCCTGGACGCGCGCTCGCGGCTGGTGCGGGTGCTGCTGGAGCTGGCGAAGACGCAGGGACGGCAGGCGCCGGAGGGGCTGGTCATCACCCCGAAGCTGACGCAGTCGGAGCTGGCGAACCTGTGCGGCGTCACGCGCGAGAGCGTCAACAAGTGGCTTCGCTACTACGTGCGCGAGGGGATGCTGAGCTTCGAGGGCGGGCAGATCGTCCTGCTCCAACCGGAGCGGCTGGGCCAGGACGCGGAGTAGCCGTCCGTCATCCCGTCCGTCATCCGGTGCCCGGCGGCTCCCACCGCACGCGGAAGAGGGACAGGGGGGCTTCGCGGCCCTTCACCATCACCGGGGCCAGGGGTTCCAGCGCGAAGGCGTCCGGCTCCAGCAGGGCGCGCGTGGCGTCGGTGAGCAGCACCTCGTCCGGGCACGCGACGCCGCACACGCGACTGGCCACGTTGGTGGCGTCCCCCACGGTGGCGTACTGGAGGTAGCGCTCCGAGCCGATGTTGCCCGCGGCCACCGGCCCGGAGTTGAGGCCGATGTGGACGTGGATCTCGGGCACGCCCTCCGAGCGCCAGCGGGCGTTGAGGTCCGCCAGCGCGCGCTGCATCTCCACCGCCGCGCGCACGGCCCGCTCCGCGTCGTCCGGCCGGGCGAAGGGCGCGCCCCAGACGGCCATCAGCGCGTCGCCGATGTACTTCTCCAGCGTGCCCTCGTGGCGGAAGACGATGTCCGCCATCACCGGGAAGTACGCGTTGAGCATGTCCACCACCTGCCGGGGCTGGAGGCGGGAGGACATGGCCGTGAAGCCGGTGATGTCGGAGAAGAGGATGGTGACGTTCGCCTCGCGCACGTCCAGCGGGACGCCCTTGAGGGCCTTGAGCTGGCGCACGACGTCCGGCGGGAAGAAGCGCTGGTAGGCGTTTCTGAGCACCGCCTCCTCCTCCAGCCGCCGCGCCAGGTGCGCGTGGTCCAGGGCGATGGCGGCCTGGTTGGCGAAGGCGGTGAGGAACTCCAGGTCCTCGTCGGTGAAGAGGCCGCCCTGCTTGAGGCTGTCCAGGTACAGCACGCCCAGCACCGTGTCGCGCGTGCGCAGCGGCACGCACAGCGAGGCACGGATGGACTGGCGGAAGACGGACTCGGACGCCTGGAGGCGCGCGTCGTCGCGGGCATCGGTGAAGAGCGCCGCCACGCCGCGCGAGTGCACGTAGTCCACGATGTGCTGGCTGTAGAAGCGCTCCGGCAGCGCCCCGCCCCGGGCCCCCCGGGCCACGCGCGGCACCAGCGCCCCGGTGTCCCGGTCCACCAGCAGCACCGCCGCCCGGTCCACCGCCCAGATTTGAAAGACGAGCAGGACGACGCGCTCCAGCAGGCCTTCCACCGGGCCTGGCGACGAGAGGAGCTGCCCCACCTTGAGGAGCACCTGGAGCTTGTCGCCGGTGCGGTCCGGCGAGCGCGTGTCGAGCAGCGACTCCATGGCCCCTCCGGAGAAGCGCGTCTCCAGCGGTTGGGTGCGCAGCGGGCCCCAGCCGTCCGGCGGCGGCGTGTCCGAGGAGACGAGCCGGAACCACACCTCGCCGCAGCGGAAGGACTGGCCCAGGCCCAGCTCCTGGCGCGCCACGCGGTGCGGGCCCACGAAGCTGCCGTTCTTGCTCTCCAGGTCCACCAGCACCACGCGCTCGCCCCGCCGCTCCAGGCGCGCGTGGCGCCGCGACAGGCTGGGGTGCGGCACGCGGATGCCGTTCTCCTCGGTGCGGCCCAGGGTGGTGGTGCCCTCCGGCAGCATCACCGCCCGTTCATCCACCTGTCCTGGGTTGAGGATGAGGCGCATGCGCTGCCGTTCAGGAGGACCTGGACCAGGAAGGCCCCTGGGCCGTGAACGCCTCGGCCCGGGGCGTGGGCGCCGGGGCCTCCAGGACGGCGGGGGCCACCTGCGGGGCGGTGCCGTCGGAAGAGGACGCGGAAGCGCTGCCCTGCCGCGCCACCACCTCGCGCACGACGAGCATCGCCGCGTCCGGGCCCGGCAGGCGCCGCTCGCCCGCGGGGCGGCACTCGAAGGTGGACGCGAGCCGGGCGGCCAGGGACTCACTCACCAGCACCTGGTCGCGCGTGGCCACGGTGGCGAGCCGCGCGGCGGTGTTCACCACGTCGCCCAGCACCGTGCGGTCCAACCGGCCGCGCCCCGCCGCGCCCACGTTGCCGGACACCACCGCGCCGGTGTCCACGCCCATGCAGACGCCGTGCGCGTACGGGGACATGTCGCCCCCGCTCCACGCGAGCGCCTGGAGCCGCTGCTTCACCGCGAGGCAGGCGTCCAGCGCGCGCGCCACGTGGGCTTCGCCCTGGAAGACGGCCATCACGGCGTCGCCCAGGAACTTGTCCACCACGCCCCCGCGCGTCTCCAGCTCCGGGAGGATGACCTCGAAGTTGGCGTTGAGCCTGCGCAGCGCGGCCTCCGGGGGGTGCTGGCGGGTGACGGCGGTGAAGCCCGCCACGTCGAGGAAGGCCACCGTGGCGTCCACCTGCTCGCCCGCGAGCGCGCCCGGGCCGCGCACCAGCGGCAGCACGCGCTCCACGATGCCGCCGTGCACGAACATGCGCAAAAGCGCGTTCTCCTCCGTGGAGCGCACCGCGCGGCGCAGCTCCGCCACGTGGCGCACCGTCTTGGCCAGCGTGGACTCCAGGTCGTCCAGGTCCACCGGCTTCACGAGGAAGTCGAACGCGCCCCGGTTCATCGCCGTGCGCAGGTTGGGCATGTCGCCGTACGCGGAGACGATGACCACCTTCACCAGCGGATCCACTTCACCCACGCGCGACAGGAAGGTGAGCCCGTCCATGCGCGGCATGTTGATGTCGCACAGCACCGCGTGCGTGTCCGGGTGCGCGCGCAGCACCTCCAGCGCCTCTTCGCCATCGCGCGCGAAGACGAAGGTGTAGACGCCGTCGCGCACGTGCCTGCGGAAGCGCTGGCGCATCAGCACCTCCACGTCCGGCTCGTCGTCCACCACCAGCACCTTCGCGGGCTGCGTGGCCCGGCCGGCCTCCACCAGGGCGACGAAGCCCGCGGCCAGCTCGCGCGCGGAGGTGAAGCGCTGCTCCGGCTTCGGGTGCAGCGCGCGCTGGAAGAAGGCATCCCCGGCCGCGCCCAGCTCCGGCACCAGTTGCGAGACGGCCACGCCAGGCGGGTGGAAGACGCCGCGCAACAGGCCGCCCACGGACTCCGGGCCGTAGGGGAACTGCCCGGTGAGGGCGCGGTAGAGCACCACCGCGAACGACCAGAGGTCCGCTCTCGCGTCCAGGTCCGGATCCGCGCGCAGCTGCTCCGGGCTCATGTAGCGCAGGGTTCCGGTGAGCCCTTCCGCCTGCTCGGACGCGCCAGCGGGGGCGCGGAGCAGGGAGCGCGCGAGCCCGAAGTCGAGCACCTTCACCACCTCCTCGCCGTCCACGTGGGCGAGGAAGAGGTTGGCGGGCTTGAGGTCGCGGTGCACGAGTCCCGCCGCGTGCGCCGCCGCCAGCGCGCGCGCCACCGGGGTGACGAGCGCGGACACGGCGGCCGGGGACATGCGTCCGCGCTGGGTGAGGCGCGTCTCCAGGTCCTCGCCCTCCAGCAGCTCCATGACGATGTACGGCACGCCCGCGTCCACGCCGGAGTCGTGCACCTGCACCACATGCGGGTGGCGCAGCCGGGCCACGGCCTGCGCTTCCTGTTCGAAGAGGCGGTGGGCCTCCGGCGTGCGGGCCACGACCTCCGAGGCGATGAGCTTGAGGGCCACGTGCCGCTGAAGTTGCAGGTCGACGGCCAGCCAGATGGCGCCCATGCCACCGCCGCCAATCCTGCGCTCCAGCGCGTACCTGCCGCCCAGCGGGCGTCCGGTGTCCATCGGCCCTGTGTCTCCGTCCCGGGAGCGTCCGACTGAAGCCCCTCGCGAGACCGGGGATGATGGCACACCTGGACGGCGCCAGGGCGGGCCCATTGCGCCCCGCGTCCGTTGGCTGCACGCCCGGTGTGGGAGGAAGGGACGCGCGGCGTCAGGCGCGGGTCAGCGACTCCACGAGTCGGGGCAGCACGTCGCCCGCCCGCGCCTCCACGCGCACATCCGCGAGGCTGTCACCGCGGCTCTCGCCGATGTTGAGGATGCCGATCGCAGCTCCACGACGGTGTGCGCGAAGTCCGGGTTGAGGCCCAGCATCCGCGCCTGCACCGACGCGCGGGGCTCCTGCGCCTGGCAGGCAAGACAGCGCACCCGCGACAACGCGCCGTGCAGTTCGAGCACGCGCTCACTGCCCGCCGCGTGGTGCAGGCCGTCCACGTTCTGGGTGATGAGGCCCGGCGTCACGCCCGCCTTCTCCAGCGCCGCCAGCGCGAAGTGGGCGTCGTTGGGGCGGGCGGAGGTGAAGCGCGGCCAGCCCAGGAGGCTGCGGGCCCAGTAGCGCGCGCGGACCTCGGGGCGCTGCAGGAACTCGCGGTGCTGGATGGGGTTGCGCACCTTGTGGCGCGTCTCCGGGCCGCGATAGTCGGGGATGCCCGACTCGGTGCTGCAACCCGCGCCGGTGAGCACCACGACGCGGCGGCCGCGCAGCAGCGAGGCCAGGGCTTCCAGGCCCGCTTCAGGCGGCAGGGCGGCGACAGGCGGGTCGGCGGGGAGCGTCATTCGCCCCAGCCTATAACGCGGGCCCGCCACGCCCGCCCGTCGTCCCCTCCATCGCCTGACGAGGGAGGGGGCAACCCGGGTGCCGCATCCGACATTCGGAGCCCCGGTCATCAGCACCCGCCCCTCGTCGCGGGGACGTGATGACGGGTGGGCCCTGCTGGGGCACAAGGCGCTCAGCGCCCGGCCTTCAGCGCTCCACGGTCTTCGCGGAGGGGTCCGCGTCCCGGGGCTTCGCGATCGCCGTCTTGACGGTCTGCCTCGCGGCCGGTGGCAGTCGGTCGATCCACCGGTCCATCGCCTGACGCAGCTCCGGGACGGAGGACTCCTCGTCGGGCAACGCGGCGACCTCCTGTCGAGCCTCGGCCGCGAGCCTCAACGCCCGGGGATGCTCCTGGTTCGCCTCCCACAGCGCGCGGGCCAGCATGTACCGCGCGGCGGGGCGCTCCGCGGGACGGGGCCGGGCGCGCTCCCAGCCCGTCACCGCCTTCTCCAGCGGGGCCAGCGCCTCGCGCGGCCGTCCGAGCACCATGTACGTCCGCCCCAGGTCCACCAGCGCCCCCGTCCAGCCCCCGTTCACGTCGTCCGGGAGCGAGGTCTGGAGCGTGGCAGCGCGCAGGAAGTACGGCAGCGCCGCGTCCGGCTGGTTGCGGTAGCTCAGCGTCTGGCCCATGCCCCGGAGCACCAGCGCCAGCGTGGGATGATCCGCGCCCAGGCTGCGCTCCAGTTGCGTGAGCGCCGTGGCGAAGCGCTGCGTGGCCTCCTCCAGCCGGCCCATGTGCACCAGCAGCGTGCCGATGTTGTTGACGATGATGGCCACCGTGGAGCTGTCCCGCCCCTCGGCCTTCTCCGCGATTCCCAGCGCGCGTTCGTACAGGGGTAGCGCCTCCTCGCGCTTGCCCTGGTACTGGAGCGCCAACGCCAGGCTGTTGAGCGCATCCGCCACCTGCGGGTGGTCCTGTCCCAGCGAGCGCTCCAGCAGCGCCAGCGCGCCCCGGGCCAGTCGCTCCGACTGCACGAAGTCGCCCTGCTGCCAGCGCACGCTGGCCTGCTCCAGGCGGATGCGCGCCACGTCCGGATGTTCGGGCCCCAGCGCGCCGCGCACGGTGCCGATGGCGCGCTCATACAGGGCCAGCGCCTCCTCCGCGCGTCCCTGCGAGCGGCGCACCGTGCCCAGCTCCACGCGCACGTCCGCGACCTCCAGGGCCTCCGGTCCGAAGCGCTTCTCCAGGAAGGACAGCGCGCGCGTGAGCTGCTCGTGCGCCTCCGGGTAGCGGCCCTGACGCGACAACAGCCGGCCCAGGTTCGCCGCGAGCGCCCCGCTCAACTCACCGCTGCCGCCCAGCCGCTCCACCGCGGCGCTGGCCCGCTCCGCGGCCTGCTGTCCCTGCGCGTACCGGTCCAACCGCTCGCCCGTCACGCGCACCGCCAGGGTCCACGCCCTCGCGGCGGCCTCGTCGTTGCGGCCGGCCTCCGCGGCCCACGCGGCCTGGAGCACCGTCTGCTCCGCGCCCCGGTAGTCCCCGGCCCCGTCCTTCAGCTCCGCGAGCAGCAGCAGCGCGTCCGCGGCGCCGGACCAGTCCCCGGCGGTGCGAGCGGCCTGCGCCACCGGCTCCACCCGCGCCACACCCTGCGAATACCGGCCCGCGGCACGCAGCGCCCTGGCGTCCACGAGCGCCTGGAGCAGCGCCACGGTGCGCTCGCGCGCGGCGGCGTCGTCCGGCGTGGAGTGGCCCCGGGACGTCAGCGCCTCCACGTCCGAACAGCCCGCCAGGGGCGACAGGCCCTCCACCGCGCGGGGCGCGCGCTCCACCAGGTCCGGATCCGCCTGGGTGAACAACTGCGTGAGCGCGGCCACGTCCGCCAGCCGCGCGTCCAGACAGCGCATGCGCAGCGCCATCACCGCCTCGCTCTGCTCGCCCCGCACGCGCGTGGCCTCGCACGCCGCCGTGCGCGTCGTCACCCACGCGGCGGTGTAGGAATCCAACCCGCGACGCACGTGGCGCAAGGCATCCTGCGCGAAGCGGCGCTCGGTGCCGATGAAGGCCACCTCCACCGCGTGCTGACGCGGGGCATCCCAGACGCCCTCCAGCGCGCGCGAAGCCCCCTCGCAGCCCGTGGTGCCGCGCCCGTGCAGCACGCCCGTGATGGCCACCGCCGACAGCAGCAGCAGCGCCCCGCCCGCGATGCGCAGCCTCCGCGTCCGGCGCGCGGTGGGGTTGGCCTCCAGCTCCGCGATGAGCGCCTCCATCGACGCGTGCCGGTCCTCGGGCCGCACCGACAGGCCCTTGAGCAGCACCCGGCGCAGCCACTGCGGCACGCCCGAATGCCGGGGCACGTTCTTCACCCGGCCCGCGTGCACCGCCTGGGACAGCTCCTCCACCGTCGAGCCCGCGAAGGGGCGCTCGCCATAGAGGCCCTCGTAGAGCGCGGCGCAGAAGCCGAACTGGTCGCTGCGCGCGTCGGTGCGCTCCTCGGGCGGGAACTGCTCCGGGGCCATGTACGCGGGCGTCCCGCCCTCCATGGCGCGGGGACGCGCGAAGCCTCCGGGCGTCACCGGAGGCACGACCACGCCGGACATGATCCGCGACAGGCCGAAGTCGGTGACGCGCACCCGCTGGTCCTGCCCGACGAGGATGTTCTCCGGCTTCACGTCCCCGTGCACCACGCCCACCGCGTGCGCCGCAGCGAGCCCCCGGCCCGCGGCGACGAAGATGTCCACCACCTGGCGCCACGGGTGCGGGCCGTCCTGCTCCCACTTCCGCAGCGTGTGCGCGTCCACCAGCTCCATGGCCAGGAAGACCTGCCGGCCGAAGGTGCCCACGTCGAAGACGGAGACGACGTGCGGATGGGACACGCGCGCCATGGCCTGCGCCTCGCGCAGCACCTGGTTGCGGCCGGCCTCCGCGCCCAATCCCAGCGCCTCCACCTGCAACAGCTTGAGCGCCACGCGCCGGTCCAGCTCCGGGTCATACGCCGCGTACACGACACTCATCCCGCCCACGCCCAACATCTCCAAGATGAGGTAGCGCCCCACCGCCGTGCCGCGCGCGAGCGGCGGCGTGGGCAGACGCAGACGGGGCTTCTTGCCGCGCCAGGGCTCCACGGCCAGCGTCACCAGCTCACTGCCGACCGCGTCCTCCTCCGGCGCCGGAAGCGGCGTGGCGGGAGGCTGCACCTTCAGGGCCTCGGACACCATGCGCCGGCAGGAGGGACACGTGTCCAGGTGCTCGTCCACGACAGCGGCCCGTTCGGACGACAACGTCCCGAGCAGCAGGTCCATGAACGTGGGTTCGTCGAGGCAGGCGAGGGGCATGGAGGGCACGGGGGTGGAAACAGCACACCAGGAGTCACGACCTGCGTCGAGTCACCCCGTGGACTGTTTGCCACGTTCACGGGTTGCCTGCTCGCCAGGAGGGACGTCGGTTCGCGAACGCACGTGCCCACGCGGGTTGAGCCCCCAGGACCTTTCTGAAAGCGTCCAGGCATGCGGCGGCTTCGACGTCTTAGATGGGCCGGGCTGCTTTCCCTGGTGCTGCACGCCCTCGTGCTGCTGCTCCTGTGGAAGGCCAGCCCCGCGTCGTCGTCGCGCGCCGCGCGGGTGCGAGCCAAGGCGTTGGAGGTTGAAATCCTCTCCCCCCCCGTCTCCGCCGCGAAGCCCTCCTCCCGCGACCTGGCCGCTGAAGCCGCACGCCCGCCAGCCCAGGAGCCGGTGCCTCCGCCGACACCGCGCCCTCGGCCCCCTGCTGGCACGGCGACCCGGGAACCTCCACCCCGCGCCCCCACATCTCCACCGCCCGAGGTGGCGAACCGCGCGCCCACGCCGCCCCCTTCCGGGTTGGCGGACCGTGAGCCCGCATCACCACCGCCCGAAGTCACGGGCCATGAGCCACCTCCCACTGGCGCGCCATCGAAAGAGCCTCCGCCCGACCTCACGGTGAAGGAGCCGACCCTCGAATCCGACCGGCCTTCGGTGGACGTGCCCCGCGCTCCGGGCACCCTGCCCTTGAACCTGCTGCCGCCTCCGGGTTCGAGCGGCGGAGTCATCATCACGACGCCGGAGAACTCCCGGGGTGGAGGCCGCACGCTGCGGCCCGGAGACCCCAGCCTCATGCCCGAAGCAATCGCCGCCGAGGAGAAGGCGCGCGTGACGGAGCGGGTGCAGGGCATCATCGACGACCGTCAGGCGCGCGACCGCGTGGACACCGGCCGCATCCACCCGTACTTCAGCAAGCTGCGCGCGAAGCTGGAGCGGCAGATGGACGCAGCGCCGCTCTTCGACATGCCCAGCCTGCCCAAGCAGTTGCTGTATTCCTGGGCCGACAAGGCCCGTCAGTTCGGCGCCACGGGCTCGCCCGGCGCCGGCCCTCCGACACGAGCGGCCCCCAAGCCGGGTGAACTGCTCGCGCAGCGCGCCCGCGACAATCCCGAGTACAACCGCCTGCGCAGCCGCTCTCAGGCCGGCGACGAGCTCCAGTCCTTCGCCCACGGCGTCAGCACCCTGAAGCTGGTCGTCACGTTGGAGCTGCTCCAGGGGCCGGACGGCACGCTGCGCGAGGTGAAGCTCGTGAGCCGCAGCGGCAACCGCGCCTACGACGACTACGTGCTCCAGTCCGTCCCCGCCGCGCTCGCCAGGATTCCCCCGCCGCCCCCCGAAGCCCTGGGCGTGCACGCCGACGGCATCCGCACCCTGTGGGCCGTGGAGGGCCGCGTCGTCTACGTGCGCAAGGTCAGCGAGATGAAGGGCACGGACACCGCGTACCTCGCCGCCGCGGCCGCCGCGGGCGTGCTCGCCGGAGGCTTCGAGGAGACCACCGGCGAGGTCTACGTCATCGACGTGCGCAACCCGCACTTCGAATGCCGCTCCCGCCTGCTGCGCGTCTACTGAGCAGGGCGTGAAGCATCGCGCGACTCAGGGCGTGAACGCCTCGGGCCACCCCACCCCGCCGCCCAGGGGCAGCAGCGCCTCCGCCACGTCGAGCAGCGCCCCGTCCGCCCACCGCCGGCCCACCAGTTGCGCGCCCACCGGCAGCCCGGACGCCGTGCGTCCCAGGGGAATCACCACCACCGGGCTGCCCGTGGCGTTGAACAGGCTGGTGAACCCGCCCAGCACCTCCAGGTAGCGGCCCGGGACGCCGTCCACGTCCACGGGGTGTCCGAAGGGCGTGTGCACGATGGCGGCGGTCATCGACACCGGCACCATCCACGCATCCCAGCCGGACAGGAACTGCTCCAACCGGGCGATGTGCCCGTCGCGCCGGCTGAGCGTCTCCCCCATCCCCGCGAGGTCCAGGTGCGTGCCTTTCACGATGGCCTTCGCCAGCAGGTCGTCCGGAAAAGGGAGGAACTGCCCCCGGAAGGCCTCGCGATGCGCGGGGGGCATCGGCGCGCCGACCTCGCCTCCCTCCATCAGCCCCCACACCTCCAGCAGGTCCGCGAAGTCCTGCGACGCGGGCGCGGTCTCTTCCACGACGACGCCCTGCGCGCGGGCGGTGGCGGTGAAGCGCTGGAAGAGCTCGCGCGTCTCGCGGTCGGCGCGAAACGGCCCCAGCGTGTCCACCCACGCCAGCCGCAGGCCCTTCAGGGCGCGGGGCTTCGCGGCCCCCAGCGGCGCGACGGGCGGCACCTCCGGGTTGCGCGGGTCCGCGCCTTCGATGACGGACAGCACGAGCCGCAGGTCCGCCACCGAGCGCGCCAGCGGACCGGAGCACGCCATGTGGCGCACGTGACGCGGTCCATCGGGCATGTCGGGGATGTGGCCCGCGTTGGAGACGCGGTTCTCCGTGGGCTTGATGCTGACGATGCCGCAGAAGTGCGCCGGCAGCCGGACGGATCCACCAATGTCGCTGCCCACGTCGAACGGGGTGAAGCCCGCCGCGACCGCCGCCGAGGCCCCACCGCTGGAGCCGCCCGGCGTGCGCTCCAGCGCGTGCGGGTTGTTCGTCGTGCCCAAGAGCGGCCCCTGCGTCTGGAAGTCCGCGGCGAACGGCGGCAGGTTCGTCTTGCCAAAGAGGATGCCGCCCGCGGCCTTGAGCCGGGCCACCACGGTGGCGTCCTCGGTGGGCACGTACTCCGCGAACATCGGATGGCCGGACGTCGTGCGCAGCCCTTGCGTGCTGAAGGTGTCCTTCACCGTGAAGGGCACGCCGTGCAGCGGCCCCCACAGCTCCCCCCGGGCGAGCGCGGCGTCCGCCTGCCGGGCGCGCTCCCGGGCACGCGCCTCGTCCCACGTCACCACGGCGTTGAGCGCGGGGTTGTGCTCGCGGGCCCGGGACAGGAAGGCGTCCAGGACCTCCACGGCGCTGACGCGGCGCTCGCGAAGGGCGGCGGCCAGCTCCGTGGTCGTGAGGGACACGAGCGCTCGCGCGCCCTGGGAAACCACGGGCTCCTGCAGCGTGACGGATGACTTCATGTGCTCAACCCACCCCCGAAGGTCGGTGACGGCGGCGGCACCGACGCAGCGACACTTTTATCAGCTCGCGGCCTACCGGGCGGACTGGGCCGGCGTCACGACATAGGCGGTCGCGCTCGCATCCACCTTGACGCGAGGGGGCCGCCGCTGCTCCTCGAAGAGCCGGTAGCCGGGCTCCAGGCCCCGCCAGAAGGCCCGCCGCGCGTCGGTGACGCCCGCCTGCGCGTCCAGCGCCGCGAGCCCCGCCGCGTCCAACCGGCGCGGGAAGATGTGCACCGGCACGTCGCGCCCCATGCGGGCCCGGGCCTCCGTCACCAGGACGTACAGCGCCTCGATGGGCCCGTCCTCGATGGCCAGGCAGCCGATGCTCACACAGTTGCCGTGGATGTAGATGTCGCCCCCAGGCTGCGCGGCGCCCAGCTTCCGGTCGAGCGCGTTCGGATAGCTCACCCGCAGCGACAGGTGGTAGGCGCTCTTCGGGTTGAAGAGGTCCACCGTGTAGAAGCCCTCCGGGACCTGCTCGTCGCCCTGGGCGCGCTTGGGGCCCACGTCGCCGGAGGCCGCGCAGATGGGGAACGTGCGCACCTTCACCAGCGGCTTGCCCCTGGGGCCCGCCCAGACCTCCAGCTCGCGCTCGACCTTGAAGGCCCGCAGGTAGAGCTCCTCCGGCGGCCACGACAGGCCCGCGTCCCGGAACGACTGGACGAGCGCGGCCGTCTGATGCTTCCGGGCCCCCGCGACGCGGTCCTCCGCGTGCGCGCACAGCGAGGCCAACAGGACACCCCACACCGCCAGGACCTTCATGGGCAACGCCTCCTTCCCGAGGGCTTCTTGGACCCCGGCCGGCGTCAAGCCGGTCCCCGGGCAGGGACGGACGGCGAACAGGATACAGGCAGGGACCCACCCCTGGCCCCCTGCTTCCCAAGCTGCTAGCAAGCGGTACGTGGGTTTCCTGGACGGCGTTCAGCGTGACGGCGATGGAAATCAGGGCCTGCCCGGTGTTCTCATCTCCAACGTGCATCATGGCGAGCAGGGGCCGCCGGTGTGCGCTACGACTGAAACTCCCCGCCCCGTGCCGTTCCGGCCTTTTGCCTAAGAATGAATGACTCCCTCGAGACCCTCCTCGCCGACGGCATCATCGACGCCGTCATCGGCCAGCTGAAGACGGGCAAGGAGGCAGAGGTGTGGCTGGTCCAGCACGCCGGCCAGGTGGTCGCCGCGAAGCTGTACAAGGAGCGCCACGAGCGCAACTTCCGCAACAACTCCGGCTACAAGGAAGGCCGCGAGGTGCGCAACTCTCGCACCCGCCGCGCCATGGAGAAGGGCAGCCGCTTCGGGCAGGCCGCCGCGGAAGAAGCGTGGAAGAACGCCGAGGCGGACTCGCTGTACAAGCTGCACGCCCAGGGCGTCCGCGTCCCCACCCCCGTCCTGTTCTACGAAGGCATCCTCCTGATGGAGCTGGTGCTGGACGAGCAGGGCCAGCCCGCCCCCCGCCTGGTGGAAGCCCCGCCCCTCACCCCCGAGGACGCCGAGGCCTGCTACCTGGACCTGCGCGGCCAGGTGATTCGCACCCTGTGCGCGGACCTCATTCATGGGGACCTGTCGCCCTACAACATCCTGATGAGCGGGTCCGGCGCGACCATCATCGACTTTCCGCAGACGGTGGCGGCGGCGCGCAACAGCCAGGCGGAGTTCTACTTCCGCCGCGACCTGGACAACGTGCGGGAGTTCCTCACGGGCATCTCGCCCCGGTTGGGGAGCCGTGCGGGCGACACGGGCGAAATCTGGAACGCGTATGTGCGCCGCGACCTGACGCCGGAGTACGTGCCGTCGGGCAGCTTCAAGGAGGCGCCGCGCCGCAACGGGGCGCAGGGCCGGCCGGGTCCCCGGACGGAGCGCTTCGGGCAGGAGGGGCGCGGTGACTTCCGCGCGGCCCCGGTGCCGGTGGCGGCCCCCGTGGAACTCGAAGAGGGCGTGAGCGCGGAGGAGGCGGAGCTGCGCGCGCTGGAAGCCCTGGTGTTGCGACAGGGTGGCGGCGAGCGCGGCCGGCCGGTCGTCACGTCGAGCCCGCGTGACGGGCGTCGACGCGGAGGATTTGGAGGCAAGCCGCCTCCGCGCACGGGCGGTGCACCCCGGCCCGGAGGCAATGCGGGGCCGCAGCAGGGCGCCGCGGCCCGTCCGCAGCAGGGCGGCGGCAACGCCCGGCCCGGTGGGAACAACGGGCGTCCGCAGCAGGGTGGACCGCGCGGGGGAGCCCCGGCGGTCCAGGCCCAGGGTGCGCCGGCGGCGTCGGGCGGGAATGGCAGGCCGCCGCAGCAGCAGGGTGGCGGTCAGCGCAATGGAAGCCCGCGAGGCGGCCCGAACGAGCCGCGTCGGGATGGGCGTCCGCCCCGGCAGCCGAACGGGGAGCCGCGCATGAATGGCGCCCCGTCGCAGCCGCAGCACGGGGATGCGCGCATGAACGGCCCGTCGCAGCACGGGGATGCGCGTGCGAATGGCTTCCCGCAGGGCGGCGAGCCGCGCATGAACGGCCGGGGCCAGCAGCACGGCGACGCGCGTGCGAATGGTGCCCAGCAGGGCGAGCCGCGCATGAACGGCCGGGGCCAGCACGGCGACGCGCGTGCGAACGGATCCCAGCAGAACGGCCGGCCTCAGAACGGCGAAGCACGCGCGAACAGCGCCCCGCAGAACGGCGAAGCACGTGCGAACGGCTCCCAGCAGAGCAGCGAGCCGCGCATGAACGGCCGAGGCCAGCAGCACGGCGACGCACGTGCGAACAGCGCCCCGCAGAATGGCGAAGCACGTGCAAACGGCTCCCAGCAGAGCAGCGAGCCGCGCATGAACGGCCGGGGTCAGCAGCACGGCGATACACGTGCGAATGGGCCGCAGCAGAACAGCGAGCCGCGCATGAACGGCCGGGGCCAGCAGCACGGCGACGCACGTGCGAACGGCGAGCCGCGTACGAATGACTCCCAGCAGGGCGAGCCCCGCATGAGCGGCCGGCCCCAGAATGGCGAAGCACGTGCGAATGGCTCGCAGAACGGTGAGTCGCGCATGAACAGCCGGACTCAAAACGGCGATGCACGCGCGAATGGCTCGCAGCAGAACGGCGAGCCGCGAGCGAACGGCCGGCCCCAGCACGGCGAAGCACGTGCGAACGGCCCCCAGCAGAGCAGCGAGCCGCGCAACGGAGCGCAGTCGCGGGATGACGCGCGCGCGAACGGCCGCCCCCAGGGCGACGGGGGCTTCCGGTCCGAGGGACAGCCTTCGCAGCATGGCGAAGCGCGCCTGAACGGCCGAGGTCAGCACAATGGCGACGCGCGTGCGGAGGGCCAGCCCTCTCAGCACGGCGAGCCGCGCATGAACGGGCGTCCGCAGCAGCAGAACGGCGAGCCCCGAGCGAACGGACGTCCCCCCCGGGGTCAGCGTCCCGCGAACCCGGAAGCCGACACCGCGTCCTTCGCGCCACCGCCGAACGATGTCGCGGGCGCGGAGAACCGGGCCCAGAATCCGGGCAACCGTCGCAAGCGCTCACGCAACGCCGAAGCCGCCGCGATGAGCGGGGAGCCCCGTCAGGAAGCCACGCCGCCCCCGAGCGAACACAGCTCCGAAGCCTCCACTCGGGACGCCCGTGGCACCCCGCCCCGGACGCCGCGTCAGGCCCCTGAGCGCGGCGCGGGACGTCCCGCGCGAGGAGGAGCCTCGCCCCAGGTCAGCTACGTGGGCCGCTCGCCCGCGTCCGCTTCGTCCAACCGGGGTCCCGAGACAGGCTCGTCGTCCTCGTCTTGAAGGCAGGCTCGGACCTCCAGCGTCCGAGCCCCTCCGCCAGCGCGCACTGTGAAGGCTGACTCGGACGCCCGACGTCCGAGCCGCCTCCAGCCACACAGCCGGCTCCGCATCAAGGCCCGCGCGGACCTCCAACCTCCGCGCCACCCTGCCCTACTCCGCCCGCGTTACCGACTCCCGGGCCAGCTCCTCGCGGAAGAAGCGACTGCCCTTCGCGAGCGTCGCCATGTACGGCCGCACGTCCTCACGGGCCTCCGCGCCCAGCGCCGCGAACGGCGTCACGTGGGCATCCGGCACGAAGCGGAACGTCAGGTTGATGCGCCGCGTGCGGAAGTCCGGCAGCTCCGGCGGCATCACGTGCCCGGCGCGCGTGTCCACCCGCTGCACCCGGTGGAACGTCTGCTCCTTCCACTGCGCGCCCCCGAAGAGCTGGAGCGACCCGTCATCCAACCACTGCTCCAGCACCACCGCGTCGCGCTCACCCGGCCGCGACGACGTGACGAACTGGATGAGCGCGCGCTCGCCCAAGGACAACGACGCCACCGGGCCCGGCTCGAAGTCCTTGTGCTCGCCCACGCGCGCCGTGTCCACCCAACGCCCGTCCTCCAGCCGGCTGCCGTAGAAGTTCACCAGGCAGGTGTTGAGGTGCCAGCCCTGCGGCATGTCCGGGCCCCGGAACATCCGCCGCGCCAGCGCCTCCACCTTGGTGATCTGCCGCTCCAGCACCGCCGGAAACGGCTCCGCCTTCACGCAGCGGTCCTTCACGCCCTTGGGCGGCCGGTAGTAGTCGAGACACGCGAACTGCCAGTTGCCCAACCAGTACACCGGCCGCAACAGCCGCCGCTGCGCCTGCCCCTCCGGCGGGGGAAAATGCTTGGAATAGCGCTCCTCCCACAGGGGGTGCAGCGTGCCCAGCCACGCAAGGATCTCCGCGCGGTCCGCCGCGGGCAGGAAGCTGGCGTTGTAGTGGTGGCCCGGGGTGCGCTGGGCCGCCTTGCGCGCAAGCTGCGAGCCCGGCCCCCGGCGGGGAGTGAAGGTCATGGCGCGTCCCTACGCCTCGGAGACGGCGACGTCGAGCGCCAGCTCGATCATCTCGTCGAACGTCGTCTGACGGTCCTCCGGGGACAGGTGCTCGCCCGTGAGGA
The DNA here is from genome assembly GCA_004173515.1 of Myxococcaceae bacterium. GTDB lineage: Bacteria > Myxococcota > Myxococcia > Myxococcales > Myxococcaceae > Corallococcus. The sequence goes on along the minus strand of SECN01000063.1, from coordinate 1,060 downwards.
TGTGGTCCGACACCGTGAGCAGGCCCAGCGCCCGCGCGCCGAACTGCGCCGCCACGCCATACAGGCCGGCGATCTCCATCTCCACCGCCAGGATGCCCATGCGCGCCAGCGTGGCGTTGAGTGCCTCCTGCGGGTGGTAGAACAAATCCGAGGTGAACACCGAACCCACGCGCACGGCCTTGCCGCGCTTCTCCGCCGCCTCCACCGCGCGCCGCGCCAGCGTGAAGTCCGCCACCGCCGGGAAGTCGTGCCCCAGGGCCCGCATGCGGTTCACGTTGGAGTCGGTGCCCGCCGCCAGCGCCACGATGACGTCGCGCAGCTTCACGTCCGTGCGCAGCGCCCCGCAGCTGCCCACGCGGATGAGCACGCGCGCGCCGTAGGTCTGCACCAGCTCCGTCGCGTAGATGGAGATGGAGGGCACCCCCATGCCGTGCCCCATCACCGACAGCCGCTTGCCCCGGAAGGTGCCGGTGAAGCCCAGCATGTTGCGCACCGACGTGACGGGGCGCGCGCCCTCCAGGAAGCGCTCGGAGATGTAGCGGGCGCGCAGCGGATCCCCGGGCATGAGGACCACTTCGGCGAAGTCACCCGGGGAGGCGGAGATGTGCGGAGTTGCCATGGAGCGTGAAGCCTTTCAGCGCGCGGTCGACAGACCGGACGGAGCGCCCGTCGGCCCCGCCATGGAGGTGGGGACCGGCGCGGCGGGAGTACAGGGGTTGGGCAGCTTGCCTGAAGCCTCGGGCGTCGTGGTCACCAAAGCGGGGGCCTGCGTCTGCGGGGGCAGCCGGCGCGGCGGAAGCTGCACGGGCGGTGGAATCGGGCAGTGCGTGCAGGGCCCCTTGAGCGGAATCACCAGCCGCCGGCCAATGCTCAGGAACGTGTTGCGCATCCGGTTGGCCTTCTTGATGGCCACCACGCTGGAGTTGTGCCGCATCGCGATGCCGCCCAGCGTGTCCCCGTTGCGCACCTTGTACATCATGAGGTTCTGGTCCGGCTGGAGCGCCAGGAGCGGCGCCACCCGGCGTCCCAGCTCCTGCGCGCGCGCGTTGAAGAAGCGCAC
>SECN01000444.1 GCA_004173515.1 Myxococcaceae bacterium | reverse complement strand
GGCATGGGCGTGGCGCTGGCGGCGGCGGTGAAGGGCTACAAGTGCATCTTCACGATGCCGGACAAGATGTCCCTGGAGAAGATCAACCGCCTGAAGGCCATGGGCGCCCAGGTCGTCGTCACGCCGACGAACGTGCCCGCGGAGGATCCTCGCAGCTACTACGAGACGTCCAAGCGGCTGGCCAAGGAGACCCCCGGCGCGTTCATGCTGAACCAGTACCACAACCCGGACAACATCGCGGCGCACTACGCCACCACGGGTCCGGAGATCTTCGAGCAGACCGAGGGCAAGTTCGACTACTTCGTGTCGGGCCTGGGCACCGGCGGCACGATGAGCGGCGCGGGCAAGTTCCTGAAGGAGAAGATCCCCGGCCTGAAGAACGTGGGCGTGGATCCGGAGGGCTCCGTCTACGAGGGCTACTTCAAGACGGGCAAGCTCACCGAGCCGCACGTCTACAAGGTGGAGGGCATCGGCGAGGACATGCTCTGCGGCGCGATGGACTTCTCCGTCGTGGACGACGTGCGCCAGGTGGATGACCGCCAGTGCTTCAACGCGGCCCGCCGGCTCGCGCGCGAGGAGGGCATCTTCGCGGGTGGCTCCTCCGGCGCCGCGGTGCACGTGGCGGTGGAGCTGGCGAAGGAGATTGGCAAGGGCAAGACCATCGTGGTCGTCCTGCCCGACTCCGGCAGCAGCTACATCTCCAAGTTCCACTCCGACGAGTGGATGCGCGACAACGGCTTCATGCAGGAGAAGGGCGCCGGCACCGTGCGCGACATCATCGGCGCGAAGCCTCGCGAGCTGAAGACGGCGAAGCGCGGGGACCGCGTGGACCACGTGGTGGAGACGATGCGCAGCCACGGCATCAGCCAGATGCCCGTGGTGTCCGAGGACGGCCGCGCCGCGGGCATGGTGCACGAGTACGACCTGCTCAACGCCCTGGTCGCCAACAAGGTGAAGTTCCAGGACACCATCGACCCCATCGTCGCCCCACTCCAGGGCGCCGTGGCCGCCGAGGCCAGCATCGACCGGCTGCGTGAAATCTTCGCGCGCGACAACGTGGCCGTGGTGAAGGACGGCGAGAAGGTCATCGCCATCGTCACGAAGATCGACCTCATCGACTACCTGCACCGCACCGCCGCCTGAAGAAGCTCCCGCCCCCCGTGACGCGCGGGGGGCCCTGAAACACCGAGGGCCCGGAAGGAGGAGAGAAACCTCCCTTCGGGCCCTTCGTGCATCCAGCGGCTCGGCGCTACTGCTGGGGGTCGGGCTTCGTCAGGTCCAGGGCCACCATGTGGAAGCCCGGGCCGACGTGGATGAAGCCGAAGCGCTTGGCGCGCTCCATGATGGCATCCAGCTGCGAGTAGCCCAGCAGCAGCTTGAAGCCCAGCCGCCGCGCTTCGTCGCGAATCGCGGCGACGATGGCGTTGACGGCCTCGTTGCGGACTTCCTTGCTCAGCCCGGGGGCGGCGATGATCCCTTCGATCAGCGCCACCGAGCTGTCCGTCCGGTACAGGAAGCCCGCGGCCTTGTCCGGGACCACGAAGCCCGTTTGAGGAAGGGCGTCCGGGGTCATGGTCTCGTCCCATGGCTTGCGCCACAGCTCGAGCAACCCATGGTGCAGCTTGGGGTCGAAGGGGACGGGCTTCATGAACTAGGCGAGGAACGTGGACATGCGCTGCGCGGCGAGCTCCGCCGTGTTGCTCATGCCGATGTCCGTGAGCGGGTTCTTCTTGTTCGACTTGAACAGGTCGCCGATGACGTCCGTGACCTTGCTCTTGCCGGTCGCCAGGTTCAGCGCGCCGGACAGCAGGCTGTTGCCGCCCGCGCCGTCCATCAGGCCGGAGTTGGCGAACATGCCCATGGCGTTCTTCAGCACGCCGCCGCCCGGGATGAGGTCGGTGGCCGCGCCCAGCAGCGACTGCAGGGGGTTCTTGCCCTGCATCAGGCCGCTGGCGAAGCTCATCGCCGCGCCGAGCAGCGGGTTCACCATCGTCACGAACGGCTTGACGATGTCCATCACCTTGCCGAGTGCCTTGCCGATGCCGCCCATGGTCGTGATCCTTTTCGAGGAGGACCGCGTGGCGGCCCTCGAAGTGAAACGTTGAAGGATTGTCGGCCCGAGGGGCGATTAGTTTCCGGCCCTGGAATAATCGGGATTATTCCGGGGAAACCCCAGCAGTTCCGGCAGGTTGCGGCGCTCAGCCCCGGATGGGACCCTTCTTGGCGGCGGCCGGATCCGCGGCGGGGGTGCCGGGCTTGGGGGCCACGGGCTCGCCGGGCTTGTTCGCGGTGCCAAGCGCGGCGCTGTAGCGCTGATCACTGTTGTCGCTGCTGAAGCCGTCGCGCTGGTGGGCCGGGCTGATGACGATCTCCCCGTCGATGATCTTCTGCAGGTGGGTTCCGATCTCCTCCACCGTGGCGATCTTCGGGTCGCGCGCCTTCAACTCCTCGTCGGGGATGATCTGGAGCTGGGGCGGCTTGTCCGGGTGGATGGCGTAGTCGAGGATCTTCTCCACGTACGCCTCGACGGGGAGCTTGAGCATCTCCGCCTGCTGCTTCACGTCCGCGTCGGCCAGCAGCTCCGCGCGCACCACCTCCACCGGACGCTTCAGCCGGCTCGGCGCCGGCGGGGCAACCACTTCGTTCTTGTCGGACATGGGCCTCTCCTTGGGCGCTATTGCTAGCCCAGGTTGCCCCTGGAACTCAAAGTGTCCCGGTTTTCGTCAGGGGGCTGGCGGGCGGCGGACGAAGAGGGCGTTGGCGATCTCCGTCATCACCACTTCGCCCTGCTGGTTGATGACCTCGAAGCGGAACTTGATGGCGCCCCGGTCCGGCTTGCTCGCGGAGGGGCGGGCCTCCAGCGTCTCCACGCGCACCTTGAGCGAATCACCCGGGCGCACCGGCTTCTTCCAGCGCAGCTCATCCAGGCCCGGGGAGCCCATGCTGGCGGACGTGCTCAGCAAGTCCCGCACGACGAGCTTGTGGCAGATGGAGGCGGTGTGCCAGCCGCTGGCGATGATGCCGCCGTAGATGCTCTGGCGCGCGGCCTCCTCGTCGACGTGGAAGGGCTGGGGGTCGAACTGGTGCGCGAACGCGAGGATCTCCTCGCGCGTCACCACATACGGCCCCAGCTCCACGGTCTCACCGATGGGGAAGTCGTCGAAGTAGCGCATGTATCCCTCGGAAGGTGCCGGCCCGCCGGCGATGGAAGGGTGGAACGGTGTCCGCCCTTCCCTACCTTCCGGCGGGCCCTTCGCGCTACCGCGGAAGCGGCTCCTCGGGGTCGGCCACGGACTCCAGGGTGTCCGCGGGCGGCACCGGCCAGCGGACGCGAGGCTCCGCGCGGTCGTCCGTCGGTCCCGGGGGCGTGTCCTGGGCCTCCTCCTCCGCCGCCTCGTCCGCGCTGCTGGCCGCCCGGGCCGCGCTCCTGGCCAGGGTCTTCTTCAGGGTGAGCGTGTCGCGCACGGTGTTGCTGGAGGTGATGAGCCGCGCCGTCAGCGTGCCGCCGTCCACGGTCACGTCCAGGAAGCCATAGGCCTGGTTGTCGCGCAGCGCGGTCCACGCGGGCTGGCCGGTGGCGAAGGGACGCAGGGTCGCACCGCCACTGCCCACCACGAGGTACGGGATGCCGCGCTGGCTTCCGGACGCCACGTTGTCGCCATACATGGGCTTGCTGCGCTCGTAGTCGTGGTCGTGTCCGGTGAGGACCAGGTCCACGCCGTACTTCTCGAACAGCGGGCCGAACTGGCGGCGCATGGTGAGCTGCGAGCCGTGCTCCCCGCTGGACCAGGACGGGTGGTGGAAGAAGGCCACCGTCCACGGGCGCGTGTTCGCGGCCAGGTCGGTCTCCGCCCACGCCCTCTGCGCCGCGAGCGTGCACCGGTCCGCGGACGCGAGCCCCACCGCGCAGTTGGAGTCCAGCGAGAGGAAGTGCACCGGGCCCCAGTCGAAGGAGTAGTAGCGCTCGGAGCCCTGCGGGTTGTTGGCCGGCAGGTAGACGTTGTCCAGGTAGGGCTGCGCCTGGTTCGTCACGTACTCGTGATTGCCGGGCGTGGCGAACATGGGCACCTCGCGCAAGAGCGTGGCCATGGGCGTGAAGAGGTGCTCCTGGAACTCCGCGTCGGTGCCGTCCGGATACGCGTTGTCGCCCAGCGCCAGCAGCAACTCCGAGCGCCACGCGGGCGTGGACATCACCGCCATCACCTTCTTCTGGAAGCTGCCGCCGGTGCCGAAGTCGCCCATCGCGGTGAAGTGCACCTGGGTGGCGCTGGACGTCGTGGACGTCTGGAAGCTGCGCAGGCCGGTGGTGCTGCCGCACGCGGACACCACGTAGCCGTAGGTGCGGCCCGCGCTCAGGTCCGACAGCTTCACCGCGTGACGCGTGCCCGCCACGCCCGCGCTGACCGTGTTCGTCAGGCTGGTGCCTTCGCCGTAGCGCACGGTGGGCGTGCAGGTGCTGGCCGTGCGGAAGGCCACGATGGCGGAGGTCTGCTTCACGCTCTGGAGATAGGGCAGCCGGGGCAGCGCGGGCCCGGAGTCGGACGTGGACGGAGGCGCGGCCGCCCCGCACGCGCGGGTCTCCGCGATGGAGTTCCAGTCGTTCACCGTGTTGCCGTTGACGGTGATGCGCACGTAGCGCGCGCTGCGGGCGGAGAAGGACGTCGTCTGCGCGGAGGCGTTGAGCGCGCTGTCACCCGCGTACGCCTGCGTGAACGCAGCGCCGTCCGTGGAGGTGGCGAGCACGAAGTGGTTCTGTCGCTCGTTGCCCCGATGCCACGCGATGGTGGTGCCGGTGAGGGACTGCACGGAGCCCAGGTCCATCTGGAGCCAGACACCCTGCCCCTGCGCGCTCCAGCGCGTGGCCAGGTCGTTGTCCTGCGTGTTCGCGGCGACGTTGCCGTCATCCCCGCTGGCCGTCACGGCCCTGGGGGTGAGCTGGTTGCAGTTGGACGCGGAGAGGGAGGCTTCTTCGTCTTGCGCCGCCGGCGCGGGCAGCGCGGCGGGAGGAACATCGGAGTCAGTGGGAACAGGCGGGGACTCGCAGCCAGTCACGAGCCACGCGCCCAGGAGGCCGGTGGAGACAAGCAGTCGATTGCGCATCGCGGCAGGAACGTTGTGCTCCAACCAACATTCCTCCTGCCCTGGAGGGCACCCTGCCCGCCTGGAGCGGAGGCGGGCGTGGGCCACGCGGAGGGTCCGGAAACGACGAAGGGCCTCCACGCGCCCGGTGTGGGGGAGCGTGAAGGCCCTGCGTGGGTGCTCGATGAGGGACTCGACGCCGCCCAGGGACTCGGCGCAGGCGAAGACCTTCACCGTCTTGAGGAAGGTGCGCGCCGCCTCCAGGCCGCCGTGGATGTCGAACGTCAGCATGCCGCCGAAGCCGGTCATCTGCTGGCGCGCCAGGGCGTGCTGCGGGTGCGTCTCCAGGCCCGGGTAGGTGACCTTCTTCACCTGCTTGTGCGTGGACAGGTACTGGGCGACCTTCATCGCGTTCTGCGCGTGGCGGTCCATGCGCACGTGCAGCGTCTTCACGCCGCGCAGCACGAGGAAGCTGTCGAAGGCGCCGGACACGCCGCCCACCGCGTTCTGCAGGAAGTACATCCGCTCCGCGACGTCATCGCGACTGGTGCAGACAAAGCCGCCCACCACGTCGCTGTGGCCGTTGAGGTACTTCGTCGTGGAGTGCGCGACGACGTCGAAGCCCAGCGCCAGCGGCTTCTGGAAGTACGGCGTCATGAACGTGTTGTCCGCGACGGACAGGATGCCGCGCTTCTTGGCGATCTCCGCGATGCGGCCCAGGTCGATGAGCTTGAGCATCGGGTTGGTCGGCGTCTCCACCCAGACCATCTTCGTCTTGGGGGTGATGGCCGCTTCGAAGTTCTCCGGCTTGGAGAGGTCCACGAAGGAGTACGTGATGCCCGCGCGCTTCCACACCTTGTCGAAGAGCCGGAAGGTGCCACCGTACACGTCGTCGGAGACGATGACGTGGTCACCGACCTCCAGCATGTGCATCAGCATGTCGGTGCCGGCGAGCCCGGACGCGAACGCGGCGCCGTACTTCGCGCCCTCCAGCGCGGCCAGGCAGTCCTGCAGGGCCTTGCGCGTGGGGTTCTGCGTGCGGCTGTACTCGTAGCCCTTGTGCTCTCCCGGCCCGTCCTGGACGTAGGTGGAGGTCAGGTAGACGGGCGTCATGATGGCGCCCGTGGTGGGGTCCGGCTCCTGGCCGGCATGGATGGCGAGCGTGTCGAAGCGCATGGCCCGCGAACTAACACAGTCCCACGTGCCGCGCAGCGCCCCCGGGGTGCCTTCCGGTGCCTACTCGAAGCGGCCGTGCCGGCCCGCTCCCCCGGCGAAGCGCGTGGCCCCGGCGAGGGACTCCGTCTGGAGCACCTTCACCCCCTCCTGGAACTCCTGGCGCAATGCGTCTTCAAGGCCCAGCCCGGCCTGCGTGTAGGCGGACATCCGGTCCGCCTTCATGCACGCCTGGGGGAACGCGGCCACCTGGTGCGCCAGGGCCTCCGCCGCGGACCGGGCCTCGCCCTTGGGCACCACGCGGTTGATGAGCCCCATGCCCAGCGCTTCGGACGCGGGCACGGGGCGGCCGGTGAGGATGAGGTCCAGGGCCCGGGACAGGCCAATCAGGCGGGGCAGGCGCACGGTGCCCCCGTCGATGAGGGGCACGCCCCAGCGGCGGCAGAAGACGCCCAGCACCGCGTCCTCCTCCGCCACGCGCAAATCACACCACAGGGCCAGCTCCAGTCCCCCCGCCACCGCGTGCCCGGCGATGGCCGCCACCACCGGCTTGGACAGCAGCATGCGCGACGGGCCCATGGGCCCATCCCCTTCCGGCTCCAGGCGCGACAGGCGCCCTTCCGCCACGGCCTTCAGGTCCGCGCCCGAGCAGAACGTGCCCTCGTCGCCGAAGAGCACGCCCACGCGCGCGTCGGGGTCCGCGTCGAAGGCGCGGAAGGCGTCCGCCAGTTCGGCCGCCGCGTCGCGGTCCACCGCGTTGCGCACCTCCGGGCGGTGGAGGATGACGGTGGTGACGGGGCCGTTCTTCTCGACGCGCACGCTCATGCCCCGGGTTTTCCCCCGCCCCGCGTCCGGCCTGCAATATGAGGGGCGGCGCGCGGGTGCGAAACAGGAAGGACCGACGGGGCATGGCGGACGAAGGCAAGCAGGACACAGAGGGCGCGGCGGCGGGCACCAGCATGTTCGAGAACCGCCTGCGCAAGAACGCGAAGCGCCTGCGCAAGTGGGCCCGCGCGCAGGGGCTCACCGCCTTCCGCGTCTATGACCGCGACATCCCCGAGTACTCCTACGCGGTGGACCTCTACGGCGACCACGCGCACGTCGTGGAGTACCCGCGCCGCAAGGCCCACGCGAAGGGCGCCAGCACGGACTCCGAACGCGCGGAGGTGCTCGCCGCCGTCACCGCCGTGCTGGGCGTGCCCGCGGAGAAGACGTCCGTGAAGACGCACACGCCCCAGCCCTGGGGCCGCTCGCAGTATGGCCGCGTGGGCCAGGGCAGCGAACGGCTGGTGGTGGAGGAGCAGGGCCTGAAGTTCTGGGTGAACCTGGGCGACTACCTGGACACCGGCCTGTTCATGGACCACCGCAACACCCGCGCGCGCGTGCGCACCGAAGCCAGGGGCAAACAGTTCCTCAACCTCTTCGCGTACACGGGCGCCTTCACGGTCTACGCGGCGGCGGGCGGCGCGGCGGGCAGCGTGAGCGTGGACCTGTCCAACACATACCTGGACTGGGCGGAGGACAACCTGGTCCTCAACGCGCTGGCGGATCCGCGCCACGTGCTCATCCGCGCGGACGCGAAGGCGTGGCTGGAGGACCAGGCCCGGCATGGAGAAGACCGCTACGACCTCATCGTGTGCGACCCGCCGTCGTTCTCCACGTCGAAGAAGATGTCGGGCAACTTCGACGTGCAGCGTGACCACGTGCGGATGCTCGAACACCTCCAGGCGCTCTTGTCGCCCGGAGGTGTCCTGTACTTCTCCACCAACTACCTGGGCTTCGAACTGAAGGACTCCGCGACCCGGGGCCTGGAGCAGGTGGAGGAACTCACCCCCCGCTCCATCCCCGAGGACTTCCACCGCAAGGAGATCCACCGCTGCTGGCGCATGGTGGCCCCCTCGCGCTGAAAGCCTTCACCCGCGGGCGACTACAGCCAGCAGACGTTGTCCTGGCAGCGCTCGCCGGACGGGCACTCGCAGTTGGCCTGGCAGACCTTGCCGGAGCCGTGGTTCACCGGCCTGCACTGGCCGCTGGTGCAGGCCTGGCCGGCGGGGCACTCGCAGTTGGCGCGGCACACGGAGCCGGACGTGCCGGCGTCCTGCGACGGCTGCGTCGGGGGCAGCTTGCACTTGCCGCTGGTGCAGACCTCACCGGACGGGCACTCGCAGTTCACCGTGCAGGACATGCCGCTGCCCGTGCCGGGGTCCGGCGTGGGCGCCTTGCACTTGCCGCTGGTGCACACCTGGCCCGAGGGGCAGTCGCAGTTGGCCTGGCACGACTGGCCCGGATCCGGCTGCGGCGACTTGCACTGGCCGCTGGTGCAGACCTGGCCGGCGGGGCACTCGCAGTTGGCCTTGCACGTGCCACCCGAGGGGATGGGCAGGCAGTAGCCAATCTCGCACTTCGTGTCCGCCGAGCACTCCGTGGTGGACGTGCAGGGCGAGCGGCACTGGCCATTCACGCAGTCGTTGTTGGCCGGGCACTGGGCCTGCGTGGTGCAGGCGTTGGGGTCCTGCTGGCGGGGCTCGCACAGGCCCAGGATGCACACGCCGTTGGGGCCGCACTTGGCATCCGTGTCACACCCGGCCTTGCAGACGCTGTTGATGCAGTAGCGGTCCGCGCCGCAGTCCGTATTGACCCGGCAGGCCGGGGCGGTGCCGCCGTCCGTGGTGGTGCCCGCGTCCGGCTTCGTGCCGGCGTCCGCCTTGCCGCCGTCCGTGGTGCCGGCGTCCGTCTTGGTGCCGGCGTCCGCCTTGCCGCCATCCGTGGAGCCGCCGGTGCCGGGCTTGGGGGTGCAGAAGTTGTCCTGGCAGCGGCCGGAGGAGCCGCATTCCGAGTCGCGGTAGCAGGACTGGGCGCACCAGCCGTTGATGCACATCTGCGAGCCGGGACACTCGCTGGAGTACACACAGGAATTGGAGTCCGAGGAGAGGTCCCAGCAACTGCCGGCCCGACAGTACTGGTCGGAGCCACAGTCGGACGCGCTCACGCAGCTCGTGTCGTAGTCATAGTCGTCGTCCGGCCAGTAGCCGTCGCCCCGCGTATCGAGGATGCAACCCGACAACAGGCCTAACAGCGCAAGGAACGGCACGAACAGCGTGCCGCGAAGCGAGGTGTTCCTCATGAGTGGGGGCTCCAAAGGAATAGGATGGGTCCG
>SECN01000443.1 GCA_004173515.1 Myxococcaceae bacterium | reverse complement strand
GACGACAGCGTCCCGGACCTCCAGAGTTCCTTCGAAAAGCTCGTCTCCAAGAGCCGCAACCTGTCCGCGGACCGCATCCGCACGGTGCTGGAGAGCGTGCTCTTCGTCGCCGAGCGGCCACTGTCCGTGGACGAGCTGTACCAAGCCACCGGCATCCACCGGGACGCCATCACCCAGGCGTTGGATCAGCTCTCCGGCATCCACCGGGAGGGCATCAGTGGCATCGTGCTGTACGAGGTGGCGGGCGGGTGGCAGTTCCGCACGGACCCCCATTCCGCTGAATACGTCCGGCGCTACCTCCGGGTGAAGCCGCAGCGTCTGACGCGGGCCGCCGTGGAGACGCTGGCCATCATCGCCTACCGGCAGCCTGTCACCCGGCCGGAGCTGGAGGACATCCGAGGCGTGGACTGCGGCGCCGTCCTGAAGGCCCTGATGGACCGCAAGCTGGTGAAAATCCTGGGCAAGCGGGAAGAAGTCGGCCGCCCCATTCTTTATGGAACCACGCGCGAGTTCCTGGAGTTCTTCGCGCTGAAGGACCTGTCGGCGCTGCCCACGCTGCGGGAATTCCACGAATTGACCCAGGAGCACCGGGACATCGTGGAGAAGGAAGTGACGCCGCCGGTGCCGGTGGCGACGGGGACGGTCCAGGCGCTGTCGGACCCGGGTTTCACGAAGCGGATGGAGAAGAACGAGGCGGCCAGTGAGGCCGCCCTGGAGGAGCTGGAAGAGGCCATGGCCGCCGCGGAGCGGACCCAGAAGGTCAGTTCCAGCGCCCTGGAAAGCCCCCCATCACCCGCGAAGGGTGATAGCGAGGGCCCCAAGCCCGAGTGACGGGCCGAAATGGAATGGAAGAAGGCTAAGGCATGGCGGCGGAACGTTTGCAGAAGTACCTGGCTCGCGCGGGAGTGGCATCGCGCCGGCACGCAGAGGAACTCATCACCGGTGGTCGGGTGGGAGTCAACAACGAGACGGTGACGGAGCTGGGCAGCAGGGTTACGCCGGGCGAAGACCTGGTCACCGTGGATGGGAAGCTCGTCACGCCGCCGGAAGAGTCGTCGTACTACCTGCTCTACAAGCCCATTGGCGTCGTGACGACGCTGTCGGATCCGCAGGGCCGTCCCACCGTCGCCAACTACGTGGAGGAGACGGGCCGTCGCCTGTTCCCCGTGGGCCGCCTGGACTACGACGCGGAGGGCGCGCTGCTCTTCACGGACGACGGGGCGCTCGCGCACAAGCTCACGCACCCCAGCTTCCAGGTGCCGCGCACGTACCTGGCCAAGGTGAAGGGCGTGCCGGACATGCCCACGATTGAGAAGCTGCGCGGCGGCGTGCGTCTGGAAGACGGCATGGCGACGCCGGTGTACGTGGGCATCTTCGAGAAGGTCGAGCGCAACACCTGGCTGAAGATCGTCGTGGCCGAGGGCCGGCCGCACCTCATCAAGCGCCTGTGCGCGGCGGTGGGCCACCCGGTGGTGCGCCTGTTCCGCCCGGCCTACGCGGGCATCGGCGTGGAGGGCCTGCGTCCTGGCCAGTTGCGCCAGTTGAAGCTTTCGGAGGTGACGCAGCTCAACGAGGTCGCGGAAGGTCGCGCGCAGCCCTCGGAAGGGGAGATGAAGCTGCCGCCGCGCCGCCACGGCCGCCACGCGCCGGGCTTCGACGGTCCGGACGACGACGATGTCGAGCTGTCCATGGACGACGAGCTGCCGCCGCCTCCGCGCAAGTCCGCGGCGGCCAAGGCGGGCAAGGCGGACCGGGGGGACAAGAAGGCCCCCACCGGCCCGAAGACCCGCGAGGCCCGTCCGGAGCGCAAGGAGTGGAAGGGCGTGCAGGACGGTGGCACGCGTCCGCCGAAGTTCGCGGTGCGCGGCGCGACGCTGCCCGCCGAGGGCGAGGACATGGAGGAGGGCTTCGATGACTCCGACGTGCCGACGTTCGACGACGAGGGTGAGGAAGTGACCGTGCCGAAGGCCGCAGCGGGTCGTGGCGCCGGGCGTGCTTCGGAGGGCGAGTCCTCCGGGCGTGGCTTCGGGAAGTCCGCCGGTGCGCGCGGTGCTGGTGCGGGTCGCGGCGGCGACGAAGGGGCTCCTCGGGGCCGCTTCGCGAAGTCGGACGGCGAGCGTGCGCCTCGGGCGGGTGGCTTCGGCAAGCCGGCGGGTGGCAGCCGCTTCGGTGGTGACGAGGGCGGTGCTCCTCGCGGCGGTGCCCGGTTCGGCAAGCCCGCCGGCGAGCGTGCTCCTCGGGCCGGTGGCTTCGGCAAGCCGGCGCACACGGGCGCGGGACGGGGTGAGGATGCGCCTCGGGGCCGCTCTGGCGGTGACGAGGGTGGCGGTCGCTTCGGCAAGCCCGCGGGTGAGCGCGCGCCTCGGGCCGGTGGTTTCGGCAAGCCGGCCGGTGGCAGTCGCTTCGGCGGTGACGAGGGCGGGGCTCCTCGCGGCCGTTTCGCGAAGCCGGATGGCGATCGTGCGCCCCGGGCCGGTGGTTTCGGCAAGCCGGCCGGTGATCGCGCGCCTCGGGCGGGTGGCTTCGGCAAGCCCGCCGGTGAGCGTGCGCCTCGGGCCGGTGGCTTCGGCAAGCCCGCCGGTGGTAGCCGCTTCGGTGGTGATGAGGGCGGTGCTCCTCGCGGCGGTGCCCGGTTCGGCAAGCCCGCAGGTGAGCGTGCGCCCCGGGCGGGTGGTTTCGGCAAGCCGGCCGGTGGCAGCCGCTTCGGTGGCGACGAGGGCGGTGCTCCTCGGGGCCGCTTCGCGAAGCCGGACGGTGATCGTGCGCCTCGCGCCGGCGGCTTCGGCAAGCCGGCGGGTCGCTTCGGCAAGCCGGATGGCGATCGTGCGCCTCGGGCCGGTGGCTTCGGTAAGCCGGCGGGTCGCTTCGGCAAGCCGGATGGCGATCGCGCGCCTCGGGCCGGCGGCTTTGGCAAGCCGGCGGGTCGCTTCGGCAAGCCGGACGGTGATCGTGCGCCTCGGGCGGGTGGCTTCGGCAAGCCGGCGGGTCGCTTCGGCAAGCCGGATGGCGATCGCGCGCCTCGGGCCGGTGGCTTCGGCAAGCCGGCGGGTCGCTTCGGCAAGCCGGACGGCGATCGCGCTCCTCGGGCGGGTGGCTTCGGCAAGCCGGCCGGTGGTGCTCGCTTCGGCAAGCCCGCGGGTGGCAGCCGCTTCGGTGGTGGCGAAGGCGGTGCTCCTCGCGGCGGTGCCCGGTTCGGCAAGCCGGGTGGGGCGGGCGCGTCGCGCGGCGAAGGCCGTCCGGAGCGTCGTGAGTGGAAGCCCCGTGGCGAGGACTCCGGCAGCCGGGGTCCTCCGCGCGCCAGCCGTGGTGGCGTGGGCCGTACGCCCCGTTCCCCGAGCGCGAGCGCCAGCCGTCCTGGTGATTCCGCCCGGCCCACCGGCGAGCGCATCGTGCGCGCCGGCATCCGCAAGGGTCCTCCGGGCGAGGGGGGCGGCCCCAGCAAGGGCGCCAGCTTCTCCAAGGGTCCCCGCCGTCCTCGCTAGGACATCCCTCCTCCCGGGTCGTGCCGTCGGTGGGCGGCCCGGGGGGGCGTTGATATAACCGCCGCCTCCCTCCACCGTCCGCCTCTCCAGGAGAACGATGCGATCCAGCGTGCGCCCCCTCTTCCTCGCCCTGACCCTGCTGGTCGGGTGCAATGGCAACAGGGATCAGCTCCTCGCGGAGATCCAGGACTCCCGTCCGGAGATCCGCGCCGCGGCGGTGAAGAAACTGGCCGCCCAGAACAACGCGGACGACCTGGTCCTCTTCACGCGCGCGGCCAAGGACCTCTCCGCCATCGTCCGGGGTGAGGCCGCCGGTGCGCTCGGCGAAAGCCAGGACCCCCGCGTGGTGGACCTGCTCGGCGAGCTGCTGGAGGACGCGGACGAGTCCGTGCAGGGCAAGGCCGCCCTGGCGCTCGCCAAGGTGAAGAGCGACAAGGCCAAGGCCTACCTCACGCTCCAGTACGGACGCCGGGGCCGCGCCACGCGGCAGATCATCGTGGAGGCCCTCAAGAGCGCGAACGTCCCCGGCGCCATGGTGACCGTCGTCGCCGCCGAGTCCAAGGGCCTCTGGGAGCGCAACCTCCTGGCCCTCACCGAAGGCGCGCTCCCCGAACGCGTGGGCGCCGCGGAGGAGCTGGGCAAGAGCGGCCGCGCGGAGGCCATCACCCGGCTGCTGCCCATGGTGCGCGACAGCCAGGTCATCCTCGCCGCCGCCGCCGTGCGCGGGCTGGGGGACGCGGGCGACCTTCGCGCCGTGGCGCCCATCGCGCTGCTGCTGGATGAGAGCTTCCCGGAGCTGCGCGAGTCCGCCATCAGCGCGCTGATGAAGCTGCAGGATCCGACCTCCGCCACGCGGCTCCAGGCGGTGGCGGTGGAGAAGAGCGCGGTGAGTCCGCTCGCGACCGACGCCATCCTGACCTTCCAGCGCACGCCGGCCACGGACGCCGCGCTGTGCGCCATCACGCTCGACGGCGCGCGGGCCGAAGCCGAGGAAGCCGGCCGCGCCATGCGTTCGCGCGGTGGCTGTCCCGCGGAGCCCATCGCGGATCGCCTCTCCCGTCCGGCCTCCGCGGCGGCAGGGCTCCAGGCGGTGGTGGGCCTGGGGCCGACGGCGCAGGCGCTGCTGCCCAAGGTGACGCCGTGGCTCAACCAGCCGGACGTCGCGCTGCGCACGCTCGCGGTGGAGGCGGTGACGAGCGTGGGCGATGCCTCCGTGGCCCCCGCGCTCCAGAAGCTCTACGAGCAGGAGGTCACCGGGCTCGCGGCGCTGCGCGCGGACTGGGTGCCGACCGGGCTGCCCCTGAAGTACAGCGCGGAGCTGGATCCGGCCGCCCCGCGTCAGGCGTCGAAGAACGAGGACAGCAAGGCGGGCAAGCACGCGCAGCTCTTCGACCGGCTCCAGGCGCTGAACGCGGCGCGGGCGAAGGATGCAGGGCGCGTGGTGGTGCCCCCGCGCGTGCCCTCGGAGCTGAGTGACGACGTGGATCCCGCGAAGCTGGAGCCGCTGGCCCGGCTGCTGACGGGGCTGGGCGCGGTCAAGGCCCCCGGCGCGCTGGAAGTGCTCAAGGGCTACACGAACGACGCCAGCCCCGTGCTGCGCGCGGCGGCCCTGGTGGGCCTGACGCACGTGGGGCCGGAGGGCGTGGAGCTCGCGCGCACAGCGCTGCTGGAGCCCGACCGCGAGCTGCAGAAGACGCTGGCGCTGGCGTTGGCGGAGCAGGGGGAGAGCGGCCAGTTGGCGCTGGTGGCGGCGCTGCCGAAGATGGGCAGTGAGAAGCTGGTGGTCCTGGATGCGCTGACGCGCGTGGGCCCGCCGCCGGCCTCGACGTCGGAGGTGCTCCAGGTCGTGGTGAAGGAGGGTGGGGCGGAGGCGGCGCTCGCGGCGATCCTGCTGGGCCGGACGATTCCAACAGCGTGTCCCGGCGCGACGTGCTGCTGGCCCTGGGCGCCATCGGCGACGCGAAGTCGGCGGAGAAGGTGGGCCGCGACCTGTACCACGACCTTCCGGAGATCCGCGCCGCGGCGGCCACGGCGCTGCGCAAGATGAACACGGGCGCGGAGGCCGAGGCGCTGGACGCGCTCAAGGGCGACTACTTCCGCGAGGTCCGCGTCGCCGCTGGCGCGACCGCGACGAAGGACGACAAGGTCGCTGGCGGAGCGCGGTGAATGGAGCTGCGCGCGCTCAAGGACAAGGCGACCGAGGCCTTCACCAAGGGCCGCTTCTTCAAGGCCGCGGAGCTGTACGAGGACTACTGCCGCGCTGATCCGAAGGACCACCAGAGCCGCCTGCGCATGGGCGACGCCTGGTCCAAGGCCGGACAGAAGGACCGCGCCGTCACCGCGTACCAGTCCGCCGCGGAGGGTTTCGCGAAGGAGGGCTTCCTGCCGCGCGCCATCGCCGCGAGCAAGCTGATCCTCGAACTGGATCCGGCGCATCAGGGCGTGCAGCAGATGCTCGCGGACCTGTACGCGCGAAGGGGCACGCCGACCACGTCCCGGGTGAAGCCGAAGGAGGGTGGGCTCGCGACGCCGCCAGGCACGCCGAGCCTCGTCGCCCAACGCGAGGTCGCATCCACCGCGTCCGACGCGGCAAGGTCGACGGCGAAGGATGTCACGTCGGGTGTCGTGCCCGCGGCCTCCGCCGAAGCCACCTCGCGAACGCCCCCCGCGCCCCTCGAGGCCGGAGGAGCAGCGCTCGACCTGTCGGATTCGCTGCCGCCCGAGCTGGCCCTGACGGCCACGCCATCCACCGAGGCGCGAAGCACTCCGGTGCACGAAGACACCGAGGTGGTCCTCTCCGTCGAGGTGGAGGTCGAACCCCAGCACGACGAGCCCGGCTGGGACCTGACGCCCGAGGACGCGTCGGAACCGGAGCCCGCGTCAGCCGCGCAGGCCGCTGGTGCCAGCTCCGACACCGCGACGAACTCCACCCAGGCGGCGAACGTTCTGTCCGCCGGATCCGCAGCGAGTTTCTCCACGGCGCCGAGCCAGTCGGCCCCCACCAGCACCAGCGCTGGGGCAATCCCACCGGCCTCCAGCACCGCACAGGCCGCCGCCGTGAATCCCATCTCCGTGCCCTCCGCACCCACGCCTCCCTCCGCGACCCAGGGCCGCACGCCTCCGGGCCTGTCCGTCCGCGTCGCACCGCCGCGCGCAGCGTCGTCCCCGCCCTCCATGCCCGAGCTTCCCCAGCACCGGACCCCCAGCGGACGCTGGCAGGCCCTCGCATCGCCCATCACCGGGACCGAAACGCCCGCCGTGCCGCCTCCGGCCGCCGCCGCGCCCAAGCCGTCCGCGCCCCCCGGCATGCAGCAGCGAGTCCGCTTCGATCTCCAGCTCCGTGAAGCTGGAGACGCGCAGGGA
>SECN01000442.1 GCA_004173515.1 Myxococcaceae bacterium | reverse complement strand
GCGGGCATCTTCACCGGCATCTGGAGCGTCATCGCGCCGCTCGTCGCCCTCTTCGTGGGCGGGGTGGTGGCCGCGCGCACCGCGGGCATCGTGGACAAGGCGGGAGGCGCGCTGCACGGAGCGGTGCTGTGGGGCCTGACGACGCTCTCGGGCGTCGTCGTGCTGGGCATGCTGCTGTCGTCGGTGCTGGGCGCGGTGTTCAACGTCGGCAAGGCGGCGGTGGGCGCCGGTGGCGCGGCGGCGGTGGGCGCCGTGACGGGGGGCGGCTCCGCGGCGCAGGCGTTCGGCCTGGATGCCAATGACGCGCTCGCGCCGGTGAACCAGCGGCTGCGCCAGGAGGGCAAGCCCGCCATCACGGCGAACCAGTTGGAGGCGGCGACCAAGGACATCGTCTCCGAGGGCGTGCGCCAGGGCCGCGTGGACCGCGAGCTCTTGGTGGGCAACATCGCGCAGAACACCAACCTGTCGCGCGCGGACGCCGAGGACGTGGCCAACCGCGTGGAGCAGCAGGTGGATCAAGCCAAGGCCAAGGCCGGGCAGGTGGGCCAGCAGGTGCAGACGGGCGCGCTGAAGGTGGCGGACCAGTCCGGCCGCGTCTTCTGGGGCCTCTTCGCCGGGCTGCTCCTGGGGCTCGTCGCCGCGGTGCTGGGCGCCACCCTGGGCGTCAGCCGTCGCCAGCGCATCCTGGGCGAAGGCGTGGTGACGACCACCCCCACGACCCCGACGACGACGCCGACCTCGCGTCGCGAGGTGTACCCGTAGGCTTGGGCGCTCGCGTGCATCCCCGCTTCACGGTGAACCCGTGAGGCGGGTATGACACGCGGGTGGCGCCCTCGCATCGCACCGTCCTCCACTGGCTCGTCATCCCTGGCGCGAGCCTGGGCCTGCTGCTGCTGTGCGCGCTCGTGGCCTCCTGGCTCACGCGGCCCGGCGAAGTCCCGGAGGCACCGGACGCCGTCGCGTCCGCGAAGGCCCCGGACACACACCCCCGTGCGCCAGAAGCTCCTCCGCGCGAGCCGCCCCGCGCGACGGCGCCCCCGACGCCTTCCTCCCCACCGCCGTCCCTTGCGCGAGCCCCCGCGCCACGCACGGGCCCCGACGCCCCCGACCCGCGCCGCGTGGCCCTGGTGGAGCCCCAGGTGGAGTCCTCTACCGGACGCATCGACGCGGAGGACCTGCGCCTGGCCCTCCAGGCAGTGACTCCGCTCGTGCAGCAATGTTTCGAGGACGCCGCACAACGCAACCCAGGCACACAAGAAGTGAAGTTGCGTTTCACCGTGGAAGGGGAGAACGGGGACGGAAAGATGAACCGGGGCGAGCTGCTCGCGAGCAGCATCCCCGACCCGATGGTGCAGGCGTGCGTGCTGGACTCGCTCCTGGACGCGCGCTTTCCGGCGCCCCGGTTGGGGGGGACGGCCACGCTCGTCCATCCGTTCCGCTTCGGACCTCCTGGGGAGGCTGGCCCGTGAGGTCGGGTTGAGCGTAAGGTTCGAGCCCCTTCCCCCGCGCATGCCCGTCACCGTCGAACAGCTCGTGCCTTCCCATACGGACGCCCTGCGCGCGCTCCTGGCGAAGGATGCCGTCCACAACCTCTACCTGCTGGGGCTGCTGGAGGAGTTCGGCATCGCGGCCCCGGTGCGCGAGGCGGCCTTCTCCTTCCACGGCCGCTTCGACAGCGGCGTGCTCACCGCGGCCATCTTCGTGGGCGGCGAGGGAGGGCTCGTGGTGCCCAGCGCCAGCGACGCCAGCGCCACGGGCGTCATCGCGGACGCGCTCGCCGCGTCGCTGAAGCTGCGCGCCACCGTGGGGGACAAGTCCGCGGTGGACGCGCTGGTGCGCAGCCTGTGTGAGGGCAAGCCGCGCCTGTCGCGCACCCAGCGGCTGTTCAGCGTGTCCGCGGACGACCTGGGGCCCTTCACCAACCCCACCCTGCGCCTGGCCCGCGAGGAGGACGTGCCCCGCCTGCTGCCCCTGGCCCAGGGCTACGTGCGCGAAATCCTGGAGCGCGACCCGCTGGCGGAGGACCCGGTCCACTACGAGGCCCGCCTGCTCCAGCGCGTGCGCCAGCGCCGCACCTACGTGCTGGAGGAGAACGGCGCGCTCGTGTTCAAGGTGGACATCGGCTGTCGCTCGCAGTTCGGCGCGGAGCTGGAGGGCATGTACACGCTGGCCTCCCGCCGCCGCGAAGGCCACGCCACCCTGTGCCTGGGACAGATTTCGCGGCACCTGTTGTCCTCGCTGCCCCGGCTCGCCATGCGCATCGACGAGCGCGACGAGAGCACCGCCCGCATCGCGCGCAAGGTGGGCTACCACGCCGGCCGCACCCAGCGGCTCGTGCTGGTGGAGTAGCCCGGCCCGTCCACGGGGAAGCGGCCTTTGGGCCCTGCGCAAGACGCGCGCACCGCGCCCGGCGGATGCCCTACAGTCGCGCCCCGCATGAGCCGTCCCACGCCCACCCGCCGTCCCCTCTCCGGAGCGGGCCCCGTCATCCTCCACGCGCCCACGGACCCGGGCTGGCTGCCGCTGGCCCTGGCGAACTTCGACGCGGTGCTGGTGGACCACGCCCACTGCGAGAAGAAGGCCGCCGCCAACGCGCTGTCCATGCTCCAGGCCTATCCGGACCTGCCCGGCCTGCCCGCGCAGATGGCCCGCCTGGCCCGCGAGGAGAGCGCCCACCTGGCCCGCGTGTTGGATCTGATGGCCGCGCGCGGCCTCACCCTCACCCGGGACGCGGGCGACCCGTACGCGCAAGGCCTCCAGAAGCACGTGCGCACCCCCGCCCCGGAGCGGCGCGTGGACCGGCTGCTCGTCGCCGCCATCATCGAAGCGCGCTCCTGTGAGCGGCTGTCCCTGCTCGCCGAAGGGCTCACCGACCCCGCCCTCGCCCGTTTCTACGGAGAGCTGGCGCAGTCCGAGGACGGCCACCAGTCCCTCTTCCACCGGCTGGCCGTCACCGCGTCGGGCGGAGACGAGGCAGGGGTCGATGCGCGCCTGCAACACCTGCTGGCCCAGGAATCCCAGGTGATCGCGACCGTGGGCCTGCGCGCCGCCATCCACTGAGGCGCGAAGCACCGGCTCCTGGAGGTTGGGGGCCCAACAGGCCCAGTCATGACGCGCTGGCGGAGTGTGCCGCACCGCGCCGTTAACTGATGGGCGACCGGGCGCTGATAAGTGGAATTAGGCCGGAGCGGTCGAAAGTCCGGTTGACTGCCGGACGTCGGTTGATTTTGGGCCGCCGCTCCAGAAGGTTTGGTGTTCTTCCGCTGGTAGGTTCTCGCCCCCTTTGTGAACCGGTACGCGGGAGATCCGCGCATGAGACACCCCGAGGAAAACTCCATGACTTCGACGCAAGCGGCAGCCGCCACCGAGCAGGCGCCCACGAAGAACCCCACGCTGCTGGCGTGGGTGGCCCGAATGGCCGCGATGACCCAGCCGGACAGCATCGTCTGGTGTGACGGCTCCGAGGCGGAGAAGAAGCGCCTCACCGACCAGGCCGTCGCGGAGGGCACGCTCATCCCGCTCAACCCGGAGAAGCGCCCGGGCTGCTACCTGCACCGCTCCAACCCGAACGACGTGGCGCGCGTCGAGCACCTCACGTTCATCTGTACGCCCAACAAGACGGACGCCGGCCCCACCAACAACTGGATGGATCCGGAGGCCGCGTACACGAAGCTGGGCCACCTGTTCGAAGGCTGCATGAAGGGCCGCACGATGTACGTGGTGCCCTACGCCATGGGCCCGCTGGGCAGCCCCTTCACGAAGATCGGCGTGGAGCTCACGGACAGCAACTACGTGGTCCTCAACATGCGGATCATGACCCGCATGGGGAAGGCCGCCCTGGACATGCTGGGCGACAGCGACGACTTCAACCGCGGCCTGCACTCCACCGGCGACGTGAACCCGGACCGCCGCTACATCTGCCACTTCCCCCAGGACAACACCATCTGGAGCTTCGGCTCGGGATATGGCGGCAACGTGCTGCTGGGCAAGAAATGCCTCGCGCTGCGCATCGGCAGCTACCTGGGCCGCGAGGAGGGCTGGCTCGCGGAGCACATGCTCATCCTGGGCGTCACCAGCCCCAAGGGTGAGACGACCTACGTCGCCGCCGCCTTCCCGTCCGCGTGCGGCAAGACGAACTTCGCGATGATGATCCCGCCCAAGGAGTACAAGGGCTGGAAGATCGAAACGGTCGGCGACGACATCGCCTGGATGCGCCCCGGTCCGGATGGCCGCCTGTACGCCATCAACCCGGAGGCCGGCTACTTCGGCGTGGTGCCGGGCACCAACTTCAAGACCAACCCCAACGCGATGGAGACCATCGCCAAGGACACCCTCTTCACGAACGTGGCCCTCACGGCCGACGGCGACGTGTGGTGGGAGGGCAAGGACGGCGAGGTCCCCGAGGAGCTCACCGACTGGCAGGGCAAGCCCTGGAAGAAGGGCAGCGCGGAGAAGGCGGCGCACCCGAACAGCCGCTTCACCGCGCCCATGAGCAACAACCCCGTGCTCAGCAGCCACGCCAACGACCCCATGGGCGTGCCCATCAGCGCCCTCATCTTCGGTGGCCGCCGCTCCAACACCGTCCCGCTGGTCATCCAGGCCTTCAACTGGACCCACGGCGTGTTCCTGGGCGCCACCATGGGCAGTGAGACGACGGCCGCGGCCACCGGCAAGGTGGGCGTGGTGCGCCGCGACCCGATGGCCATGCTGCCCTTCTGCGGCTACCACATGGGCGACTACCTCCAGCACTGGCTGGACATGCAGAAGTCCATCCCGCAGCTGCCGAAGATCTTCCAGGTGAACTGGTTCCGTCAGAACAAGGACGGCAAGTTCATCTGGCCGGGCTTCGGGGACAACATGCGCGTCCTTGAATGGATCGTGAACCGCGTCCATGGCCGCGTCCCCACCCAGGAGACGCTGCTGGGCTGGGTGCCGCGCCAGGACCAGGGCCTCAACCTGGAGGGCCTGGACCTGTCCAAGGAGGCCATCGCCGAGGCCACCTCCATCAAGGAGGACGAGTGGAAGTCCGAGCTCAAGAGCCAGGAGGTCTTCTTCGAGCAGTTGGGCACCAAGGCCCCCGAGGCCCTGATGCTCCAGCGCAAGCTGCTCATCGCGCGCCTGGACGGCTGACCGCCCTGTAGCACCGGCGAAACACCTCGGGGCCGCTTCCGCTCCCCTGGAAACAGGGCGCACGAGGCGCAGCCCCATCCGCAGCTCATCTACAACATCGCCGTGGCGCTGGAGTACGCGGGCGAGCCGCGCGAGGCCATGACCTGGTATCGCCAGTACGTCACGTCCAACAGCGAAGACACCAACCCCACCCTGCTGAAGAACAGCAACCGCGCCATCGACCGGCTGCGGGTGCAGTTGGATCGCGAGGACCAGGCGCAGGCGACGGCGGACGCGGACCGCAAGCGGCTGGAGGGCGAAGCGGAGGCGGCCCGCAGGCAGGCGGAGGAGGAGCAGCTGGCGGCCCGGCGCGCGGAGGAGGACAGCTCGCGCCAGCGGCAGGCGGAGTTCGACCGCGCGATGAAGTCCTACCAGCGTCAGCGCATCGGCGCCTTCGCGGTGGGCGGCGTCGCGGTGCTGGGCGTGGGCGCGGGCGTGCTGTTCGGCATGCAGGCGCGGGATGCGCGCGAGCAGTTCGACAACGCCTCCACGCTCGCGGACAAGGAGACGTTCTCGGACAACACCAAGAGCAAGGCGCTGCTCGCGGACATCGGCTTCGGCGTGGGGCTCGCGGGAGCCATCACCGCCATCATCCTGTATCCCAAAGAAGGTCCCCCCACGCAGGGCGAGGTCCGCGTGACGCTCGCGCCGCGCGGTGTCGGGGCTGGCATGGAGGTCCACTTCTGATGCGCGCGCTGGGAATGATGACGTTGGGCATGGCGCTGTTGACCTCCGGGTGCAGCTTCACCACGGCGGGCGGCCTGTCCGAATGCGTGACGAGCAGTGACTGCGGCACCAACAGCGTCTGCACGGCGGGCTTCTGCCTGCCGCAGCCGGCGGGGTGCGGCCAGGTGGTGGGCGCCACGTCCGCGGCGAACACCATCGCGCTGGGCGCGCTGGTGCCGCTCACCAACCGCAGCGGCAACGCGGAGATTGAACAGCAGCGCCTCAACGGCCTGAAGCTGGCGCTGGACGAGGTGAACGCGCTGGAGGGCGTGGGTGGCCGGCAGTTCGTCATGTACGTCTGCGACACGCAGGCGGACGTGGAGACGGCCAAGACGCAGGCGCGCTGGCTGGTGAACGACAAGCAGGCGGTGGCGGTGTTCAGCGCGGGCAGCGCGCAGACCATCGGCATCAGCTCCATCACCATCCCCAAGGGCGTGCTGCTGATGAGCCACACGGCCACCAGCGCGGCCTTCACCTCGCTGGAGGACAAGAACGGCGGCACGGTGGGCCTGGTGTGGCGCACGACGCCGTCGGACGCGCTCCAGGGCCGCGTCATCGCGGACGTGCTGCGGGGCACCACGGTCATCAATGATCCGGGCGTGACGTTCACCCCGCCGAACAAGGTGGGCGTGGCGTACGTCAACGACACCTACGGCCAGGGCCTGTACTCGGCGCTGCTGGACCGGCTCACCACGAAGACGCTGGACGGCGCGCAGTACGAGCGCGGCGGCGACGTGACGGGCGCGGTGACCCGGCTGGTCAACTTCAAGCCGGACCTGACGGTGCTCGCGGGCTTCACGGAAGACAACGCGCGGCTCTTGCCCCAGGCGGCGACGGCGGGCGTGTCCGTGACGAACAACAACCGGTGGTTCCTCACCGACGCCAGCAAGGACCCCACGCTGCTGACGAGCCTGGGCTCGAACAAGAACGAGATCGTCGGCGCCTACGGCACGGCGCCCGCGTCCGCGCGGCCCAACGACTCCACGTACAAGCTCTTCGCGGACCGCTTCAACACGGCCTACAAGGTCGACCCGGGGCAGTTCTCCTTCACGGCGCATGCGTACGACGCCATGTACGCGGTGACGCTGGGCGCGGCGTACGCCAGACGGTGAACAGCTACCAGTTGGGCCCGGTGCAGTTCACCGGCGCGCGCGACGAGCTGCGCCAGGGCAAGGTCATCAACGTGCGCGGCGCCAGCGGCGACCTGGACTTCAACAGCGACACGGGTGAGGCGCCTTCGCCCTACGAGCTGTTCAAGGTGGAGAGCAGCGGCTTCCGCACGCTGCAGCTCATCACCCCGCCGGCGGACTGACGCCTCAAGCGGTGAGCTCGCGCACCAGCGGCGCGAGCGCGGCGGTGAAGACCTCGGGCGTCGGCAAGAGCGACAGCACGAGGTACGCACCGCCGCCGAAGTCGTAGAAGTAGCCCGGCTGCACGCGCACGCCGGCCGCGAGGAGGCGCAAGCAGGTGGCCTCCTCGCCGGGCTGGAGCGGGATGCGCAGCACCGCGCTCCAGCCTCCGTGCGCGGGCACCACGTCCCAGGCCGCGTCCTCCGGGCGCGCCGCGACCAGCCGCTCCCGGTTGCCCTTCACGCGCGCCAGCAGGGCCTGCTGGAAGCGCGGCGCATGGGCCAGCAGTCCTGGCAGGGCGAGCTGCACGGGCGTGCCCACGGACAGGGCCGCGTCCGCCACGTCCTCCAGCCGGGCCAGGGCCTCGTCGCGCAGCGCCGAGGGGCCGCCCACGTGCAGCCATGACAGCTTGAGGCCGGGCAGGCCCGCCACCTTGGACAGGCCGGACAGGGCGAAGGTGAGGCACGGCAGCGGCCGTCCCGCCACCGACGTCACCCTCCCCGCTTCGGTGTCCCAGGCGAAGTCGGAGAACACCTCATCGCAGAGCAGCGCCAGGCCATGGCGCGCGCACACGTCCGCGAGCGCCAGGAGTTCCCCCGCGTGGAGGAAGTGGCCGGTGGGGTTGCCGGGGTTCACCACCAGCACCGCGCGGGTGCGCGCATCGATGGCCGCCTCCACGGCGCCCGCGTCCAGGCCGAAGCCGTGCGCGGAGGGCAGCCGGTAGGGCCGCGTGTGGACGCCCTCCAGACGCGCCAGGACGTCCAGCAGCGGATAGCCAGGGGCGGGCACGAGCACGGTGTCCCCCGGGTCGCACAGGAGCTTGAAGAGCCAGCCGTAGGCCTCGCTGGTGCTGGCGCTGAGCACGACGTGCGCGGCGGAGACGGTCGCGCCCCGCGTGGACAGGTGGCCGGCCACGGCCTCGCGCGCGGAGGGCAGGCCGAAGGGCTCCGGGGCGTAGAGAAAAGGCGACGCGGAGAGACTGACTTCGGAGGCATCGTGACGGTGCGCGGACGGATCACGAGCACCTCGACCCTCCGGAACGTGGAGGCCAGATGCGGCGGGTGCTTCCGTCGCGGGCGGGCCGTGCCCGGCGGCGTCAGCGGGTGCGTGGGACGGAGCGCGGATCCGCTGCGCTCCGGGGTTCAGCAGGAGGTCCGGTTCGGGCAGGGGCAGCCCGACACGGGTGGGGTTGGTCTCCGAAAGGTCCAGCAGGGGCAGCCCGCGCGACTGGCGCTCGGCCGTGGCCTGGGACAGCGGATTGGGCGTGCGCGCGAAGGTGGTGCGGAGCGAGAAGCGGCTCACAGCCCCGTCTGCAGCATGGCCGTGGCCACGCGGCGGATGAGCTCGCGGCGCAGCTCCTGCCGGCAATGCTCGATGGCCTTCTCGTGCGGTTGGGGAAGCTCCGGGTCACGGGTGCGCATCGCGGTGCGGAGGACCAGTTCGACCTTGGAAGGCTCGAGCTGAAACAGCCGGGGACCGTCTTTCTGGAGGAAGTAGGACAGCCCGCGCTGTTCGATGAGCTTCTGGAAGAAGCGTCGGACGTCCGCGAGGAGCGTGATGTCGATGATGTCCGCCATTCGTGCCGGCTTTCT
>SECN01000441.1 GCA_004173515.1 Myxococcaceae bacterium | reverse complement strand
ACCCTCATCGGGCTGCCGCCTTCGCCGCCCACGCCGCCCGCGCCGGTTCCCAGCGCCCCCCAACCCCTGGTCATCACCTCTCCGCTCGCCGCCGCGGTGGCGAAGGGCTCCAGCGACCTGGACCTGCGCTACCAGAAGTTCGACCCCATCGGCACGGGCCCCCTGGGGACGGTCTTCAAGGGTCGCTACAACGCCCTGGGCCTGGACATCTGCATCAAGGAGCTGAAGGACATCTTCGGCTACTTCTCCTTCCTCCAGCGCGGTGAGGTCCTCAAGCGGCTGAAGAAGGAGCTGTGCGCGCAGGCGCAGGTGCGCCACCCGGGCGTGGTGCAGATCATCGACCAGAACGTGGAGTCCACCCGGCCGTACTTCGTGGTGGAGCTGATGCGCGGCAGCCTGAAGGAGAAGCTGGAGTCCAGCGGCGGCAAGGGCATCGACGTGCCGCACGCGCTGCGCACGTTCCTGCAACTGGCGTACGGCCTCCGGGCCGCGCACGCCGTGGGCCTCACGCACCACAACCTCAAGCCGGAGAACGTCCTCTTCGACGCGTACGGCAACGCGAAGCTCGCCGACTTCGGCATGAGCCGCGTGGTGGAGGTGGACGCCACCAAGGGCATGCCCCAGGTGTTCATGGGCATGGGCGGCATGGTGTACATGGCGCCCGAGCTGATGAACCGGGGGGGCAAGGAGCCGGGTCCGTCCGCGGACGTGTACGGCCTGGGCATCCTGCTCTACGAGATGTTCACCGGGCAGATCCCCGGCCGCCGCTCGCCGCTGCCCTCGGAGGTGAACCCGGAGGCGCCCAGCGGGCTGGACCAGCTCTTCGACAAGGCCACCCAGGACAAGCGCGAGCAGCGCTACCCGGACGTGGATGCGATGCTGGAGGACTTCTACAAGGCCTTCCCGGACGGCGAGTACCTGGAGCGCGGCTCGCTCATCGTGTCCTCCGATACCCAGCAGGACTGATGTGAAGGGCAGGCGGGCCTCCACGCGAGGCTCGCCCGTCCCCGGACGGGCTGTCAGACTGCGGCGCGCCCATGACCGCGCGCCCCTCCGACACCGTCCTCCTCACCGTCACCGGAAGGGACGGCCCCCACACCACCGCCCGCCTCACCGGACTCCTCGCGGATGCCGGCGCGGAGCTGCTCGATGTGGAGCAGGTGGTGGTGCAGGGCCTGCTCACCCTGGCGCTGCTGGTGCGCCCCTCCGCCAGCGTTCCTCCCGGAGGAGACCCGTGGCAGGCGCTGCGCGCCGCGGCGCGCGAGCTGGGCGTCACGGTGGATGTCCGCGCGGTGGCTCCCGTCGCCGCGCCCGTGGACCCCGAACCGCTGCGCTACGTCGTCACCGGCGTGGGCAAGACGCTGGGCGCGCGCGAGGTGCACGCGCTGACGGCGCGGCTGGCGGAGCAGGGCGCGCGCGTGGAGCGCATCACCCGGCTGAGCGAGACGCCGTTGGGGTCGGTGGAGCTGCACGTCTCGCTGGCCCCGGACGCGGACCCTTCCGCGCTCAAGCGCGCGCTGCTGGCGCTGTCCATGGAGAGCCCCACGTTCGACGTGGCCCTCCAGCGTGAGAGCCTCTACCGGCGCGGCAAGCGGATGGTGGTGATGGACATGGACTCCACGCTCATCCGCATCGAGGTCATCGACGAGCTGGCGCGGGCGCACGGCGTCCACGCGAAGGTGGCCGCCATCACCGAGCGCGCGATGCACGGGGAGATGGACTACGACGAATCCCTGCGCCAGCGCGTGGCGCTGCTCGCCGGGCTGGACGTCCAGGTGCTGCGCGAGCTGGCGGCGAACCTGCCGCTCACCGAGGGCGCGGAGACGTTGATCCGCGTGCTCAAGCGCCTGGGCTACCGCACCGCCGTCATCAGCGGCGGCTTCTCCGTGGCGGCCGAAGCGCTCCAGGCGCGCCTGGGCATCGACTTCGCGTACTCCAACACGCTGGAGGCCCAGGACGGCAAGCTCACCGGCCGCACCGTGGGCACCATCGTCAACGCGCGCCGCAAGGCGGAGCTGCTGGAGATGCTCGCGAAGCAGGAGGGCGTCCTGCTGGAGCAGGTCATCGCGGTGGGCGACGGAGCCAATGACCTGTTGATGCTGGAGAAGGCGGGGCTGGGCATCGCCTTCCGCGCGAAGCCCAAGCTGCGCGAGGCCGCCGACACGTCCATCTCCGCCGGCGGACTGGACACCATCCTGTACCTGCTGGGCCTCACCGCTCGCGAGCTGCGCGAGGTGACGTCGTAGCGCCCTGGCTACAGGCGCATGCGCGCGGCCAGCTCGCGCTGCTGCACCTGGCCCTTCTCGAAGACGAGCTCCAGGAGCGCACGGAGGATTTTCGAACTCTTCTCCTGGTTCTGCTGCACCGTCTGGAGGCGCTGCAGGTCCGCTTCCGTCCACTCGGAGGTGGGGGAGCCGCCCGCGAGGATCTCATCCAGGATGTCGGAGGCGCTGGAGCCCGCGGCCTCGGCGGCGGGCGATGCGGCCTTCGCCGCGGGACGGGCGGCCGCGGCCGGGGCGGCGTTCGGGTCGACGATGTCGCTGATGCGTTTGACGACCGTGTTGCCGCTCATGTCCACGACCTTGAACTCCTCTTCCTCCGGGAGTTCCCCCGCGTCCTGCGGCTTCGAGTCGGGCTTGAAGCGCTTCTTCTCCACCGGCTCCTGGTTGCGGTAGTGGCGCAGGATGGCGTGCTCGATTTCACGGTCGCCCGCCACCATGGGCACCACGCGAGCGCGGCTGCGCGCCGCCACCTGGTCCAACGTGGCCAGGTCCGTGGGGTCCGACATCGCCAGCACCAGCGTCTTGCCGTTGTCCTTGAGCTGGACGGGGAAGACGCCCTTCTGCTCGGCCAGGATGACGTCCACGCGCGACAGCGCGGCCGCGTCCTTCGTCAGGTTCCCCAGTTGCACGCGCGGCATTCCCAGCCCCTGGCAGATGGCCTGGGTGATGGTCTCCTCGGACGCCAGTCCCAGGTCCGAGACGACGCGCGACACGCGCCCTCCCCACTGGTCCAGCGACGCGAGCGCGCTGCGAAGCTGCAGCTCGTCGATGACGCGCGCCTTGATGAGGATGTCGGCGATGCGATTTCGGGAAGGGGGAGCCATGGGGTGGGGATTCTAGCGTCTGATGGCGCGGACGCTCAGTCCACGTCGTCGAACTGCCTCGCAAAGAGGCCAGGAGGCCGACGATGCAGCCCTTCGCGGATGCCGCCACCCAGACGTGCCCGTACTGCGGTGAAGAGGTGGAAGTCGACGTGGACTCGCTGGGCGCCTCCGCCGAGGCCTACGTGGAGGACTGCCCCGTCTGCTGCCGGCCCTGGGAGGTGAAGGTCACCCGGGACGAGGACGGCGCCCTCGTCACCCTGGGCCGCGACGACGACTGAGCCTGCTGCTCAATGCCTCTCCGGCCGGAGGGCAGGCGGCCGGGCAGGACGCCTCCCGTACCGCGTCCGGGACGGCCGGGGCCGTTGCTTGACACGTTTCAAAGCATGGTTCTCTTGAGTCTTGTGAGGCGCTGACGGGCCCTCCTGAAACACCGAAGCCTGGGCCCGCCCGCCGCACTCAACAACGACCGTGAACCCGCACGACGTGCGTCCATTGGGACGACACGCTCAGGAGAAGACCATGCTCAACCGCAACTACAACGCCGCCGTCACCCTGCCCCTGCTGCGCGACTTCGACCTGCTCTTCCGCGAGCTGTCCTCGGCTTCGGCCAACGCCCGCCCGGACATGGAGCACACCCTGACGCCCGCGGCCGACATCCTCGAGGCCGAGGCCGGCATCACGCTGCGCATCGACCTGCCCGGCCACGACGCCAAGGCCATCCAGGTGAAGGTGGAGAACAACGTGCTGACCGTGCGCTCCGAGCGCAAGGCGGAGGCCGTCGCGGAGGGAACCACGCTGCGCCGCCAGGAGCGTTCCACCGGCGTCTACGCGCGTCAGTTCCGCCTGCCCGACACGGTGGATGCCACCCGCGTGGAGGCCCGCTACGACAACGGCGTGCTGTCCCTCACCCTGCCGCGTCGCGAGGAGACCAAGCCCCGCGTCGTCGAGGTGAAGGTCCAGGGCTGATGCACGTGCATCACCCGACACCACTCAGGGAGGCCGCTGTCCTCGTGAAAGACGAGGTGCGGCGACTCCCGCCAGCATCAACCGACCCGAGGGCTTCCGCTGTGGGCCAGGCGGAAGCCCCCGTCCTTTACTTGCGGTTGGCGCTGGCGCCGAGGGCCATGGGCACCCGGAACAGCTCCAGCACCGCGTTCACGTCCAGGGGCTTGGCCAGGCAGGCCACCGCACCGGCCTGCTTGGACTGCTCCACGACGTCCGGCGTGTGATTGCTCGTCATGGTGATGAGCCGCACGCCCTCCATCTGCTTGCGCGCACGGATGCGCTTGCAGACCTCGATGCCGTCGATGTCCGGCATGTTGATGTCCATGAGCATCCCGTGCGGCTTCTGCTCCGACACCAGCAGGAGCGCCTCCACACCGCTCGTCGTGGTCTGGATCTCCACCTGGTTCGCGTAGGGCTTGAACGCGCGCTTGATGGCATCCAGCGTCTGCCGCTCGTCGTCGACAATCAGCAGGCGCACCGTGCTGCTGCCCAGCTCCTCGGGCACGGGCATCTGGTGGGTGACCAGGAAGGTGCGCAGGTCGGTCGAACGCACCCGGCGGTGACCACCCGGCGTGCGGAAGGCCATCAGGATGCCCCGGTCGATCCACTTGCTCACCGTCGACGGATCCACCTGAAGCAACCGACTGATGTCGTGCGTCGTGTAGAGCTGGTCCGTCATCGCCGTACTCCCCTCGGACTGCATCGTTCCACTTGCCATGGAAATAAACACCTACCTTGGATGCGGGGTTTGATCAACCCACCTACCTGCTGCGTTTATCAGGACTTCTCATCAGACCCACGGCGTCATCCCAGCGGCCACTCGCACGGAGGCACAACTCCACCAATTCGCGGGCGGCTCCGTGACCGCCAACGTTCTGGGTAACGAAGTGCGCGTCCTGGCGCACCTCAGGAACCGCATCCGCAGGACAGGCGGAAAGCCCTGCGAGCGACATGGGGTCCAGGTCGTTGAGGTCATCGCCCATGTAGGCGCACGCTTCAGCGGGCACCTGGAGCTGGGCGAGCAGCTCTTCCAGCGCAGGGCCCTTCTGCTTGCGGCCCTGGAACACGGCGGCCAGGCCCAGCTCACGCCCGCGCGCCTCCACGATGCGCGAGGTGCGCGCGGTGAGGATGGCGGCGGGCAGGCCCACGAGGCGGGCCATCACCAGCGCATGGCCATCCTTCACGTTGAAGCGCTTCATCGCTTCGCCGGTGTCGCCGTAATACAGGCCGCCGTCGGTGAGGACGCCGTCGACGTCGAACACGAGCAGTCGCACGCGTGACGCACGAGACGTCAGCTCTTCCCTGCCCGGTTTGGAAGGCGCTTCCGTCTGCATGGCCTCCTCACCTTTCGCGTCCATCAACCGGCTTCGTGACCCAGCGCGCGACGGATGCTGAGCACATCTCGTACCACGTCCTCGAACATCTGTGGATTGAGCGAGCACGGACCGTCACACAGGGCACGGTCGGGGTCTTCGTGGACTTCTGTGAATAAAGCGTCAATCCC
>SECN01000440.1 GCA_004173515.1 Myxococcaceae bacterium | reverse complement strand
CTTCTCCGGCTCGTCGGTGAAGCGCTGCGGGTTGGTCTGCCCGCCCGCCACGTCCTTGCCCTGCTTCTCCACGATGTTGACCACGCGCTTGAAGGCCGCCGCCAGCGGCTGGAAGTCCGAGTGGCCCACCAGCAGGCTCAAGGCCTCCAGGCGCTTCTTCGCGGCCACCAGGTCATCGAAGCCCACGGCCAGCACCGCCTCCACCACGTCCGTGCGGTGCTGCTCGCCCCACAGCGCCTTCAGGCGGCCGCGGAAGAACTCCAGCACCTGCTCGCGCGGGGCGGCCTCCCCCGGCTTGCGCTTCACGTTCGCGAGCTTCGGCGCCAGCAGGCCCAGGGCCTCATCCACCGCGGCCGACAGGCTGAAGCGGTAGCCCCGCCCCAGCACGATGCGGATGATGGCCAGGCACGCCCGGCGCAGCGCGAACGGATCCGCCGCGCCCGACGGGGCCTTGCCGATGGCGAAGATGCCGCACAGCGAGTCCAGCCGGTCCGCCAGGCCGATGAGCGCGCCCGCGTCCTGCGTCGGCTCGCGTACTCGCGGCCCATCACGCCCTGGAGCTCCGGGAACTCGCCCACCATGCCGGTGACGAGGTCCGCCTTGGACAGCGTGGCGGCGCGCTCCACCGTGGCCGCCTCCCCTGCCCTGCCCGTGGCCTGCGCGAGCCAGCCCGCAAGCGAGCGGAAGCGCTCCACCTTCTCCAGGTACGTGCCCAGCTGGTTCTGCCACACCACGCGGCCCAGCTTCTCCACGCGGTCGCCCAGCGGCGTCTTGCGGTCCTCGTCGAAGAAGAAGCGCCCGTCCGCGAGCCGCGCGCGCAGCACGCGCTCGTAGCCGCGAAGCGACAGCTGCTCGTCGCGCACCGGCGTGTTGGACACGGCGATGAAGCGCGGCAGCAGCTTGCCCTGGGCGTCCACCAGCGAGAAGTAGCGCTGGTGGCTCTTCATCTCCTGCACCAGCACCTCCGGCGGCAGGTCCAGGTGGCGCTCATCGAAGCGGCCCACCACGGGGCTCGGCAGCTCCACCAGGTTCGTCACCTGATCCACCAGGCCCTCGTCCTCCAGCAGCTGGCCTCCGGACGCCTTCGCCGCGGCGGTCACCTTCTGCACGAGCGACGCGCGGCGCTTGCCGATGTCCGCCAGCACGTGCGCCTTCTCCAGCGTCGCCTCGTAGTCCGCGGGCGTCTTCAACGTGATGGGGCCCGGCGAAAGGAAGCGGTGGCCGTACGTGGTCCGCCCGCTCTTCACGTCGCCGAACACCACCGGCAGCTCCGTGTCGCCCAGGAGCGCCACCAGCCACTGCACCGGGCGCGCGAAGGACGTGTCCACGTCCCCCCAGCGCATGGACTTCTTGAAGTTGATGCCGTGCACCGCGGTGTGCAGCGCGTCCTGGAGGATGGCGTCCGCCGGTCGGCCCTTCTCCTCCACGCGCGCGGACACGTACTCGCCCTTGGGCGTCGTCGTGCGCCCGAGCGCGTCCACCGACAGCTTGAGGCTCTCCGCGAACTTCTCCGCGGCCTTGGTCGCCTTGCCCTGCGCGTCGAAGGCGGCCTTGGCGCTGGGCCCCAGCACCTCCTTGGTCACGTCCTCGCCCGCGTCCGCCACGTCGCGCACCCACACCGCGAGCCTGCGCGGCGTGCCGAAGGTGCGCACCTCGCCGTGCTTCAGGCGCGCGTCGGCCATGCGCTCGGTGAGCACGCGCTTGAGGTCCTCCAGCGCGGGCACGATGAACGACGCCGGAATCTCCTCGGCGCCGATTTCCAGGAGCAGATCACGCGCCACGGGCCACCTCCGACTTCTCCTTCTTCTCCACGGGCTTGTTGAGCGTCACCGTCTTCCAGTAGTCGCTGGCGGGCTTGCCCTCCAGCACCGGCGGCTGCTCGCCCACCGTCCACGGCGTCTTCGTCAGCGGGAAGCCCAGCCGCTCGCGCATCTGCAGGTAGCCCTCCGCGCACAGGCGCGCGTTGTCGCGCACGCGCTTGATGAAGTTGGCGCGCTCCGTGACGGAGATGGCGCCGCGCGCGTCCAGCAGGTTGAAGGCGTGGCTGCACTTGAGCGCGTAGTCGTACGCGGGCAGCGGCAGGCGGCGCTCGATGAGGCGCTTGCACTCCTTCTCGTACGCGTCGAACAGCGAGAAGAGCATCTGCGGATCCGACTCGTGGAGGGCGTACTTGCTCATCTCCACTTCGTTCGCGTGGAACACTTCGCGGTACTTCACGCCCTTGACCCACTCGATGTCGAAGACGTTCTCCACGTTCTGCAGGTACATGGCCAGGCGCTCCAGCCCGTACGTCAGCTCCGCGGCCACGGGGCGACAGTCGAAGCCGCCGCACTGCTGGAAGTAGGTGAACTGGGTGACCTCCATGCCGTCACACCACACCTCCCAGCCCAGGCCCCAGGCGCCCAGCGTGGGCGACTCCCAGTCGTCCTCCACGAAGCGGATGTCGTGCTCCAGCGGATCCATGCCGATCTTCCGCAGGGACTCCAGGTACAGCTCCTGGACGTTCTTGGGCGCCGGCTTGAGGATGACCTGGAACTGGTGGTGCTGGAACAGGCGGTTCGGGTTCTCACCGAAGCGGCCGTCGGCGGGGCGCCGCGAGGGCTGCACGTAGGCGACGTTCCACGGCTCGGGCCCGAGCGCGTGCAGGAACGTGTACGGGGCCATCGTGCCCGCGCCGACCTCGAGGTCGTACGACTGGGTGACGATGCATCCCTGGTCGGCCCAGTGCTTCTGGAGCGTGAGGATGAGGTCCTGGAAGTACATGGATGGCGAGTCCTTCTCGCAGTGCGTCGAAGGCGGAACGCGGCGGACCCTAGTGAGGGGGTCCAGGAGCGTCAAGGACGGCCGTCACTCCGTGTAGGGCGGGAGGTCGGCCAGTCGAATCTGCAGCTTCGTCACCTCGCCCGGACGGACGGGAACGGACAAGAGCTTGCTCGTCCCGCCCGGGTCCTGGGGATCCACCACGCGCAGGCGGTAGGTGCCCGCAGGGGTGGCCAGCTTGATCAACGGCGACGTGCCCAGTTGCGTCGAGCCGTCGAACACGGCCGCGTTCTTGGGCACCGTGTAGAGCGTCAGCCAGCCCAGGCCGGCCTTCTTCGCGCCCTTGGCGGTGCTCGTGTCCAGCACCTCCGCGACCTCGGGCGTCTGCGTGACGGTGGTGACGGGCTCCGGGGCACGCTGCGAGGGCTCCGGCACGGGCTTCGCGGCGGGGGCCGCCGTCTTCGCCGCGACAGTCTTCTCCGCCGCGGCGGCCTGGGGCGTCACTTTCGGCTTGCGACCGCCCTTGGCGACAGGCGCCTTGGGCTCCTCGGGAGGCGGGGCCTCCACGACGGGCTCGGGCGGAGGAGGCGGTGGTGCTTCTTCGGGCGCCTTCTCGGGCTCGGTCTTCTGCACGAAGCCCGGCGGAGGACCGGAGGGCTTCGGCGGCCACGTCCCATCCTTCGCGGGGTCCACGTTCGGGGGCGGATCCAGCTCCGCCTTCACCCACAGTCGGGCGGACTCGTACGCCGGCATGAACACCTTGCGGACCGGTTCGAGCGTCGCCAGGTAGCCCATGCCGCCCAGGACGAGCAGCAGCACCACCTTGCCCATCCAACCGGAGCGCTCACGGGCGGGAGGCGTCTCGGCCTGCTCCTCCGACGGACGCGCGGGCGCGGCACCGGAGCGCGCCGGACGCGTCCGGAAGCGCTGCGTCTGGAGCTCGCTGGGAGGATCCAACAGCGCGTCGTCGGAAGGCGCGGCCCGGGGCTCGGAAGCCTCCGGACGGGCGACGTGACGGGGCCGGTTCGCGCGAACGGCGTCCGCGGGAGGGCGGATCGCGCGCGCGGGGAAGGCGGGCTCCGCCGGCCGCTGCGCTCGCGGCGTCATCGGAGGCGTGTCGCTGCGCGGGGCCCGGGCCTCCTCGGCGACAACGGGACGCGGGGTCGCACCCGCGCGCGGCGGGGTCGTCGGTTCAGCGCCCGTGCGGCGGACGGGCGTGGGACGGAACGAAGCCGCGGCGGCCTCCACGTGCGGAGACTGCGACTGCGCGGTGGCCGCGGAGGCGGCCGTGTCGCTGCCCTCCTCCACCTGCAGCGCTCCGGCGGCCTCGCTGACGCGGGCGTCCTCGGCGCGGCTGGCCAGCTCCAGCAGGGTGCGCGTCTTCTGGCGCTTCTCCTCGAAGAGCTCGCCCATGACGGCGGTCATCTGGTCTTCGTCGTAGATCTCGGAGCCCAGCGAGGCTTCGATGGCGCGCGCCATCTCGCGGCAGGTGCCGAAGCGCTGCGCGGCATCCCGCGACAGGGACTTGAGCACCACGGCTTCCAGGGCCTCCGGAATCGCCGCGTTGAGCGAGCGCGGCACGGGGATGTCCCCGTCCACGATCTGCATCATCACGGCGGCCTCGCCCGGCGCGTTGAACAGGCGCTGCCCGACCACCAGCTCGTGCAGCATCACGCCCGCGGAGAACTGGTCGCTGCGGCCGTCCAGCCCCTGGCCGCGCACCTGCTCCGGGGACATGTAGCCGCTGGTCCCCTTCACGGTGCCCACCTGCGTGCGGCCCAGCTTGCCGCGCGCCTTGGCGATGCCGAAGTCGATCACCTTCACGACGCCGTCGTAGGTGAGCATCACGTTCTTCGGAGACACGTCCCGGTGCACCACCGCCACGGGACGGCCCGATGGATCCATGAAGTGGTGAGCGTAGTGCAGGCCCAGGCAGGTGTCGCGCACCACGCGGGCACTGAAGCCCAGCGGCAGCGCGTAGTTGCGCTTGGCCGCCATCTTCACCACCTGCTCCAGGTTCTGGCCGGGCAGGAACTCCATGGCGAGGTACAGCTCGCCGTCCTCCTCCCCCAGGTCGAACACCTGTCCGATGTTCGCGTGCGAGAAGGCGGCGGTGATGCGCGCCTCGTCGAGGAACATCTTGACGAACTGGTCGTCCTTCTTGATGTCGGGGAGGATCTGCTTCACCGCGACGAACTTGCGGAAGCCACCGGGGCCGGAGGTGAACGCGAGGAACAGCTCCGCCATCCCTCCCATCGAGAGGCGGGTGAGGATCTCGTATTTTCCGATGCGCCGCCCCCGGTCGGGATCTTCTCCGGCGCCACCCTGCGTGCTCATGGCCCGGAGGATGTTACCTGTCGGACCCTCCCAGGTCGATGATCGTCTTCACCGGGAGTCGGCCCGTCCCCCGGCCGGCCATCCCGGGAGGCCGGGAAAGCGGATTAGCCGCCGAACCGCTGCCGCCGCACGTCGAGCATCCACGCTTCGAGCGCGGCCACCGCCGGGGCCGGAGGCTCCAGCGGCAACTGGGAGGCCGCGTCCGCCGCGTCGAGCACCCCGAAGGCGCGCGTCACCTCCACCTGCCACCGCTCGCTGAGCGCGTCGGGCAGCTCACTGCGCTCGCCCCGGAGCTTCTGCTCCACCAGCGCATGGGCGTCGCCGAAACCATACGGCTCCAGCAGGACGGTGACGTCCGTCTCCACCTCGCCCGTGCGCAGCGCATGCGTCCCGGTGAGCGTGGTCCGCAGCACGTACAGCAGCTTCTTCGCGGAGCGGAAGCCACTCTTCTCCCACTCCCGGAGCTGACCGAACGCGAAGCCCCGGTAGTGCCGGTGGATGCGGCGCGACAGCACGGCCCGCACGTGGGGACGCAGCGTCTCCAGCTCCGGCAGGGTCCGCACGGGGATGGCACCCAACACGCGCTCGATGTAGTTGCCGTTGCCCTGGAGGATGCCGAGCAACACCGGCTGCAGCTCGTTGGACGAATAATCCACCTCCACGCCCTCCAGCACCTCCAGCCGTTCGGCGTTCACCTGCCGGGGCTGGAGGCCCAGGAGCGCGCCGGTGGGCGCGATGTGGATGGACTTGAGGTCCAGGTCGCTGTCCGGCGAGGGAAAGCCGTACGCATGCGCGCCGGAGAGCGCGACCACGGCCCGGGCGTCTTCAGCACCCAGCGCCGCGCCACCTCGTCCCCCACCCGCCGCAACAGCCGGTCCGCGCGAGCGTAGTCCGGATGCTCCGGCAGCCGGCTCTCGCGGTGCGCGGCCTCCAGCACGGGCGCCATCGCCTCCGCGTCGCGCAGGACGTCCTCCAGGGGCACCTGTCCGCCCTTGATGTCGAGCAGCCGCGCCTTCAATGCCCCGGTCGCCTCGAAGGTGGGAGTCCCTTCTCGCAGCCACCCCGTCGCCAGCGCCACCAGTCGCAGCAGGTTGTAGGCGTTCTTCGGCCGCAGCTCCCGGGCTGAAGGTGGCCGCTGCCCACCCCCGCGCGCGTAGGCCGTCAGCGCCGCGAAGTCGTTGGCAGCGAGCAGGCCCTGATCCCAGAGCGAACGGTAGAGCTGCTTGACGTAGGTCTTCGCGGCGAGCACCCCGTCCTCGGGCGTGGGCGCGCTCCGGGGAGACACTGCGGCCAGCCTCCGGGCCACGACGTCCAGGTCCGGGGTGGGTTCCTCGCACAGCCACGCGAGCAGCAGATCCCGGTGCTCCGCCAGCCGCTGGCTGCGCGTGAGCTTGTCGAGCTGGCTCATCGCGTAGCGCCCGAAGCTGCCGAAGATGGCCTTGGAGACGAACGCCTCGCGCGCTTCGAGCATCCACTCGCCCAGTTCATCCGACGCCGTAGCGCCGGGGACGAAGAGCGTTTCGAGCGTGTTCGGATCCGCGCGCAGGGCCTGATCCACCGTCTTGCGCACCTCCCAGTACGTGGTGCTGCCATCCGCGCTCACCAGGTCCTGCGGCGCCTGCCCCAGGCCCAGCGTCCACGACAGCGGCAGCGCGAACACGCCGCGCACGTCCACGTCGGAGCGCTCGTCCGCGAGCCCCCAGGCGTGGCTGCCCACGCGCGTCTCCAGCACCACGCACGGCCGCAGCGCGCCCCAGGCCGCTTCGCGCCGCTGGGCGAACTGGACCTGTCCCACGCGCCGGGGCACCAGCTCGTCGCGGGCGAACCACACCTCGCCCACGCCGACGATCTGCACGTCGAAGCCGCCGTCATGCGCGCGCACGACGCGGCCCACCACGCCCTGCGGGATGCGGCGTCCGGCGGAGGCCACGCGCTCCACGCGCGTCGTCACTTCCGTGCCATGCGGCAGGGGTACGGACAGGCGGTCGATCTGCTCCAGTCCCCGGACCCTCGCGGAGATGGGGGACGTCGCATCAGGTCTCGGGTCGCTCATCGGTCCCTCCCGGGCGGGATGGTGGGCCACGTTGGACGCAGTGAAGCACGGGAGCCTGACCCGGCACGGCGTCCGGATTCAACGCGCGAGGCGTGTGACGGCGTCCGGGACGGGTGGACGCGTGGGCAGCAGGCCCTCCACTTCGGAGGCAAGGGGCAGCGCCGCCACCGCGCCCAGCTTGGTCACCACCCGCGCGCCCACGTCGGCCGCGAACGTCATCAGCGCGACCAACTCCTCCCGCGACGCGTCCGCGAGCGAGCGCGCATCGCCGTACCAGCGCACCAGCCCGTGCAGCAGCGCCGACACGAAGCCATCCCCCGCCCCCGTCGTGTCCACCACCGTCACCCTGGGAGCGGGAACGTGGAGCACCTCGCCGCGCCAGAGGAACACCGCGCCCTGCTCGCCCAGCGTCACCACCGGCAGCCGCACGCCCAGCCCGTCCAGGTACCGGAGGGCCTCCTCGGGGGTGCGCGCACCAGTCGCGAAGGGCACCTCCTCCTCCGACAGCTTCACCACCGTGCACAGGGGCAACATGCGCCCCAGCAGGACCCGCAGCTCCTCGGGCTCCTGCCACACGTGGAGCCGCAGGTTCGGATCACAACTGACGATCATCCCCGCCTCGCGCGCCAGGGTGAGCATGCGCACCACGGCCTCGCGCGCTTCCGGCAGCACCAGGGAGTTGGAGCCGGAGTGCAGCACCTTCGCGCGCCGCACGAAGTCCCCGTCCACGTCCGAGTCATCCAGCAGGAACTCCGCCGAACGCGTCCGGAAGAACGTGAAGCTGCGCTCGCCCCGCGCGTCCAGCGACACGAACAGCAGGCCCGTGCGCGCGTGGTCCACCTGGCGAAGGCGGCTGACGTCCACGCCCTCCGCCGCCAGCCGGTCGCGCAGGAAGTGGCCGAACTCGTCCGAGCCCACCACGCCCACCATCGCCGAGCGCAGCCCCAGTCGCGAGACGCCCACGGAGACGTTCGCCGGCGAGCCGCCCGTCGAGGGTCGCCACGCGTCCACGTCCCGCACGCGCGAAGCGCCACCGGACGCGGGAAGGAAGTCCACCAGCGTCTCGCCGACACACACCACGTCCAGCGGCCCGGCCTCGTGCATGACGCTCCCCGCCCGCGAACGCGCGGGACCGCGCTTCAGTCCAGACCCACCTGGGCCATGAAGTCCACGCTCTTGAGCCGCCGGCCCAGGTGGTGCGCGATGAAGACGTTGAGCAGCCCACGCGCCCGCGCCCGCAGGTCGGGGGGCAGCGGCGTGCGCCCGCCCTCCTGCAACGAGCGAAGCCCGGACAGCAACGCCACCGGCACCGCGACCGAATCCCGAGCCCGCCCACTGCAAGGCTCGCACACCGCGCCGCCGTGGGCCTGGTCGAACCGGGGCCGCTCTCCCGGAGCGCCACCGCACAGCGCGCACGAGTCGAAGCGGGGCATCAGTCCGGCGTGCGCCAGGGCCGCCAGCTCGAACGCCAGCAGCGACGTGGGCCCCGCCTCCTTCGCGTCCAGGCGGTGGAGGTAGGCCTCCATCAGGAGGAACAGCTCCGGCTGCGGTTCATGGTCGCGCGTGAGCTCGCGGCACAGCTCCACCGCGTAGAGCGCCCGGGCGATGAGCGACAGGTCCTCCCGCGCGGCGTAGAACCCGGAGACGATGTCCGCGGAGTCCAGCCGCACCGTGCTGCCCCGCGTCTCCACCAGTTGGACGCGCAGCCGCATGAACGGCTCCAGCGCACCGGCGAACCGCCGCTTGCTCTTGCGCGCTCCCGCCGCGAACGCGGTCAGCTTGCCGTGCTCACGCGTCAGCAGCGTCACCATCCGGTCCGACTCACCGTAGTCGACCGTGGACAGCACGAACGCGTCGTCGGCGTACCGCTCCATGATC
>SECN01000863.1 GCA_004173515.1 Myxococcaceae bacterium | reverse complement strand
CCGGCGCTGTCGCTGGCGAGCGCCTCCGTGCGCCAGGTGCTGAAGAACTTCGGCCCGGTGGTGCTGGGGCGCGGCGTGGTGCAGTTCAGCGCCTGGGTGGACACCGCGTTCGCGTCCCTCATCTCCAACCGCGCGCTGTCCTCGCTGCTCTACGCGCAGACCATCTACCTCATCCCGGTGAGCCTCTTCGGCATGGCGGTGTCCGCCGCCGAGCTGCCGGAGATGGCGCGCGCCACCGGGGAAGGGGAGGCGGACGCGCACGCGAAGCTGCGGACCCGCATCGACGCGGGCTCGCGGCGGATCGCCTTCTGGGTGGTGCCGTCCGCGGCGGCGCTGCTCTTCCTGGGCGACCTCGTGAGCGGCGCGCTGCTCCAGACGGGCCGCTTCGGCGCGGCGGACTCGCGCTACCTCTGGTACCTGCTGATGGGCGCGGCGGTGGGGCTGGTGGCCTCCACGGTGGGCCGCCTCTATGCGTCCGCGTTCTATGCGCTGAAGGATCCGAAGACGCCCCTGCGCTACGCGGTGGTGCGCGTGAGCCTGGGCACCGTGAAGGCGTACTTCCTGGCGCTCTGGTTGCCGGAGCGGCTGGGCCTGCCCCGGGAGCTGGGCGCGGCGTTCCTCACCCTGTCGAGCGGCATCGTGGCCTGGGTGGAGACGACGCTCTTGCGCCGCAAGCTGAAGCAGCGCGTGGGCCCGGTGGGCCTGTCGGCGGGGCTCCTGGGGCGTTTGTGGGGCGCGGCGGCCGTGGGCGGCGTCGTGGCGCTGGGCGTCAAGCAGGGCCTCACCTCCCTTCTGGGCCCCATGCCCGGGGTGGAGGCGCAGTGGGGGGGCACGGTGCTCGTGCCGCCGCACCTGCACCCCGTCGTGGGGCTCCTGGCGGTGGCGGTTCCCTTCGGACTCGTCTACTTCGCGGTGTCCGCCGCGCTGGGCGTCCCCGAGGCGGGCGCCGTCTTCCGCAAGGTGGGACGGAGGCTGAAAATCCAACGGAATGCAGGACAGGCCCCTTTCGGTTGCGATAGGAGGCCGATTGTGAGGGGGAGGTCGGTATGCGGCTTCCTCCCGACATGGCGCACGTGTAATGTGCGCCGCCTTTTTCAAGAGGCCCTGACTTCACGGGAGTCCGGGGTCGAAATCGTCAACGGAAGGTCTCGGCAGTGAGCGACGAGAAGAGCGGCGGTAATTCGGGCGGTCCTGGCGGTTTCGGTCCCAAGAAGCCGAAGGCCACGTTTGGCGACGTGATGCTGGGCATCCCTTCGGGGGGCCAGGGCAACGAGCGCGGCGGTGGCCGTGGCGGCGGAGGCCGCGACGAGCAGCGCGGTCCGGGACGGGAGCGTGGGGCGCGCGATGCACAGTCGCCGCAGCCTCGTCCCCAGGGCGGCGATGCGGGTGCACCTCGTGGTGGACGCCCCGGCGGTGGTGGCGGCGGCGGTGCGGGACGGGGAGGTGGCGGCGGAGAGCGCCGTCCGTCCGGCCCCATGGTGGTCGTGAAGCGGGCCTCCGGCTCCATCGAGACGCGCGCGCTGGAGGGCGACAAGCCGACGGACGC
The DNA here is from genome assembly GCA_004173515.1 of Myxococcaceae bacterium. Classification (GTDB taxonomy): domain Bacteria; phylum Myxococcota; class Myxococcia; order Myxococcales; family Myxococcaceae; genus Corallococcus. The sequence goes on along the minus strand of SECN01000863.1, from coordinate 242 downwards.
GACCGCGACGGCGGAGCAGACGGGCGCGGAGGCGCAGGCCTCCGCGGCCACGCCGACGCCCGCCCCGACGCCGCGTCCGGTGACGCCGGCGCCGTCCAGCCCCCTCTACGAGGAGGTCCAGGAGTCCGAGTCCTTCGCCGACATGTTCGAGGCGCAGGTCAAGGACGGCGGGGCTCCCGGCCGGCGCGGCGTGCGCCTGGGCGAGAAGGTCTCCGGCACCATCTTCCAGCTGGGCGCGGACA
>SECN01000439.1 GCA_004173515.1 Myxococcaceae bacterium | reverse complement strand
ATGAAGAAGGTGGGCCAGAACTCCACCGGGTACTTCTCCTGGAACGTCGCGTTCTGGGTCAGGTCGGTGTTGAGCTCCAGCCACACGAAGCGGTCCGCGTGCTTCGCCAGGGCCTTGTCGGTGAAGACATAGGCGCGCATGGAGCGACAGGTGTGGCACCAGGGCGCCCACGTGTCGACGAACAGGGGCACGCCCTTGGCCTTCGCGTCGGCGAGCGCGCGGGCGTAGTCGTCCGGGATGAAGGGCAGCGGGCCTGGGTCGTGCGCGTCGGTCACGGGCGCGTTGGCGTGCGTGGCCGTGCAGGCGATGGACCCCGACAGGAGCAGGCAGACGAGGAGGGAGCGCATGCGGCGCACCCTACCAGCGCGATGCGTCGTCGTGGGGGTGTCCCCGGTGGACAGTGCGCGCACACATTGTCTGGGCACCGGCGCGTGTGCGTGCTGTCTTGCGCGGGCCCCTATGCCCATGAAGGATCCTCGCGCCCTGCGCACCGCCCTCGCGTCCGCCCTGGAGGCGCTGCCCGCCTCGGAGCTGTTCCCGGAAGGCACCGACGCCGACCTGGCCCGCCGGCTGGCCGAACGCCTGCGCCGCGACCTGTTGCCCCGCCTGGGCTCCGGCACGCAGGACGTGCCGCTGCTCCTCGTGGCCATCGCCGGGCCCAACAACGTCGGGAAGTCCACGCTCTTCAACGCGCTGGCGAAGGCGTCCCTGTCCCCCGCGCGCCCCGAGGGTGGACTGACGAAGCAGTGTCTGGCGGCGGCGAACCCGGAGACCTGGACGGGCGAGCTGAAGGACGTGCTCACGCAGCGCTACGACATCGTCCCGGTGGTGGAGGGCACGGTGGCGCCGGTGGACGCGCCCGGGCCCGCGGGCCGGCTGTACCTGGTGCTGTCGGACGCGGTGCCACGCGGGCTGCTGGTGATGGACACGCCGGACTTCGACAGCGTGTACCGCGACAACCGGGAGCGGGCCGAAGCGCTGCTCGTCACGGTGGACGTGCTGGTGTTCGTGGTGAGCCGGCAGACGTACCAGAACGCGGCGCTGGTGGACTTCCTGCGCGCGGCCGTGGGCCACGGGCGCCCGTACCTGCTCGTCTACAACGAGGCCACGCGCGAGGACGTGGCCCGGGGACACCTGGACAAGCTGGCCCAGGACGTGGGCCACCCGCCGCTCGCACGCTACCTGGCGCCGCACCAGCCGGACGTGGAGGCGGGGCTGAAGCCGCTCGCTACCGAGCCGCTGGATGGACGTCCTGCGCTCGCCGCGCTGCTGGGGCAGGCGGAGCATGCGCGCGAATTGAAGGCCCGGGCGCTGGAGGCTTCGCTGTCGGATGCGCGCGCGGAGCTGGACGCGGTGGCCCGGGCGGCGACCCGCGCGGCGAGGGAGCCGGAGCGGCTGCGTCAGCGGCTGCGGCACGACCTGCGGGGCATTGGCGCGCAGGCCGCGTTGAAGGCCGTGCCCGCGGACGTGCTCGTGGATGCGTTCCGCGATGAGCTGGACGCGCGCAGCACCTTCCACCGGATGGTGCGGCTGCCGTTCCGGGGGCTGGCCACGGCGCTCACGTTCGTGACCCGCAAGGTGCGCGAGTCCTTCACCGGCCCCCGGCCAAACGAAGCACTGCCCACGCAGGCGGTGGACGATTCCCTGAAGGACGGGCTGCGGCGGCTGGTGGACGCCTTCGCGCCGGAGGTGGCCGCGTGGCGCGGGGACGCGGAGACGAAGCAGAAGCTGGCGGAGGCCTTCGGGCCCGCGATGCTCGGACGGCTGGATGCACCGCTGGAGCTGGGCGCGCTGCACGCGCACGCGGCGGACCGGGCGACGCTGTATGACTTCTGTCGCGAGCTGGTGGGCCGCGAGCTGCAGGGTGGCATGCGCGAGGAGATGCTCCAGACGCTCACCACGCTGGTGTACTCGGTGCCGGCGGGAGCAGCGGCGGTGGTGACGGTGGCCACCGGAGGATTGGGACATGACGCGGTGGTGTGGGCGGGGACGCTCCTGTCCACGCCGCTCCTGGAGCGCTTCGTGGATCTGCTGGGGGCCCAGGTGCGCGCGACGGTGACGCGCAAGTGGGCGGATGCCCATGGGGCCACGCTGGCGCAGGCGCTGGAGGCGCGCTTCTTCGTGGACCTGTTGTCCCACCTGGACGCCCAGGCGGATGGCTGGCTGCGCACCGCATCCACGCTGGAGGCGGCGCGGGCGGCGACGCAGTAGACGGCCGCTTCCGGACACCCTCCGGCCTTTCGGGCGGAGGGAAGACTTCGTGCCACTCCGCCACCGATGCGTCATGCTGGATCCGCCATGACCGGTCCGGGCCCGGAGGCGGGTTCTCCTCACATCCTGTCGTTCCGTCACCTGCTGACCGAGTCCGTCGGGGCGTTCCTCGACGAGGCGGACATGACGTGCCCGCTGACGGCGGACGCGCTCAGCGAGCTGCTGGTCACGCTGTCGCGCTACCGCGAAGAGGGCGCGCTCCTGTTCCCCACCGCGTTCCTGGGCGACGACCTGAACGCGATGCTGGAGCTGCTCGGCGGGCACGACCCCATCCCCATCGGCTCGGGGCCGCGCAACCGCGCCACCATCCAGCGGGCCCTCAAGCAGTGCGCGCCGCTCGGCCAGGGGCGCTGGTGGGCGCTGTACCTGCTGCGTGAGCCGGAGGGCCTCACCTACGGCATCTTCCGGACGGATCCGTTCCCGCTCGCGGAGACGCCGCTGGAGCGCCTGCGGCACGCGCAGGACCGGGGTGCGCGCGTGGTGGGCGTGTTGCAGCTCGCGGACAACATCATCGAGCTGCGCGCGGGCGGCGGGCTGGTCCGGCACGTGTACCTGTCGGGCGCGAGCATCGACCTGGAACCGCCTTCGGTGGTGCTGGACTCGCTGGCGAGCGCGGTGACGGAGCAGGTCCTGCCCTCCAGCCGTGAGCACGCGAAAGGCTTCTTCCGGCGGGTGCTGTTCGAGGTGATGCAGTCCTCGCACGGCACGCTGGTCGCGGTGCTGCCCCGGGAGCGCGCGGGTTCGGCGCTCTTCGTGGATGGCATCCTGTTGCCCCGGCCCATGGACGTGGTGGCGCTGCTGGACCGGCATCACGCGACGCCGGATGGCAGCGCCGCGTCCGCGGTGCGGGCGAGCGCGCAGTTGTTGCGCGGCATGATGGCCACCGACGGCATCACCGTGCTGCGCGCGGACGGGTGCATCCTCGGCTACAACGTCTTCGTGCGTCACCCGGAGACGCTCGCCCGGCAACCGGCCTTCTTCGGTGGCGCGCGACGACGGACCTTCGAGGTGTTGTGCGCGGCCCTGGGCGGAGAGCTGGCCGCGGCCTTCATCCGCTCGCAGGACGGCGACGTCGCGTGCCGTCGCGCGTGACGTCTTCGGCACCGCAACAATTTCCAGTTTTGCCTGCTGTGCGGACTGAGTTTGATTTCGCTCCGAACGGACGTCGTCCGAGGGGCAGAGGACCCTGGAGGTCGCATCCAAGCGCCGGGATGTGTGACGTGGGAAAGGAAGTTGAGAACGTCAAGCAAATCTGAAAGGCTGCGCGCCGACGTGCGACCCTCTCCCCTCCCCTTCCGCGCGTGTGCCGCGCTGTCCCTGCTCGCTGTGTGCCTCGCGAGCGCGCCTGCCGTGGCCCAGAAGCTGCCGGATGTGGTGGTGACCGGAGCCCCGGTCGCCCCGTCCCCGAGCAGTGAGGTCGGCACGGGGCTCTGCATGGCGTCCAACGTGTGGACGCGGGCCGCGAATGAGTTTCCGCAGAGCCAGACGAACTACACGGGCGACCTGAACACATACATGGAGGAGAACCGCGGGACGCGGCAGACCTCCGTGCTGCGCTCCGCGTTCGATCTGTCGAACAACCTGAATGACGGTCGCACGCTCAGCTACGGCGACTTCGTGAACTTCGTGGCGGGGTGCCCCATTGGGGGCTGCGGTTTCCACTACAACAATCCCGACACGTCCTTCGTCTCGCGGTTTCGCGGCTACCTGAACGTCACGCCGGACATGGTCGGGCGCGTCCTGCACTTCGGCTTCTATGCCGACGACGCCATCAGCCTGGTCATCTTCGACCGGACCAATGCGCGCTACAACGTCATCATCCGTCCACCGCAACTGGGGGCCGCGACACGACGTACGACCAACGCCGTGACCTTCACCCAGTCAGGACTCTATCCGATCGAACTGCTCTACGTGCAGATCGTGGAGCACGGGGCCCTGGAGTTCGCCATCCTGGACGGCACGTTCACGGACTTTGATCGCCCCGCGAATCAACCGCCAGTGGTCCCCCTGTCCCCCCGCTTCTCCCCGATGCAGCCTGCCCAGTTCTACCAGTCGGAGAACGGGCGCCCGTCCTACCCGGCGAACCTGGACCAGTGCGAGCAGTGCAACCGCAACGACGCGAACGCGCAGAACAACAGCACCTGCGGTCCGTACTACTACTGCAACTCGGCTGCGCTCTGCGCACCCTGCGACTCCGCCCTCTTCTGCGGCGCGAGCTGCTCTCCCTGCGGCCAATCCACGCCCTACTGCGCGAACCTCAACGGCCAGACGGCCTGCGTCCAGTGCACGGAGGACTTCCAGTGCCCCAATGGCCGCTGTGATCCGACCGACAACTTCTGCCGCGGATGCAACGACAACGCGGACTGCCCCACCGGCCGCTGCGACCTGACGGACAACTCCTGCAAGGGCTGCGTCAACGATGCCCAGTGCGGCTCCGGCCAGGTCTGCGACGAGCCCACCTTCACCTGCGTCCAGTGCACCGGCGACGAGAACTGCCCCAACGGTCAGGTCTGCGACCCCACCTCGAACACCTGCGCGGAGTGCAACCAGGACACCGACTGCGACCGGGGCGAGCAGTGCTCCAACCACGTCTGCGTCCTCTGCAACACCAACGACGCCTGCGCCGGCAACTCCTGCAACTGCTGCCCCAATGGCACCCAGTGCGCCGCGCCCACCCCTGGCGCCCCGCCGTCCTGCGTCGAGTGCACCACCGACAGCCAGTGCTCCAACGGCCAGCGCTGCGACACCCTGAACGGCGCCTGCGTCGACGCCGTCCCGCAGTGCAACACCGCCGACCGCTGCGGCCCCGGCTGCTCGAAGTGCCCTGGCGAGCGCCCCTTCTGTCTCGATGGCGAGGTCTGCGTCCAGTGCCGCACCGACCTCGAATGCGGCGACGGCCAGTTCTGTCTGAGCGGTGAATGCAGCGCCTGCACCACCGACGAGCGCTGCGGCAGCCGCTGCGGCGCCTGCGGTGACGCCACCCCGTTCTGCCTCACCGACGGCTCCGTGCAGAACAGCGTCTGCGTGGGCTGTGTCAACGACTCCGACTGCGGCAGCGGCACCTGCGACCCCACCACGCGCACCTGCACCAACACCGGCGCCTGCGCGGTGACGTGCGCGGAGGGCCTTGTGTGCGACGGCGCCGCGTGCGTCGAGTGCTTCGCCGATGCCCACTGCCCCTGCGGCGGCACCTGCGACCTCGCCTCCAAGACGTGCAGCGAGTCCTGCGCCGACAGCGGCGACTGCCTGGGCGTCGAGTTCTGCTCGGCCGAATCCCTCCAGTGCGAGCGCGGCCGCCGCAAGCCCGGCACCGAACCGCAGGGCGGCGCGTTCTGCTGCGGCACCACCGCCGAGGACACGCCCACCGGCAGCACCGCCATCCTCGTCACCCTCGCCCTCGGCTTCCT
>SECN01000438.1 GCA_004173515.1 Myxococcaceae bacterium | reverse complement strand
GCCTACCGACCGTGCATCGGCGTCTCGTGCCGAGGACCGTGCTCGAGGAAGCCGGCCACCGCGTCACGATGGTCCTCGCTGGCGTACAGCGCACCCGCGACCGACGGCAGGATCTCGTCGGCACGCGCCAGCCCGTCCGTCACGTACCCGCGCACGATCTCCTTGGTGGCGGCGTGTGCGCGCGTGGGGCCCTTGGCCAGGGCCCGCGCCATCTCGAGCGCACGGTCGGGCAGCTCCTCGTCGTCGAACACCCGGTTCACGATGTTCCAGCGCTCCAGCTGCTCGGCTCCGAACAGCTCACCGGTCATCACCAGCTCACGGGCGCGGCCGGATCCGGCCCGCTCGGCGATGCGTGCCGGTCCGCCCATCGAGGGCGTGAGTGCCACGACGTTCTCGACGAGACCGAACTTCGCCGACCGCGCCGCGAGGATGATGTCGCAGCCCAACGCCAGCTCGAAGGCCGCGGTGAGCGTGAGCGCGTGGGCGGCGAACACCACGGGGCAGGGCAGTGTCTCCAGCCGCTCGATGATCTCGAGGGCGTGGCGCCAGAACTCCTCGGAGTCCTCGGGCTGCATGTCGTCGAAGAGATGGACGTCGACCCCGGCAGAGACCACGCGGCCCTCCGCGCGGATCAGGACTGCGCGCGGAGGGCGCTCTGGTCGACGTCCAAGGGACCGGCGCCCGCGTCGTTGGAGCGGGCGGAGCGCCCTGCGCCCGATGCATCCAAGGACGAAGCTCCCCGGTCGGAGGCCCCCGTCTGGGAGCCTGTCGTGGAGCCCCTTGCGGGCATCGAGGAGGCCCAGCGGTTGATCCAGGCGCAGCGCAGGGACGCGGCCCTGGCGGCGCTCAAGAAGCTGGCCGTGAAACACCCGGCCAGCGCCTACGTCCGCTACCTGGAGGGCAACGTCAACTTCGACAACCTCCGCTGGGTGGATGGCGTGGCGGCCTACCGGGCGGCGCTGCGCAATGACGCCGCGTACCGCAACGCCCCCGTCCTCATCCAGAACGCCATCCGCTGCCTCGTCAGCGACCGGTTCCACCGCACCTGCCAGGACTTCATCCGCGCGGAGCTGGGCGAGGCCGCGGTGCCCGCCCTGCAAGAGGCCGCGAAAGCCAACCCCATGGCCAGCGTCCGGGCCCGGGCAACGGAGCTGCTCCGCCGCCGGGGAGGCGACGCACCGTCCGGGGCCCGCTGAGCCCCGGACAGGGCTTGCCGCGACAAGGAATGCTCAGCCCCGGCGTCGCCTGACCGCCATCAGCGCCAGGCCCACGAGGCCCGCCAGCATCCCGAAAGGCACGCCTCCACCCGAGGACGAGCAGCTCAGGCCGCCACCCAGGGTCCGCGTGTCGGAGCCCAGGGACAGGCGCCACGCATGGGTTTCAGGCGACGGGTCCACGTTGCCCGCCCGGTCCCTGGCGCGCACCTGGAGCGAGTGACCGCCCTCCAGCACATCGAAGGTGGAGTCTGCCGCGCACTGCGTGAACTCAGCGTTGTCCAGGCTGCATTCGAAGGTCACTCCCTCCTCGGTCGAGGAGAACTGGAACGTCGCCAGGGTCTGCCGGACGCGGCCCTCGGGGCCTGTGACGATGGACGTCTCTGGAGCCACCGTGTCCACGGTGAAGAGGAAGTCCTCGGAGGTCGCGCCCTCGTTGCCGGCGGGATCCTTCGCCCGGACCGAGATCTTCCGCGCACCCTCCCCCATCGTCAGCCCGAGCGTGAGGCTCCAGCGCCCCGAGTCATTCACAGTGGCCGTACCGACCGGGACATCATCCAGGGTGACGAACACGCTGCTGCCGGGCTCACCGTTGCCCTCCAGGGTCGGGGTGGCCGTCGCGACCAGCGCATCGGAGGCAGGGGCTGTCAGCGAGGGGGCCGCGGGGGCCTGAGTATCCACCCTCCAGGAATAGATGACGGGGGTTGCGTCCATGTTTCCCGCCGCATCCCAGGCGCGGAGCTGAAGCGAGTGAGGACCGTCCGCGAAGTCGAGTGCGATGGGACTGTTGCATCCCACGAAGGGCGCCTCATCCAGGCTGCACTCGAAGCGACCTCCGCTCTCCACGGCGTTGAGTTCATCGAAGGCATCGAAGGTGAACTGGCCCAGTGAGACGTTCACCAGGGACGTGGGTTGCGTGAGGAGGCGCGGCGTGGGGCGTTGCGTGTCCACCCTCCAGGTGGCCGAGGCCGGCTCGGGATCCTCTTTATCCAGGATGTCACGCACCTTGACCCTGAAACTCTGCTCACCGTTCCCAATGACTGTCACGGTGTAGGGCGAAGTACAGAGCACGTAGGTGCTTTGGTTGAGACTGCACAGGAAGGTGACCGCAGGGAAGGCCACAGGGTCCGTCACCGTGAAGCGAAAAGTGGCGCTCAGCGTGTTGATCAACGGCCCGGGCTGCTCCGTGATGACGGTGTCCGGGAGATTGAGGTTGATGTCCCAGAGCCAGACAGCGGGAGTGAGATCCTCGTTGCCTGCGACATCCACGGTCTTCACCTCGAACTTGTGGGGCTCCGATGACAGCCCCGACCAGACCTGTCCGCTGCCACAGGTGGTGAAACCCGCCAGAGCGTCGTCCAGCCGGCAGAGGAACGAACCTGGCTCCGTAGAACTGAAGGTGAACTGCGCGCTCAGGCTGTTGGTCGTTTCCCCCGAGTTCTTGGTCGGTCCCGTCAGGATGGTCGTCTCCGGCGCGGTCCCATCCACCGTCCATTCGTAGAGGGCCGGGGTCGTATCCTCGTTGCCTGCGGTATCGCGCGCACGGACCACGATCTTGTGCAGGCCATCATTCAAGCTGTTCGTCGTGAACGGAGTGGAGCAGGAATTGTAGGGCGGGTTGGTTGTCGACACAGGGTCGACGCTGCACTCGAAGACAGCATCCGGCTTGTTGGACGAGAACTCGAACGTCCCGACACGCACCTTCGTCACCTTCGCCGGGCTCAGGGTAATCAACGTCTGCGGCACCACCGAATCCACGATCCATGTGAAGAGCAGTGGACTGTGGTCATAGTTCCCCGCGCGATCCCTGGCCCGGATCTGCATCGTGTGACCTCCGCCACCAAGGCCTGTCACCGTGTACTCGGCTGGGCAAGACACAAACGGTGCGTTGTCGAGACTGCACTCGTAGGGCTTCACCGGGTCGCCCGGTTCATCCGAGCTGACCTTGAAGGTGGCGGTGTCCGCCTGCTGCGGACCTGAAGGACCGGAGATCAAAATTGTTTGAGGGTCCGTGACGTCCACGGTGAACGAGCGCTCCAGGGAGAGCGACCCTGTGTTCCCGGCCGGGTCCTTCGCCGTCGCCTGCACCTTGTAGGTCGTCGCATCCAGGAGCGTGGCCGCAACGGTCAGGCTCCAGCGTCCGTCCGCGCCCGCCGTCACCGTCCCCGCCGACACGCTGTTCGTCGTGATGGTCAGGAAGACCTCCACCGTACTCCCCGCCTCCGCCGTTCCGGTGATCGTCGGATGTTGCGTATTCAGATAGGCACCGTCGATCGGTTCGGACAGAAGGGGGGCGTTGGGGGGAATCTGATCCACCAGCCAGGTTCGCACCGCCGGGGTGGGGTCCACGTTCCCCGCCCTGTCCTTCGCTCGCACGTAGAAGACGTGCGCTCCAGCCCCAAGTCCCGTGTGGCTCTTCGGGCTCGTGCAGACCGTGAACTGGGGCGCGTTGTCGAGCTGGCATTCGAACGTCGCATCCGCCGTATCCGGAGCAGCAGCGGTGAACGTGAAGGTGGCCGTCGTCTGACTCACGGCTCCCGATGGCCCCGTGGCGGCGAGGTTCGTCTCCGGCGGCGTGACGTCCACCGTGAACGAGCGCCCCGCCGAGGCAGGCCCCGGCGGGTTCCCGACCGAGTCCGTCGCTTTCGCCGTCACTTTGTAAGTCGTCCCGTCAAGGAGGTCCGCCGCGACGGTCAGGCTCCAGCGTCCGTCCGCGCCCGCCGTCACCGTCCCCGCCGAGACGGCGGGCGTCGTGATGGCCAGGAAGACCTCCACCGTGCTCCCCGCCTCCGCCGTTCCGGTGATCGTCGGACGTTGCGTATTCAGAAAGGCACCGTCGAGCGGTGCAGACAGCATGGGAGCCGCGGGGGAAGTCAGGTCCACCAGCCAGGTTCGCACCGCCGGGGTGGGATCCACGTTCCCCGCCTTGTCCTTCGCGCGCACCAGGAAGGTATGTGCTCCGGCCGCAACGGTCGGGTAGTTCTTCGGGCTCGTGCAGACCGTGAACTGGGGCGCGTTGTCGAGCTGGCACTCGAACGTCGCCGTGGCGTCCGGAGAGGTGAACGTGAAGGTGGCCGTCGTCTGACTCACGGCCCCTGAGGGACCACTGGCGGCGAGGTTCGTCTCCGGCGGCGTGACGTCCACCGTGAATGAGCGCTCCGCCGAGGCAGGCCCCGGCGGGTTTCCGGCCGAGTCCGTCGCTTTCGCCGTCACCTTGTAAGTCGTCCCGTCGAGGAGGTCCGCCGGGACGGTCAGGCTCCAACGTCCGTCCGCGCCCGCCGTCACCGTCCCCGCCGAGACGGCGGGCGTCGTGATGGCCAGGAAGACCTCCACCGTGCTTCCCGCCTCCGCCGTTCCGGTGATCGTCGGACGTTGCGTATTCAGAAAGGCACCGTCGAGCGGTGCGGACAGCATGGGAGCGGCGGGGGAAGCCAGGTCCACCAACCAGGTTCGCACCGCCGGGGTGGGGTCCACGTTCCCCGCCTCGTCCTTCGCCCGCACCGAGAAGGTGTGCGTTCCAGGCGCAAGGGTCGTGTAGCTCTTCGGACTCGTGCAGGTCGCGAATGGGGCCACGGTGTCGAGCTGGCATTCGAACGTCGCCGTGGCATCCGAAGAGGTGAAAGTGAAGGTGGCCGACGTCTGATTCACGGCCCCCGATGGCCCCGTAGCGGCAAGGGTCGTTGCCGGCGCCGTGTTGTCGATGAAGAACGTCCTCGCAGCCGACTCACGGTGGTTGCCAGCGGCATCAATGGAACTCACGATAAGTTCGTGCTGCGCATCGGTCGCGAACAGGCTGGCCTGCGGCGCGAAGACCCAGTTGCCCGGGGGGCTGCTGATGACACTGGCAAACTCAGTCGGTCCATCGAGCATCAACTTCACCGTGGTGCCGGCTTCAGCGGTGCCCTGAAAGATCACCGCGCCCGCATTCAGCCTCAGATCCTCGGTGGGATAACTGATGGTGGGTAATACAGGCTTGGTCACATCCACGCTGAAGACAATGGTGTCGGAGAAGAGACTCACGTTGCCTGCGGCATCCTCTGCGGTGGCTCGAATCCAGTTCACCCCCTCGGTCAGCTCCGAGCCTGGAACCGTGGACTCGTCAGCATCGAACTCCCAGTGCCCGTTCCCACCCACCGTCACCACCTCGGGCAGCTCCACGTCCTTGATGTAGAGACGCACCTTGGAGTTGGCTTCAGCATCCCCTCGATACAGTGGGCGCTGGATTGCCAGACGCGCTCCAGGAATTGGAGCCGTGATGATGGGCTTGGCCGGAGCGGTCGTGTCGTCGAGGTCCGCGCGCGGATCCACCCGCGCGACCTGCTCCTGTTCAGCGGCATCCCCCGGCTTCATTTCGGCCAGAGCCCCACGAACCACCTGCTGCTGGCCCGTCCCACCCGTCTCGGTCGCCACCGAAACACTTCCATCCGGCAGCGTCCCCGCCCTTCCTGCTTCGACACGCGGCCAACATCC
>SECN01000437.1 GCA_004173515.1 Myxococcaceae bacterium | reverse complement strand
GCGTCCGTGCCCGCCAGGTCCTCGCGCGGGTGCGGCTCCGTGAAGCCCTTCTCGCGCGCGGTGCGCACCGCCTTCGACAGCGGCACGCCGTCCATCAACTGCTGGCTCAGGTAGCCGAGCGTTCCGGAGAACGAACCCTCCACCCCGTGCACCCGGTCTCCCGTGCGCACCAGGTCCTTCAGCGTCTGGATGACGGGCAGGCCCGCGCCCACCGTCGTCTCGTAGTGGTACGCGCGGTGGTTCAGGTGCGCGGTGCTCCGCAGTCGCTCCCACACCTCGCGCGGCTGTGTCAGCGGCTTCTTGTTCGCCGCCACCACGTGGATGCCGCTGCGGAACGCCTCCAGGTACAGCGCCTCCATGCCATCCGCCGCGGTGCAGTCCACCAGCACCGGCACCGGCAACCGCCGCAGCGGCTCCAGCAGCGCCTGCACCACGGGCGGGGATGCGCCCTCGGGCACCGCTTCGATGCGTTCGCGCCACTGGTTCAACGGAATGCCCTCCGGCGAGAAGAGCACCCGCCGGCTGTCCGCGAGCCCCACCAGGTTGAGCTGGATGCCATGCGCCTGCGCCAGCGTCTGTTGCAGCGTGCGCAACTGCTCCAGCAACTGGCTGCCCACCACGCCGTGGCCCAGCACCAGCAGGCTCACCTCCTCATGGGCGAAGTGGAAGGCCGCGTGCACCGTGCGCACCGTCAGCGCCGTCTCCCCTCCGTCCACGATGAACGAGATGGACCGCGCGCTGGCCGTCTGCGCGATGGCGCGCACGTTGATGCCCAGTGCCCCCAGTGGCTGGAACAGACGGCCGGCCACGTTGGCGCCCTGGCCCATCGCCTCCGCCACCAGCGCCACCTGCGTCACCGGCGCTCGCACCTGGGGTGGCAGCAGCGCACCGCGCTCCAGCTCCGGCGCCAGTTCACGCCGCAGCACCTGCTCCGCGCGGGCCGCATGCACCCGGTGCAGCACCACCGCCACCGAGCGCCCCGGTGACGACTGCGCCGCCATCCACGCGTCGATGCCCGCGGCTTCCAGGGCCTGCAATGCGCGAGGCCCCACCGGCCGCGCCGCCTCCTCCGTGCCGCCCTCCAGGCCCAGCAGCGCCAGGTCCTCCAGCGACACCACGCACGTTGGCACGCTGCCATCGCCCGCGCCGGGCACGTCGATGAGCGTGCCGGGCTCGTCGGGTTGTTGCAGGTGGCGCACGCGCAGCGGGATGTCCGCGTCCCGCAGCGTGGACAGCGCGCGAGGGTGCAGCGTGGGCAGGCCCAGGTACACCAGCTCCAGCGCCTCCGTGTAGCTCAGGTGCGGCACCGGCCGCGCATCCGCGACGTGGAGCGGATCCGCCGTCATCACCCCGGGCACGTCCGTCCACAACGTCAGCGGTGTGCCCAGCAGCACGGCCAGCACCGCCGCCGTCTCGTCCGCGCCGCCCGTGCCCAATGTCGTGGAGCGCCCGTCGAGCGACAGGCCGCGCCCGCCCGCGTGCACCGTCAACCGTCCTTCCCACGACGAGCGCAGCGTCGCCACGCGCTCTCGCGTGTGCCCCCGGTTCACGCGCGCCTGTCCGGGCTCGCCCTCCGTCACCGTCCAATCCGCCGCGTCCACCTCCAGCGCTGGCACGCCCCGCGCGCCCAGCAGTCGCGCGAGCAGCGCCGCTGTCAGTCGCTCGCCCGTTCCTCGCACCACGTCCTCCAGCGCCGGACGCCGCTCGCGCACGAGGCTGGCCCCATCCAACGCGCGCCGCGCGGGCTCCAGCAGCGACGCCAGCGTGCGCGTCCCGTGCGCCTCCACCGACGTGGAGCCCGGAGGCGCGCCCAGCCGGCGCTCGGCCTCCTCCAGCATCAACAGCCCCCGGGCCAACAGCCCGTCCAGCTCCTGCCGGGCCAGCGTGGAGTTGCCCTTCAACGCGATGGACAGCGCGGCCTCCAGGCCCGTGGAGAGCCAGGGCGGCGAGGACACGATGGCGGCGCGGGTGGTGCCCGCGTCGCGGCGCGACAGGTGCGTGGCCACGGACGCGAGGCCCAGGGCGTTGTCGAGCAGGAATGGCGCGTAGCGGGTGATGCTCACGGGGGCGGTCATGAGGTCTTCCGGGCGCGGACGCCGGCAGGAGAGGGAATGCGGGCGTCGCGGCCCACGCCCGGGGGCAGGGCGAGGGCGCGCAGCAACAGGGGCGCGAGCGCGTCCCATTCGATGAGGAAGCCGTCGTGCCCGTGCACGCTGCACAAGGCCGAGTATTCGGCGTGCAGGCCCTGTGCGCGCAGGCGCCGCGACAGCGTCACCATGTGCTCGGGCGGAAAGAGCTGGTCGCGGTCGATGCCGACGGCCAACGTGCTCGCGCGGATGCGGTCGAGGCCAGGGCCACCGCGCGGCGTGGGCACGCGCGCCAGGTCATGGTGATCCATGGCCCCCAACAGCGCCAGGTAGGAGCGGGCATCGAAGCGCGCCTCCAGCTTCGCGCCCTGGTGCTCCAGGTAGCTCTCCACCGGGTACAGCGCCCGCGACGACCACGACTGCGGACGCTTCTGGAGCGCGTCCAGGCCCGCCTCCGCGCGGTAGGTGAGCGTCGCCAACTGCCGCGCCAGCTCCAGGCCGCGACGCGGGGACTCGGGGTACTCCGGATCCAACAGGATGGCCTGCCGGGCGACGTGGTTCCAGCCCACCACCCACGCGGAAGCCGACTCCGCCGTGGCCATGGGCACCATGCGCTGGAAGCGCTCCGGCGCGAGCGCCGCGAGGCACAGCACGACCATGCCCCCCAACGAGCCCCCGGTGACGAGCGCCACCTCTTCGATGCCCAGCGCATCCAGCGCGGCGAGGATGGAGCGTGCCTGGTCCCACGGGGTGATGGTGGCGGGGAGGCTGCGCTCGTCCAGGCGCAGGTCGCCCTTGGGCAGCACCGGCGATGGACCGAAGCGGGTGTCGTCGGTGCGCTGGGGGAAGCCCTCGTCCGCGGGGCCGAAGGTGCCGTAGCAGGAGCCCAGGTTGTTGAAGCACAAGAGGCGCACGCGCGACGGATCCAACGGCCGGCCCGGACCGATGACGGGCTCCCACCAGCCGCCTTCGCCTCCGGCGTTCATGTCCCCGGTGAGCGCGTGTACCAGCAGCACGGTGGGCACCGGGTCGGGCGCGCGTCGCGGACCGTTGCGACGCGCGTCGGTGGCGGCGTCCCGCAGGTCGGGCGCGGACCTGCGCACCACCTGAAGCCTGCCCGCGCGCGTCGCCTCATCCGAGTGCACGCGCGAGCGCGACTGCAACCACGCGAGGTCCTCCGGGGGCCCCCACCACCAGCCGCGCACCAGATGGGGGGCCACGCGGGCCCCGGCCTCCAGCGGCAGGTCCGGCAGCGACAGGTCGAAGACGCGCGGCGTTTCCGCGCGCGCGGGGATGTCCACGGGATGCCTCACGGGTCGCATGGCGTCAGGCCGCGTTCAACGCCTGGTCCAGGTCGGCCAGGATGTCGTCCAGGTGTTCCAGGCCCACGGACAGCCGCACCAGGTCGTCGGTGACGCCCGTGCTGGCGCGCTCCTCTGGCGACAACTGCTCGTGCGTCGTGGACGCGGGGTGGATGATGAGCGAGCGCGTGTCGCCGATGTTCGCGAGCAGGCTCCACAGCTTCACGCCGTCAATCACGCGCCGGCCCGCCGGCAGGCCGCCCTTCACGCCGAAGGTGACGAGTCCACCGAAGCCGCCCCGCAGGTACTTCTTCGCGTTGGCGAACGCGGGGTCGGTCTCCAGGCCCGGGTAGCGCACCCACTCCACCTTCTTGTGCGTCTGGAGCCACTTCGCCACGGAGAGCGCGTTCTGCGAGTGGCGCTCCAGGCGCAGCCGCAGCGTCTCCAGGCCCAGGATGAACGCGTGCGCGTTGAAGGGGCTCAAGGCGGGACCCAGGTCGCGCAGGCCCTCCAGGCGGGCCTTGAGGATGAAGGCCGCGGGCCCGAACGCCTCGCGCAGGCGCAGGCCGTGGTAGCCGGGGTTGGGCTCGGTCAGCTCGGGGAACCTGCCGTTCTCCCAGGGGAAGTTGCCGCCGTCCACGATGACGCCGCCAATGGAGGTGCCGTGGCCGCCGATGTACTTCGTCGCGCTGTGCAGCACGATGTGCGCGCCGTGGCGCAGCGGGTTGAAGAGCGCGGGGGACAGCGCGGTGTTGTCCACGAAGAGGGGCAGGCCCGCCTCGCGCGCGATGGCGCCAATGGCGTCGAAGTCCGGCACGTCCAGGCGCGGGTTGCCCAGCGATTCCAGGTAGAGCGCCTTCGTCTTGGGGCCAATCGCCTCGCGGAACGCCTCCGGACGGTTGGAGTCCACGAAGCGGGTGGTGATGCCCAGGCGGGGCAGCGTCACCTTGAAGAGGTTGTACGTGCCGCCATAGAGGCTGGCGCCGGAGACGATTTCATCCCCGTTCTTGAGGATGTTGAGGATGCCCAGCGTCTGCGCGGCCTGTCCGGAGGCCACCGCGAGCGCGCCCACGCCGCCTTCGAGCGCGGCGATGCGCTTCTCGAAGACGTCCGTCGTGGGGTTCATGATGCGCGTGTAGATGTTGCCGAACTCCTTGAGGCCGAAGAGGGCGGCGGCGTGGTCCGCGTCGCGGAAGCGGTAGCTGGTCGTCTGGTAGATGGGCACCGCGCGCGACCCGGTGGTGGGGTCGGGCGAATAGCCGGCGTGCAGCGCGAGCGTGTCGAAGTGCAGCGGGCGGTCGTTGGGCGTGCTCATGGCAAGGGACTCCTGTTCGCGTCGCCAGCGAAGGCGCGCGTGAGTGAAGGGCGGACGGGTGGCGGGACGTCAGGGCACGACGGACGGCGGGGGAGGCTTCAGGTCACGGTGGGCGCTAACGACGCTCTTCGGCTGGGGTGCGAGAGCGGAGGCCCGGAAGGGCAGGCTGTGCGTCAGCCGGCCGCGGCGGGCTTGGGCCCACCCGGAACAGGCATCGAACACATGCACATGGCGGAGGTGACGAACATTCTGCGAATAGAAGTAGCGAGCATGCCGCGTGCTGTCAAGCCACCCTCCAGAATGACTCCTTCCCGTCACCTCGCGCTTCCCACCCTCTGGGCCTGCCTCGTCACGTGCTTCATCACGAGCGCCTGTTCCAGGCCCGCGCCGCCCACGCCCATGACCTTGCGCAAGACGTTCCGCACGCAGTTGAAGGACCCCGCAGCACCGCCTTCGAGCGCGCCCGTTCCGCCTCCCGGTGTCTTCGAATTGGTGCGCTACCCGGCGCCGCTGGGAAGCAACGCGGCCTATGTCACGCCCGTGCGTGAAGGGGGCAGGCGTCCGGCGATGGTGTGGCTGCACGGCGGGTTCAACTGGGGCATCGGTCCGCTCGCGTGGCTGCCCGCGGACCGCGACAATGATCAGAGCGCGCGAGCATTCCGTGACGCGGGGATGGTGCTGATGCTGCCGTCGCTGCGGGGCGCGAACGACAACCCCGGTGAGCACGAGTACTTCCTGGGCGAGGCGGATGACGTGGTGGCCGCCATCGACTTCCTGGCGCAGCGCCCGGACGTGGATCCGGCGCGCATCTACCTGGGAGGCCACAGCACGGGAGGCACGCTGGCGCTCATCGCCGCGGCGCACGCCCCGCGCTTGAAGGGCGCGTACGTCTTCGGTCCCACCCACGACGTCTCCGAGTACGGCAGGACGGGCACGGCGCTGGACCGTGCGAAGGGTCAGGAGTTGTGGATGCGCAACCCGGTGAGCTTCGTGGAGGCGCTGCGCGTGCCCACGCAGGTCATCGAGGGTTCGGACGAAGGCAACACCGACGCGTTCGAACCCTTGCGCAAGGCGGCCAAGGGCGCGCCGCTGTCGTTGCTGCTGGTGCCGGGCGCCACGCACTTCAGCGTGCTAGCGCCCGTGACGGAGCTGCTGGCGCGCAGGCTCGCAGCGGCGCTCGCGGATGAGCCGACGGTGGTCCTCACGGATGCGGAGACCCGTGAGGCGATTCGCGCTGAACGCGGCCGGTGAGGTGTGTTCAGCGCACGCGCGCGTTCGCCGGGTAGGGGGGCAGTGCGCCGATGAAGCCCGGCTGCGCCCTCACCCGTTCGAGCCACGCGAGCACGGACGGGTAGGGCGTCAGCGCCACGCCTGCCTCCGGCGCCAGGTGCACGTACGCGAAGAGGCAGAGGTCCGCGACGGTGTAGCGCTCCTCCACCAGGAACGTGCGCGTGTGCAGGTGGCGCTCCATCGCTTCCAACGCGCGTGTGCCCGCCGCGACGCGTTGACGGAACGCCTCCGGTTGCTGGGGCTCGCGGCCGGTGAGGCGCCAGTAGCGCGCGGTGCCCAGGTTGGGCTCCACCGTGTTCTGTTCGAAGAACATCCACTGGTGCACCTGCGCCCGCGCGAAGCGGTCCTCGGGCAACAGCCGCGTGCCCTCCGCGAGGAACAACAGGATGGCGTTGGACTCCGCCAGGAACCGCCCCGGCTCCGGCTCCAGCACCGGGATGCGGCCGTCCGGGTTCTTCTCGTGGAAGTCGGCCGTGTGGCTTTCGCCCGCGAAGATGTCCACCGGCACCAGCTCATACGCGAGACCCAACTGCGCGAAGAGCGTGCGGACCTTGTAGCCGTTCGCGGAAGCAAGGCAGTCATGCAGGCGCATCAGGGGCTCCAGGAGGAAGAAAGTGCGCCACGGTAGGGCCTTCGAGGCGCGGACGCGCTCCGGTCCTTGCCCTTGAATTCGGGCGTGGAGTTGATGTTGATTATGATTATCAATATCTTATTGGGGTTCCTCAAAGGACCCCGCCATGACCCAGCACTATTGCGTCCCGAACCTCACGGGCATCCCGGAGACGATGCTGTGGACGCTGCACAACCGCGCGGGCGAAGCGAAGCGCGCGGATGGCATCCTCCGGGACTCGGACGTGGTGCGCATCTACGACGCCATCCACTACGACTTCGTGCGCTCGTTCGGGCAGGCGGACAGCTCGCATGCGGTGCGAGCGGTGGAGACGGACCGGGTGCTGCGCGAGTGGCTGGCCGCGCATCCGGGCGGCTTCATCGTGTCGTTGGGAGAGGGGTTGGAGACGCAGGCGCAGCGCCTGGACAACGGGCAGCTGCGCTGGCTGAGCGTGGACCTGCCAGAGGCGGTGGCCATCCGGGAGCGCTTCCTGCCGCCCACGGAGCGGCTGCGCCACTTCGCCGGCAGCGCGTTGGACCGCGCCTGGATGGATGCGGTGGATGCGTCCCAGGGCGTGTTCATCATCGCGCAGGGGCTGTTCATGTACTTCGAGGAGGAGGAGGTCCGCCGCCTCGTCGTGGACATCGCCAATCGCTTCCCGGGCGCGGAGCTGCTCTTCGACACGATCCCCCGGTGGTTCTCCCGCAAGACGCTCACCGGGCTGAACCGGACGCCCGCCTACCGGGTGCCGCCCATGCCGTGGGGCATCAACCTGGATGAGGTGGCACCGACGCTCAAGCGCTGGCACCCGCGCGTGGAGCACGTGACGCGCGTGCCGTTCATGTTCCCCCGGGGCTTGCAGCGCATCGTCTACAACAACTTCAACCGGCTGCCCTGGCTCAGGCACAAGGCGCCGGCCATCGTGCACGTGCGCATCGCGCACGCCCCGCTGTCGTCGGACGCATGAGCTACGGTGTTGAGGAGCCGTCCGTGCGCGCTGGCACCGTCCCGCCTCTGTTCAGGCGCCAGTATACCGGCTATACCTTTCCAGCCAGGAAAGGAAATTCTGCCATGAGCGGACGCGTGAACCTGATGGCGCCGGAGGTCCGGGCCAATCCCTACCCTGTCTACGCGGAGCTGCGGCGCAGCGCTCCGGTGTGTCAGGTGGAGCCCGGCGGCCTGTGGGCGATCACGCGCTTCGAGGACGTATCCGCAGCGTTCAAGAACCCGCAGGTGTTCTCGTCGGCGGGGGTGCGCACCACCACGGCGCCCCCGTGGCTGGGCCACAACCCGTTCTCCGAATCCATGATCGTGATGGATCCGCCGCACCACATGCGGCTGCGCACGCTGGTGAGCCGCGCGTGGACGCCCACGGCGGTGAACCGGATGGAGCCCCGCATTCGGAGCTTCGCGCAGCATCTGGCCGAGCGGCTGCATCCTGAGCAGGAGGTGGACTTCGTGGACGCCTTCGCCATGCCGCTGCCCGCGAGCGTGATTGGCGAGCTGTTCGCGTTGGATCCCCAGATGACCGCCCGCTACAAGCGCTGGTCGGTGGACCTGTCCAGCGTGTCCGGGACGACGGAGAAGGACACCCACCGCCACGAATCCATCCGCGCCACGGTGCGCGAGATGGAGGACTACCTGTCCCAGGTGGTCGCCGACCGCCGCCGCCAGCCGCAAGAGGACATGGTGTCGGACCTGGTGCAGACGCGCGTGGACGGCGAGGCGCTCTCCGACGCGGAGCTGATGAGCTTCCTGTTCCTGCTGGTGGTCGCGGGGCTGGAGACCACCGTGCAGCTCGTCAGCCATTGCGTGCGCATGCTGATGGAGCACCCGCATCTGCTCACGCGCCTGCGGGAGAACCCCGCGCAACTGCCGCGCTTCGTGGAGGAGGTGCTGCGCTTCGAGCCCTCCGTGCACGGGCTGGTGCGCGTCACCACGAAGGAGACGGAAGTTTCGGGTGTGGTGATTCCGGCAGGCGCGCGCGTGGCGCTGATGGTGGGCTCCGCGTGCCGCGACGGCGAGCGCTTCAAGGATCCGGACACCTTCGACATGGACCGCGAAGGCGTGAACAACTTCCCCTTCGGTCACGGCATCCACTTCTGCCTGGGCGCGCCGCTGGCACGGTTGGAGGCGCGCGTGGGTCTGGAGGTGCTGCTGTCGCGCTTCTCGAAGTTCACGCCCACGGGCCCGGTGAAGTGGAACACCTCCCTCACCGTGCGCGGCCCGCTGACGATGCCCCTCATCCCGCACGCCTGAGCGCGGGGGATGAGGCGGCCATCACGCCTCGATGTCGAACGCGAGCGACACGCGCTCGCCGGGCTCCACGTGCAGCAGTCCGTCGCCGGTGGCCAGGGCTCCGGCGGCGGCGGTCCACGGCTCCACGCAGACGAAGTCCTTGCCCTGCAACGTCCACACGACGAGCAGCCGGAACTCCGGGCTCCACGACAGCTTCACCGGCGGCAGGCCCGGCCCGCGCTCCAGCGTCGTGCCCGGCCCCTTGTGGTCGCGCAGGTGCATGTCCACCTCCGCCGCCGTGAGGTCCAGCCCGTTGAAGGGCACCTCCTCCTTCTTGCGGTTGTCCCACGCGTGCGTGGCGTCCGTCTCCACGCGCGCCTGGGCCTTGTTGGCCTGCGGCACGCGGAAGTACGGGTGGTAGCCCAGGTGCAGCGGCAGGGGCCGCGTGTCCCGGTTCTCCAGGTCGAAGTCGAGGGTGAGCCGGCTGCCCACCAGGGAGAAGGTGAGCTGCGCGTCGAAGGCCCACGGGTACTGGCGCAGCGTCTCCTCGGAGGAGGTGAGCCCCAGCACCAGCAGCGAGCCCTCCGACTGGCGCACCGTCCACGGCAGCCGCCGCGCGAAGCCGTGCTGCGGCAGGGTGTACGCCTTGCGGTCCGCCGGGTACGTGTCCCCGGGCAGGGGACCGGCGATGGGAAAGAGCACGGGGATGCCCCCGCGCACGTTCTTCGTGAGGTCGGCGACGGTGCCCTCGTCCAGGAAGAGCACATCCTCGCCGTCCACCACCATGCGCGTGACGAGCGCGCCGCGCGTGGGGATGATCTCCACGCGGCACGCGCCGTCCTCCAGCGCGTAGGTGTCCAGCCCCGCGATGCCCGGGAACGGTCCGCTCATGGGATTAGATGGCCCCTTCCTTCGGGTCGCTGTCCATGAACGGGTAGGGCACCTTCGCGGGCGGCACGAAGTTCTCCTTGATGGTACGCGGGCTGCTCCAGCGGAACAGGTTGACGATGGAGCCCGCCTTGTCGTTGGTGCCCGACGCCCGGCTTCCGCCGAAGGGCTGCTGGCCCACCACCGCGCCCGTGGGCTTGTCGTTGATGTAGAAGTTGCCCGCCGCGCCGCGCAGGCTGTTCATCATCATCTCGATGGCCTTGCGGTCGCGCGCGAAGATGGCGCCCGTCAGCGCGTAGCTGGCGGACTGGTCGCACTCCTTCAGCGTCTCCTCCAGCTTCGCGTCCGGGTAGACGTACAGGCCCACGAGCGGCGCGAAGATCTCCTCCGTCATGATGCGGTGGCGCGGGCCGTGGCACTGCACCAGCGTGGGCTGCACGAACCAGCCCTCGCTCTTGTCCGTGCCGCCGCCCGCGATGATGGTCGCGTCGGAGCCCGTCTTCGCCAGCTCGATGTACGAGGACACCTTCTTGAACGAGCGCTCGTCGATGACGGCGCCCATGAAGTTCCGGAAGTCCGCCACGTCGCCCATCTTGATTTCACCGATGAGCGCCTGGAGGCGCGGCTTCAACTTGGGCCACAGCGACTCCGGCACGTAGACGCGGCTGGCGGCGGAGCACTTCTGGCCCTGGTACTCGTAGCCTCCGCGCACGATGGCGACCGCGAGCGCCTCCAGGTCGTCCGCCGCGGACGGGTGCGCGAAGATGAAGTCCTTGCCGCCCGTCTCACCCACCAGCCGGGGGTACTGCTTGTAGCGGCCGAT
>SECN01000436.1 GCA_004173515.1 Myxococcaceae bacterium | reverse complement strand
TGAACGAACAGACCTTCATGAAGTTGATGCGTGTGCTGCCCAAGTCGGCGGTGTCCTCCGCGGTGGGCCTGGCCACGCGCCTGCCCGCGCCGGCGCCGGTGCACCACTGGGCCATGCGCACCTTCGCCAAGGCGTACAACGTGGACATGGCGGAGGCGGAGCACTCCTTCGAGAGCTACCCCACCTTCGCCCAGTTCTTCACCCGCGGCCTCAAGCCGGGCCTGCGCCCGGTGGACGGGGGCAAGAGCGTCGTCGTGTCGCCGGTGGATGGCCGGGTGTCCCAGGTGGGCTACTCGGACAACGGCCGGTGCCTGCAGGCCAAGGGCATCGAGTACACGGTGGATGAATTGCTGGGGGACGCGCAGGCCGCGAAGCCCTTCCACGGCGGCGCCTGGACGACGCTGTACCTGTCGCCCCGGGACTACCACCGCATCCACGCGCCGCTGGGTGGCACCATCACCGGGTACGCGTACATCCCGGGTGAGTTCTGGCCGGTGAACCCCGCGTCGGTGAAGAACAAGCAGTCGCTGTTCTGCGTGAACGAGCGGCTGGTGACGTACCTGGACACGCCCGCCGGCAAGGTGGCGGTGGTGAAGGTGGGCGCCACGTGCGTGTCGCGCATCAAGGCGTCCTACGAGGACATCACCACGCACCTGGGCCAGCCGGGCAAGGTGCACCGCTACGGCGCGGGCATCCCGGTGGAGAAGGGTGGGGAGCTGGGCCGCTTCGAGATGGGCTCCACCGTCATCCTCTGTTTCGAACCGAAGCGCGTGCGCTGGGACGAAAGCCTCCAGCCCGAAGCGGTGGTGCGCATGGGCACGCGCATCGGGGAGATCGTGTGAGTCAGAAGATCAACGGCGTGAAGGGGATGAACGACCTTCTGCCCGGCGAGATTGAAGTCTGGCAGTTCGTGGAGGGCACCGCGCGCACGCTGTTCGGCCGCTTCGGCTACGGCGAGGTGCGCACGCCCATGGTGGAGGACACCGCCCTCTTCGTGCGCAGCGTGGGCGAGGAGACGGACATCGTCGGCAAGGAGATGTACACCTTCGACGACAAGGGCGGCCGCAGCCTGTCCCTGCGTCCGGAGGGCACCGCGCCCGCGGCGCGCGCGTACATCGAGCACTCGGTGAGCAACGCGGAGCCGGTGTCGCGCTGGTTCTACATGGGGCCCATGTTCCGCTACGAGCGGATGAAGACGGGCCGCTACCGCCAGTTCTCCCAGATTGGCGCGGAGGCGTACGGCGCGAAGGAGCCCGCGCAGGACGTGGAGCTGATGGACATGGTGGTGCAGTTCCTGGAGGCGCTGGGCCTCCAGGACGTCACCCTTGCTGGGCATCCGCTACGTGGTGAACCACCGGCTGGTGCGCGGCCTGGACTACTACACGCGCACCGTCTTCGAGTTCATCGCGTCGCACCCCGCGCTGGGCACCGCCAGCACGGTGGGCGGCGGCGGGCGCTACGACAAGATGATGAAGGGCCTGGGCGGGCCGGACGTGCCCGCTGTGGGCTTCGCCATGGGCCTGGACCGGCTGGTGCTCCTCCTGAAGGAGGGCGGCAAGACGTTCACCGCCCCGCCGGATCTGTTCATCGTCGCGGCGGACGTGGACGCGGCCTGCCAGGACGCGTCGTTGGCGCTGGCCAGTCGCTTGCGACGCGAGGGCTTCTGCGTGGAGTTCGACACGCGCGGCGGCAGCCTCAAGAGCCAGATGAAGCGCGCGGACAAGTCCGGCGCCCGCTTCAGCCTGGTACTGGGCGGCAACGAACTCGGCAGCGGGCAGGCGAAGCTCAAGCCGATGGCGGGTGGGGACCTGATCCCGGTCGCGTTGGACAGCGTGGGAAAGACCCTGCGCGCCCAGCCCGCGGCACCCGCGCCAGCGCCCCAGGGATGATCCGCGCCTGATCGGCTTCTGATCCTCCGGCCCGCATCGTCGGGTCGGGGGGCAGGCGGCCGGCCTGTCTTCCCTGAAAGTCCCGGAGTAAAGGTGTTAAGCATCGTAAGTCCCGGGAATCGCTGGGGGATTGAGGCTCCAAGGATTCGCGAGCGTTGAGAGGCTGGAGTAGATTCGGTCTCCGATGGCGAGCGTCCCCCGCACCGCATCCGTGATCGATGGCCCGCGCTGGATCCCCGTGGATGGGGACAGCATGTGGCCGTCGTTGCGGGCCGGTGACGTGGCGGAGGTGGAGCCGCTGGTGGAGGCCCCGCGACCGGGCGAGGTGGTGCTGGCGCGCTTCGAGTCCTCGCTGGTGCTGCACCGGGTGCGTTGGTGTGACGGCGACGTGTGCGCGCTGCGCGGGGACAACGGCGGGGGCGAAGATCCGCCGCTGCCCGTCTTCCGTATCCTGGGCAAGGCGCGCCGGGTGCGGCGTGGCGGCGCGGTGCTGGAGATGGAGCGCTGGGACGTGGGCCCCCGTCTGCTGGGCCGCTGGCGCGCGACGGTGAAGCGGCGTCTGGCCACGTGGCTGGGAAGGACGGGCCGCCAATGAGCTTCGCGGAGGCCAGCATCCCCCGCCGACGCGCGGGGGCCTCGGGCGAGTGGTTCGGGGCGGACTTCCTCGTGCTGGACGCGGAAGGGCGAACGCTGCGCGGACTCAACGCGACGGCGGCGCGCATCTGGGCGTTGTGCGACGGCCAGCTTCCAGCCCGGGCGGTGGCGGAGGCCGTGGCCCGGGAGTTTTCGACCGACGTGGGCCCGGTGCTGGCCGACACGCTGCGCTTCCTCACGGAGCTGCAGCGGCGGGGATTGGTGGATGAAGTGCGCGCGCCGGCCGGTGCCGCGCCTCAGGAGGTTCGATGATGCGGGCGCTCGTGGCCATGCTGGCCGGTGCGGTGATGCTGTCGGGGTGCTCGGAGGGCGTGGCCCCAAGGCCGCCTCCGACGGTGACGCCGGGGCAGGGAAGCGACAACGCGGGAGCGTTGGATCCGGCGGACGTGCTGGCCGGGGGCGGAAG
Organism: Myxococcaceae bacterium; assembly: GCA_004173515.1. Classification (GTDB taxonomy): domain Bacteria; phylum Myxococcota; class Myxococcia; order Myxococcales; family Myxococcaceae; genus Corallococcus. The sequence continues at coordinate 4,068 of SECN01000436.1, read as the reverse complement.
CGTGGTCCGGCCTCCGCCCGAAGCGCAGGGGGAGCCCGTGCAGGAGGTGCCTCCGGTGGAAGCGCCGCCCCCGTCCGGGAGCGCCCAGGTGGTGGGCGCGGCGGCCGGGCCGGTGGGCCTGTCCCAGGTGGATCAGGTGGACGTGGACTTCGTGGTCCGGGGCGTCCGGGGCAAGGGCCAGGTGGATGTGGAGTTCATCACGCCTTCCGGGCGGCCGTACGAGAAGCAGGGCCAGACGGTGGAGGCGCCGCCGGAAGAGTCCCGCACGCTGCGCTTCTCACTGCCGGTGGCGGGCACGCAGGTGACCGCGTCGCGGATGACGGGCACGTGGCAGGCGCGGTTCTTCCTGGATGGCGTGCTGCTGGCCACCACCCCCTTCACCCTGGAGCCGTGACGTGAGCGCCGCCATGAACCTGCGAAATCTCGCGCTCCTTGCTGGCGTGCTGCTGCCCGTGGTGGGCTTCTCTCAGACCTGGACCGCCCGGATGGTGCCGTCGGCGGGGGATACCGTCGCCCGGGTGGTGATGGACGAAGCGTCCGACCTCGTCGTGGAGGTGACGAACACGGCCACGTCCGCGTACGACAACTCCCGGCTGTCGGAGGTGTCCTTCGTCCTGCCGGACGGCTACCAGTTCCTGGGCGGCCTTCCCGCGGCGGAGACGCCGGATTGGAAGATTGAATACTTCGACGCGCCTTCGCGGCGGCTCACCTTCCAGTCCGTCGTGGGCTGCTCGGATGACGCGGAGCGGGGGCTGGCGCGGGGGCAGAGCGCGCGCTTCGTGCTCAGCGTGGTGGCCCCCCTGGACCGCGCGAACGACAAGGCCAACGAGCGGCTGATGGCGGGCACCTATGGCCGCGACCAGTGCGATGGCACGAACTACACCATCAACCTGGCCACCTATTCGTGGACGCGCTCCAGCCTGTCGTCCACGGTGACGATGACGCCTCGCGGGGTGGCCACCAACGGGGCCTCCGTGGCGCGCGTCGTGGTGGAGAACCGCACCAACGCGAACACGACGACGCTCACCGTGGACAACCCCGCGTCCACGAGCGCCGTGCCGCTCACGACCGTGTCCCAGGAAGCACCGTTCAACAAGACGGTGCCGCTGCGGGGCGCGGGCGTCTTCGTGCTCAACGTGCGCCCGACCGCGGCCGGCACGGTGTCCGCCCGGGTCCGCGCGCGTGCGACGGCGGGCACCGTCACCGCGCCGCTGGCGGAGTCACCGATGGTGGACGTGGGCGCCTTCGTCGCGGCGGCGGACATGGACGTGGTGGATGCGTTCGCCGACGAGCAGGTGACGCTGCGGCTCACGGTGCTCAACACGTCCGCCACCAACACGTATGCGAACGTGCACCCGCGCGCGCCGGTGCTGGTGGGCAACGCGACGGCGACGCTCGTGTCCGGGCCTTCGCCGGAGACGGTGCCGCAACTGGCCCCGGGGGCCTCCGCGCAGTTCACGTGGCGCTACCAGGTGTCCGGCGCGCCCGGCGCGAGCTACCAGTTCCAGGCGCGGGCGGACGCGACGCTCAATGGCGCGGCGGTGGTGAGCGACCTGGTCACGACCGCGCGCAAGGGGCGCATCGTCCTGCAGCGCGTGCGGGTGAACCACGAGGCGGTGTCCACCGCGGCGACGAACGTCACGTTCGCGTACACGGTGCAGAACCGCGGACCGCAGCCCCTCATCGAGGTGAAGCTGTTCAAGCCGGCGGTGAACTACTTCGCCATCGCCGCGTCCGGGCCGCAGCAGGTGGCCGACTGGACCCTGTACTACGACGACGCCTACTTCCTCTGGGAGTCCAACTCCGAGGACGGCATCCCCCCGGGCGGCGAGCTCACCTTCCGCGTCACCTATTCGGGCTTCACCGCCGTCACCGGGGACACGGCGTTCCGCCACCGGCTGGAGCTGAACCAGGGCTACAACGATGCGCGCATCCACGTGAACGTCCCGGTGACGCTGCTCGCGGTGACGAGCGCGCCGGATGTCCAGCGCGTCACGGGCGTGGCGCGCGACGGCAGCGTGACGTTGACGTGGGACAACCCCTTCAACCACGGCGGCACCGTGGTGCTGCGCGCGCAGGGGACGACGGCGCCCAACACCGTGCCCGTCAGCGGCACGCAGTACGCGGTGGGGGACGTGCTGGGCAACGCGACGGTGGTGTACTCGGACGAGTTCAGCTCCGCCTCCAGCTTCACGGACACCTCCGTCACCAACGGCACGACGTACGTCTACCGCGTGTTCAACGCGGATGACGTGCGCCGGTACGGCCCGGGCACCCAGCCCACGTCGCTGGGGCTGCTGGCCACGCCTCGGGCCCGGACGGCGGGGCAGCCACTGTGGTGCTACTCGGTGGGGCTGACCTCGAAGTTCCAGCCCGTCACCGCGCTGGGCGAGGGCATCTTCAGCTCCTTCAACGATTCGGTGGTGGGCAACCTCACCAGCGTGGCCAACCCGGCCGAGGACGGCGCGGAGCGCTTCCGGCCGGTGAAGTTGTCGGGCGCGGTCGGCAGCCGCTTCCCGGTGGTGCCGCTGCTGGGGCGGCCGGGGCAGCAGTTCCTCGTCGTGGGCGACCAGGCCGGTGTCCCGTCGGTGATCAACGCGGCCACGGGCGAGTTCCTGTGGCGCAACACCACGATTGGCCTGGGGAACATCAGCTCGTTCCCCGTCACGCAGTTGCTGGACTACGCGAACCCGGCGTACCGGGCGATGTACTCGAACGTGGACCTGGCCATCTTCGCGACGCGCCTGTCCTCCGCCACGCAGAACCAGGTCGTTGCGCTGAACGCGGCCACGGGCGCGCTCATCTGGCGCTACCAGCCCAGGGACATGGGGATGGTCAGCGGCGGCATGCTGGTGGACTACACGACGAACAGGCTCTACGTCGGGACGAAGACGGGCGTGGGCAACGCGAACACGCTGCGCGTGCTCAACAGCCTCACCGGCCAGGAGTTGGGACGGCGGGCGTTGGGGGACCTGGAGTACGGCGTGGTGCGCAATCCCGCGACCAACCAGATCCTCGTCACGGCCCAGAACGGCATGGTGTACGGGCTGGATCCGGCCACGCTCGGGACGGTGTGGTCGGTGTCGGTCGTGATTCCGCCGTCGCCACCGACGACCAATGCGTTCACCCACTTCGTGCGCCCGCTGGGCCGGGGCTTCGTGGCCAGCCTCTCCAACGGCACCGTCCAGCGCTGGGAGATGGTGGGTGCGAGCACCGTTCCCACTCAGCTGTGGGCGACGCCGACGCCCATCGCGGGTCCGTCCGGCACCTTCGCCCTCAACGTGAGTGGCGTGCCGCGCATCTACGTCGGCAGCACCGACGGCAAGGTGCACCAACTGGATGCGGAGACCGGTGCCGATACAGGGCAGGTGTCGATGGGATCCGCCCAGGAGATCGGCACGCCGACCATCGACCACACCGTGAACCGGCTGCACGTCGGTTCGGCGGATGGTCGGATCTGCGCGTTCCCGGTGCCCTTCCCATGAGCGCTCGACCTCCTCAGCCCTCGGTCAAACCGGCCGCGTCGAAGGCGACGTCCGCCGCGCCGGCCGTGTACGTGCCGCCCGCCATCCTGTGGGAGCAGCCCTTCGTCGCGCTGGCGCAGATCTCCGCCTGCAACATCCCCGGCGAATCGGAGTGCGTGCCGTGAGCGGTGGGGGCCCGTCGTCGGGTCCCCGTGACGCCGCGCTCCGGGTCACCCTCGCGGGGTGGACGGTGGCGCTGGACGTGGAGGACGGCGCACTCGCCGCGGTGCTGCGGCGCGTGTTCGGTGCGTTCCTGGCTCCGGATGCCAGCGCCTCCACTGATGCCCGGCTCGTGCTGCGGGCCCCTTCGACTTCGCGACCTCCGCCCGCCGTTAGGGAGCTGCCCCGGCTGGAGCTTGGGATTTCGGGGACGCTGCGCCTGGAGGGAGAGGACTACGCGGCGGTGCTGTCCGGGGACCGGACCCATGCGGACGTCACCGGGGCCGGACGCTTCCCGGTGGAGACGGTGCTCAAGGTGATGCTCGCCTCGGCGCTGGCGAAGCGCGGGGGGCTGTTGATCCACGGGGTAGGCCTGGCGCGGGGT
>SECN01000062.1 GCA_004173515.1 Myxococcaceae bacterium | reverse complement strand
GGACGGAGGGCGTGAGGGTGGCGGCGGTGACGGCCTGGGTTTCGAGCAACTGGCGCAGGGGCTGCCCGGGCAGCAAGGCGTCGGGCGGGGCGGGAGAGGTAGCCGCGAGCGAGGCCGGTGCCCGCGACGTACAGCTCACCCGGTGCACCAATGGGGACGGGCTGGAGGCGCGAGTCGAGGACGAAGAGCTGGACGTTGGGGAAGGGCCGTCCGAGGGAGATGCGCTGGGCGTCGACGACGGGCCCGGAGATGGAAGCGCAGACGGTGACCTCGGTGGGGCCGTAGGCGTTGAGCAGGGTGCGTCCCTGGCTCCAGCGTTGGGCGAGGGCTGGAGGAAGGGCCTCGCCCGCGGAGATGACGGTTCGCAGCAGAGGCAGTCCGGCCTCGGAGAGCTGGGCGAGGACGGAGGGCGTGAGGGTGGCGGCGGTGACGGCCTGGGTTTCGAGCAACTGGCGCAGGGGCTGCTCGGGCAGCAAGGCGTCGCGCGGGGCGAGTACGAGGCAGGCGCCGGCCAGCAGCGTGGAGAAGACCTCGCAGACGGAGGCGTCGAAGGCGGGGGAGGCGAATTGCAGGACGCGGCTGCTTGCGTGGAAGCCGTGGGCCTTCACCGCTGCGAGCGCCGTGTTGGCGAGACCCTTGTGGAGGAGCAATGCACCCTTGGGCGTGCCGGTGGAGCCAGAGGTGTAGATGACGTAGGCGAGGCTGTCGTCGAAGACGCGGACGTCGGGAGGCGAGTCCGGCCAGCGGGCCAGGGCTGCCTCGTCGGCATCGGAGTCGAGGCAGAGGAGCTGCGCGCCCGAGGGCAGCTCATCCGCGAGTGAGTCCTGGGTGAGGACGAGAGGGACGCCCGCGTCCTCCAGGATGAAGGCGGTGCGGGAAGCGGGGTAGGCGGGATCGAGAGGGACGAAGGCGCCGCCGGCCTTGAGGATGGCGAGCAGTGCGATGGGGACGTGGAGGGAGCGCTCCAGGAAGACACCGACGCGGGTCTCGGGCCCGACGCCGAAGGAGCGCAGGTGGTGGGCGAGGCGGTTGGCGCGCGCGTCCAGCTCCCGGTAGGTGAGGTGCTGTCCTCCGAAGGTGGTGGCATGCGCGTCGGGCGTGCGTTCGGCCTGGGCCTGGAAGAGGTGGTGGACGCGCGATTCGTCGCTGAGTACCTGCCGCGTGTCGTTCCATGCGACGAGCACTTGCTGCCGCTCCTCCTCCGCGAGCAACGACACTTCATCGAGCCGCTTCGCGGAGCCCACCCAGGCCTCCAGCGCCGTGCGCGTGTGCTGCAAGAGGCGCCGCGCGGTGTCCGCGTCCAGCCTGGAACTGTCCACGGTGAGCTTCAGCAACAGCTCCGAACCTGGCAGGACCACGAGGTTCAGCGGGAACGTCTTGCGCTCCATCATCCGCACGTCGCTCAGGTCCTGACGTCCCACCCGGTCGCGTACGGACGCGTCCACGGGGAAGTTCTCGAACACGACGAGGCTTTCGAACAGCGGGGTACCCCGTGGCAGTTCGCTCCAGCCCTGGATCCGCAGCAGCGCGCAGTGCTCGTGCTGGCGCGACTCCGCGAGCTGGGCCTGAAGCCCCTGGAGCCAGGGGAGGATTGCGGCGTCCGGAGGCAGGCGGACGCGCACCGGCAGCGAGTTGATGAACAGCCCCATCACCGATTCGACGTGGGGCAGCTCCGCGGGCCGTCCGGCGACCGTGGCACCGAAGACGACGTCCTCTTCGCCCGCATGCCTTCCGAGCACCAGCGCCCACGCGGCCTGGATCAACGTGTTCATCGTCAGGTGGTGCTGACGCGTGAAGCCAGTCAGGGCCTTCGTGGTGGGCTCGGAGACCGCGAGCACGTGCTCGACCATCTCCGGAGCTTCCTTCCGGGTCCTGTCCGGTGCCCGGCCCGGAAGCGGTGTGGGATTCTGGAAGCCCGCGAGCGTCCGTCGCCACCATGCCTCCGAGGCGGCTTCGTCCTGCTGGCCCAGCCACGCGATGAAGTCCCGGAACGAGGGCGCCCGCTCCAGCCGCGCCTCCCGGCCGCTTCGCAGCGCTTCGTAGGTTCCGAACAGATCCTGGAGCAGCACGCCCACGCTCCAGCCGTCGAGCAGCAGGTGGTGCAGGCTCCAGACGAAGCGGTAGACGTGCTCCTCCAGGCGCATCACCGTGACGCGCAGCAGCGGTGGCCTCGCCAGGTCGAAGCCCCTCGCGTGGTCCTCGCGGAGGAACGCGTCGAGCCGCTCCTGCTGCTCGGTGGCGGGCAGGCCGCGCAGGTCGTTCTCCGTCCACGGCAGGTCCACGCGGGCGTGCACCACCTGGAGCGGCTGGGGCAACTCCTGCCAGTGGAACCCCGTCCTCAGGATGGCGTGCCGATCCAGCACCGCCTCCCAGGCGCGGCGGAAGGCCGGCAGGTCCATGGGCGTGTGGAACGTCCAGGCGATCTGCTGGAAGTACTCGCCCGTCGCCGCGCCCACGAGGGTGTGGAAGAGCATGCCCTGCTGCATGGGCGAGAGCGGATAGACGTCCTCGATGGCCTGCCCGGTGGGGAGCAGCGCGCTCAGGTTCGCCGGCTCCAGGCGGGCCAGCGGGAAGTCCGCGGGCGTGTAGCGCGGGGCCTGGGGCGTGCTCCGCTCGGCGATGAGGGCGCGCAGCGCGGACACGAAGTGCCCCGCCAGCGACTCGATGGTGGCTCGGTCGTGGAGGTTCTCGCTGTAGGTCCATCCGAGCCGCAGCCGGCCTTCGATGACCAGCCCGTTCACCTCCAGCACGTGGGCGCGCTGGCCTCGGGTGCTGACCATCGCGCCGCCGGGCGTGCGCGCCTTTCCGAAGAGGGGCGAGCTGGCGGCGGCGACGTCGAGCTGACCCAGGTAGTTGAAGAGCACCTGGGCTCGCGGCAGGGCTCGCAGCGCGCGGGACGTGTCGTCGCGGCCCATGGCCATCAGCAGGCCGTGGCCCAGGCCCCGGTTCGGCACCTGCCTCAACGCGTCCCGCACCGCGAGCAGGGCGCCCCCGACGTCGGGCGTGGGCGCCTCCAGCAGCACCGGCACCATCGCGGTGAACCAACCCACGGTGCGTGACACGTCCACGTCATCGAACAGCTCCTCCCGGCCATGGCCTTCCAGGTCCACCAGGTGTCGGTGTTCGCCCGTCCAGGCGGACAGGGCCCGGGCCAGCGCCGTCAGCAGCACGTCGTCGATGCGTGCGCGCCAGGCCGCTGGCACCTCGCGCAGCAACACCCGCGTCTCCTCCGCGTCCAGGGAGACGGAGATGTCACGCGCCGAGGCGAGGGTGTTCTGCCCCGCATGGTCCACCGGCAACGGCTTCAGTTCGCGCCGGGCGTCGGAGAGCCAGAAGGCGCGTTCGGCCTCCAGCGCGTCGGACTTCGCGTGCGCTTCCAGCCGCTCCGCCCATGCCTTGAAGGACGTCGTCTTGAGCGGCAGCACCACCGGCTCACCCCGACGGAGCTGTTCGTACGCGGTGCTGACGTCCTCCATCAACACGCGCCAGGAGACGCCGTCCACCGCGAGGTGGTGGATGATGACCAGCAGGCTGCGGGGCCTTGCGTGGCCCGGGTCGAAGAGCACGGCACGCAGGAGCGGGCCCTCGGACAGACGGAACGCGGCCTGGAGCTTCGCGGCGGCGGCCTCCAGCGCGGCGGCCTGCTCGGGCTCCGGCACGGAGGACAGGTCCACCCGATGCAGGGAAACGGGCGCGTCCAGGCCCGCGTTGCGCTGCTCCCAGCCGGTGCCCGCGCGCACGAAGCGCAGCCTCAGCGCGTCGTGGTGTTCCACCAGCTTGCGCACGGCCTGCTCCAGCAGCGCGGCATCCACCGGCTCGCGCAGCTCCATCAGCACGGCCTGGTTGTAGTGGTGCGGCTCCGGCAGGTCGCGCTCGAAGAAGGCGCGCTGGATGGGGGTGAGCGGCACCGCGCCCTGGACGGGGCCCTGCTCGCCGGTGGCGCCTCGCGCGGCCGTCACGGTGGGCGCCAGCTCCGCGAGCGTCTGGCGTTGGAAGAGCTGGCGGGGCGTGAGGTGCAGCCCCACCTGCCGCGCCCGCGCGACGACCTGGAGGCTGATGATGCTGTCGCCTCCCAGCTCGAAGAAGTTGTCGTGGATGCCCACGCGCTCGCGCCCCAGCAGCCGGGCCCAGATGTCCGCGAGCGCCTGCTCCACCTCGTTACGCGGCGCGACGAAGGCCCGCTCGGAGAGGGCTCCCGATTGCTCAGGTGCGGGCAGGGCCTTGCGGTCCACCTTGCCGTTGGGGGAGAGGGGGAGGGCCGCCAGGGGCACGAAGGCCGCGGGCACCAGGTGCTCCGGCAGGCGCGAGGCCAGGAAGGCTCGCAGGGTGTCCGCGTCCGGCGACGTGCCCGTGACGTAGGCCACGAGCCTGCGCACGCCCGGCGCGTCCTCGCGGACCAGCACCAGGGCCTGCGCCACCGAGGCGTGCTCGCGCAGGGTGGCCTCCACCTCGCCCGTTTCGATGCGGAAGCCGCGCACCTTCACCTGCGCGTCCTTCCGGCCGATGAACTCCAGGTTGCCATCCGGCAGGTAGCGGGCGACGTCGCCCGTGCGGTACAGCCGCGCGCCGGGTGTGGTGCCGAAGGGGTCCGGCAGGAAGCGCTCCGCGCTGAGCGCCGGACGGGCGTGGTAGCCGCGCGCCAGCCCCTCACCGCCCAGATACAGCTCCCCGTGCACGCCGACGGGCACGGGTTGCATGAGGGCGTCCAACAGGTAGACGCGGGTGTTGGAGATGGGCCGCCCCAGCGGCACCGTCCTGCCCGTGCCGGACGCGGGGCAGCGGGCCCAGGTCGCGTCGATGGTGGCCTCGGTGGGGCCGTACAGGTTGATCAGCGTGACGTGGGGCAGCCGCGCCCGCAGGGGGGACACCAGCTCCGAGGCCAATGCCTCACCGCCGCAGAAGAGCAGGCGCAGGCGGGTGGCTTGCGCCAGGCCCGGCTCGTCCATCAGCGCCCGCAGCAGCGACGGGACAAGCTGGAGCACCGTGACCTGCCCTTGCACGACGGTCTCCAGCAGCAGGGCGCCATCGCGGTGGGCTTCTGGCGGCGCGATGAGCAACCGGCCGCCGGCCAGCAGGGGCGCCCAGCACTCCCACACGGAGGCGTCGAAGCTCAGCGGCGTCTTGAGGAGCACCCGGTCGTCGGGCCCCAGGTGGAACTCCGACAGCAGCCACGCCATGTGGTTGGCGAGCGCGCGGTGGGAGATGACGACGCCCTTGGGCTGTCCCGTGGAGCCGGAGGTGTACAGGACATAGGCCGCGTTCTGCGCGTGCACCCCGCTGTCCGGAGCGTCCGTCCGGGTCTCGGTGCCGAGGGCTTCTTCCGCGTCCAGGCACAGCACGCGCGCATCCTGCACGGGCAGGCGCTCCAGCAGGTGCCGCTGGGTGAGCAGGACATGCGGCGCGGCGTCCTCCCACATGAAGGCCAGCCGCGCGGCGGGATAGTCCGGGGAGAGCGGCACGTAGGCACCGCCCGCCTTGAGGATGCCGAGCAGCCCCACCGCCAGCTCCAGGGAGCGCTCCACGCAGAGCGCCACCCGCGTCTCCGGGCCCACGCCGCGAGAGCGCAGCACGTGCGCGAGCCGGTTCGCGCGCAGGTCCAGCTCCCGGTAGGTGAGCTGCTGTCCGCCGAACTCCACCGCCACCGCGTCCGGCGTGCGGGCGACCTGCGCTTCCACGAGCGTGTGCAGGCACGTGTCGCGCGGGGTTTCAGCGTGCGTGTCGTTCCAGGTGACGAGCAACTGGCGCCGCTCGGCGGGCGTGAGCAGGGGCAGCTCCGCGACAGGCCGGTCGGGGTGGGCCGTGAGGCCTTCCACCAGCACCCGCAGGTGCTCCGCCATCCGGGCCGCCGTCGCGGCCTCGAAGAGGTCCGTGTTGTATTCGAGCGCCCCGGCGAACCCGCCCGGCAGCTCCGCCAGCGTGAGGTTCAGGTCGAACTTCGCGAGCTGGCCCTCCGCCTGGATCAACCGGAACGTCAGCCCCGGCAGGGACGGAACTGTCTTCGCCTCGCGCTGGAGGGTGAACATCACCTGGAACAGCGGCGTGTGGCTGAGGCTGCGCACCGGCTGGAGCACCTCCACCAGCTTCTCGAAGGGCACCTCCGCGTGGCCGAAGGCACCCAGCGCGACCTCGCGCACGTGGGCGAGCAGTTGACGCCCCGTCATGCGCTCCGACAGCCGCGTGTTCAGCACCAGGGTGTTGGCGAAGAAGCCGAACAGCTCCTCCAGTTCGGCGCGGTCCCTTCCGGCGATGGGGGTGCCCACGCTGATGTCCGGCTGTCCCGAGTGGCGGTGCAGCAGCAGTTGGAAGACCGCCAGCAGCGCCATGAACGGCGTGACATTCTCCTTCGCGCACAGCGCCATCAACGCATCGGAGGCAGCGCGGCCCAACCGCACGGGCTGGTTGGCGCCCCGGGTGGAGCGCACCGGCGGGCGCGGGTGATCCGTGGGCAGCTCCAGCAGGCGGGAGGCGTCACCCAATTTGGCCTTCCAGTACGCGAGCTGCTTGTCGAGCACCTCGCCCTGCAGGTGCTCGCGCTGCCAGAGCGCGTAGTCGGCGTACTGGAGCGGTGGCTCGGGCAGCGGCGACGGCCGGCCCGCGGCGAAGGACAGGTAGAGGACGATGAGCTCGCGCAGGAGCACGTCCATGGATCCGCCATCCGACACGATGTGGTGCACCGTCAGCAGCAGCAGGTGATCCGCCTCCCCCAACTGGAGCAGGAGCGTGCGCAACAGCGGACCCTTCGCGAGGTCGAAGGGCCGCAGCGTCTCCGTGTCCACCAGGCGCTGGGCTTCGCTCTCGCGCTCGGAGGCGGGGCGGCTTCGCAGGTCCACGGTCGCGAGCGGCAGCCTGGGCGCGGGAAGCACCTCCTGGACGCCCTGGCCTTCCTCGGTGAGGAACACCGTGCGCAGCGCTTCGTGCCGCCGCACCACCTCTTCCAGCGCCCGCTCCAGGACGGAGGCGTCGAGCGCGCCCTCCACCCGCAGGGCCATGGGGATGTTGTAGACGGTGCTGCCCGGCTCCAACTGATCCAGGAACCACAGGCGCTGCTGCGTGAAGGACAGCGGGAATCGGTTTCCCGTCCGGGGGCGGGGCGTCAGCGCTTCGCGGGGCGCGGCCTTGCCCAGCTTGCGCAGGAGCAGCTCCCGCTTCTCCGGCGGCAGGGCCGCGAGCCGCTTCTGCAGGTCGTTACTCATGGGACACCTTCCGGCGCACGGCCGCGTCGTCGTCGTTGGGGTCTTGCTCGGCGCTGTCCTCCGGGGACTCCTCCGCCGCGAGCAGGGCCTGGACCTCGTCGGTGGACATCCCTTCGAGCTCCGAAAGCAGGTCTTCCAGCCGCGACTCCTCCACCTGGCTGGCGCGCAGATCCACGATGCGCTGCCCGAGCCCCGCCACGGTGGGGGTGTCGAACAAATCCCGCAGCCGCAGCTCCGTCCCGAAGGCGGCGCGGATGCGCGAGACGACCTGCGTTCCGAGCAGCGAGTGTCCGCCCATCTCGAAGAAGTCGTCGTGGATGCCCATTCTCGGGACGTTGAGCAGCTCCGCGCAGATGCGCGCCAGCTGCTCCTCGGTCTGGTTGCGCGGCGCCACGTAGGGGCGCTCGTCGGACGTGCCCACCGGTGTCGGCAGGGCCTGCCGGTCCACCTTGCCGTTGGCGGTGAGGGGCATCGCTTCCAGCATCATCACCACGGAGGGCACCATGTACGGCGGCAGCTTGTCCGCGAGCCAGCGGGTGACGTCCGCCTGGGTGAGGAAGGGCGGGGCCGTCCGGGGGGACAGCGTGCGCAGGTGCGCGTCCGGGGACGTCTGCGGCACCAGCCGGCCCTTGGCCGACGGGCGGATGGCGTACAGGTAGCACAGCTGCGTGCCCGACAGCAGCACGTCCTGGTCCACCACCAGGTCGAAGCCGTGCCGGCGCACCAGCTGCGTGATGGGCTCGACGTTCTCCTTCACGTCGATCTCCACCACCATCTGGCGGATGCGTCCCCAGTGCTCCTCGCGAAGCCCCTGGAGCACCTGCAGCTCGCTCTTCTCCACGTTGACCTTCAAGAGGTCGATGGTCTCCACCGCGTGCTCGTCGATGATGTCCGACAGCGTGCGCAGCCGCGCGGTGAAGGTGCGCGCCTCGAAGCGCTCCGCTAACAGGTCGTCCGCGGACTCGGCCAGGCCCGCGAGCTGTTCGGGCGACGCGTTCTCCTGGTTGAGCATGTATGCCTTCACCACCGACTTCTCCGTCTCCGCATCCGCATGGAAGCCGGACAGCAGTGAGAAGCCGGGGAAGAACGTGAACTCCGCGGTGCCTTCCTCGGCGGCGACGCCGCAGTCGAAGACGGTGGGGTTGTGGGCGTGGAGGGCCAGGTTGACGCTGAGGATGGCGTGCACCGTGGGGTTGGGCTCGAAGGCGAAGATGCGCGGGGCGTGGCAGACCTGGTTGGCGAAGACGGAGAACAGGCCGATGTTGGAGCCCACGTCGAAGATGCAGTCGCCGTCGTTGAGCGTCACGCCGTGGCGCAGGTACGCCTGGAGTTCGAAGACCTCCTTGTAGATGTAGTCCGTCTCGTTGCGGTTGAGCTGCGCGACGGCCAGCTTGTTGGGCAGCACGTAGCGCTTGTGGCCCTGCACGGTCGTGGCGCGCTGGGGCGTGGGCACGACCCAGGCCGCGAGCCGGCGGTCTCCGGGCGCGACCTCGCGGGCCAGCACGACGGCCTCGCGCACGTCCGGGTGTTGCCGCAGGACGGCCTCCACCTCGCCGGTCTCCACGCGGAAGCCACGGATCTTCACCTGGTCGTCGATGCGGCCCAGGAACTCCACCGCCCCGTCCTTGAGCCGACGCGCCAGGTCGCCCGTGCGGTACAGGCGGCCTCCGGCTTCCGGTGCGTGGGGGTTGGGGATGAAGCGCTCCGCGGTCAGGTCCGGGCGGCCCAGGTAGCCGCGCGCCACGCCGACGCCGCCGATGCACAGCTCTCCGGCGATGCCCACCGGCACCGGTTGCAGGTGCGTGTCCAACACCAGCACCTGTTCTCCGGGCAGCGGGAAGCCCGTGGGGATGTTGGGCCGGTCGGGCAGGCCCGTGGTGGGCACCGGCCACGTGAGCGAGCCCACCGTCGTCTCCGTGGGGCCGTAGTGGTTGAGGATTTCGCAGCCCGGGCGCAGCCGCTGGATGCGTTCAATCCATTCGCGGCTGGAGGCCTCGCCGCCCAGCACGAGCAACCGGCGCGGCAGCACCTGCTCCGGCTTCGCGGCGGACATCAGGGCCGCCAGGTGCGAGGGGACGATCTTCAGACAGTCGATGCGGTGCCGCTCGAAGTAGGCGGCGAAGTCCTCCGGGCTCGTCACCCGGTCGCGCGACAGGACGTGCAGGTCGCCGCCGGTGCCCAGCGCGGGGAACACCATGGTGTTGCCCAGGTCCGCGGCGATGGTGGACACGGTGGCGAAGCGGGCGCCGGGCAACTCGGGCATCCGCTCCAGCACGCCCGCCGTGTAGGCGCTGAGCTGCCGGTGCTCCACGGCCACTCCCTTGGGGCGTCCGGTGGAGCCGGAGGTGTAGATGACGTAGGCGAGGTTGCCGGGCGTCGCCACGGGCGGCGGGTTCTCCGGACGCCCGCGCCGCGCGATGGCCTCCCATTCCGAGTCCAGGTACAGCACGCGCGCGCCCGTCTCCGGGAGCGCTTCGGACAGGGCGTCCTGGCTGAGGACGACGGCGACCTCCGCCTCCTCCAGGATGGCCGACAGCCGTTCGGTGGGCGTCTCCGGATCCAACGGCACGTAGGCGCCGCCCGCCTTGAGGATGCCCAGCATGCCCACCACCAGCTCCACCGAGCGGTGGAGGAACAGGGCCGCGCGTCCGTCGGGGCGCACGCCCATGCCGCGCAGGCGCCAGGCGAGCTGGTTCGCGCGGAGGTTCAGCTCGCGGTAGGTGAGCCGTTCATCCTCGTAGGTGACGGCCACCGCGTCGGGGGTGCGCTCCACCTGCGCCTCGAAGCGCTGCGTGAAGCAGTCGTCCGCGCGGAAGTCCAGCCGGGGGCCGCCCCACGCCGTCACCACCTGGTGGCGCTCGGCGTCCGACAGGAGCGTCAGCGCGGAGACCCGGGCCTGGGGCCTGGCGGCGAAGCCCTCCAGCAGCGTCTGGAAGTGGCCCGCCATGCGCGCCACGGTGTCGTGGGTGAACAGGTCGGTGTTGTACTCCCAGGTGCTGCGCAGGCCGTCCTCGCCGTGGCCCACGACCACGAGCAGGTCCAGCTTGGCCGCGTGCGTCTCCAGCGTCACCGGCTCCAGCTTCAGGCCGGGCAGCGTGATGGCGCGGGTGGGCGCGTGCTGGAGCGTGAACTTCACCTGGAACAGCGGGGCGCGGCCGTCGTTGCGCGCCGGGTTGAGGACGCGGACCAGCTCCTCGAAGGGCACGTCCTGGTGCGCGTAGGCCGACAGCGCGGACTCGCGCGTGTGGGCGATGAGCTCGCGCACCGTCGGATCGCCGTCCACGCGGGCACGCAGGACGAGCTGGTTGATGAAGAAGCCGAGCATCCCTTCGGTCTCCGCGCGGGAGCGGTTGGCGACGTCGGTGCCGATGAGCAGGTCGCGCTGTCCGGAGTAGCGGGCCATCAGCGTGTTGAACGCCGCCAGCAGCACCATGAACGGCGTCGCTCCCTCCTGGCGCCCGAGCGCGTCGAGCGCCCGTGACAGGGCCGGGGACATCGCCGCGTCGTACTGGGCGCCGCGCCCGGTGGGCGTCAGCGGGCGCGGGGCATCGCCGGGAAGCTCCAGCGTCTGCGGCGCGCCGGACAAGGTCTCGCGCCACCAGGACAGCTGCGCTTCCAGCACCTCGCCCTTCAGCCAGTCGTGCTGCCACGCCGCGTAGTCGGCGTACTGGAGGGGCAGCGCGGGGAGCGGGGACGGCAGGCCGTCGCGGAACGCGGCGTAGAGGGCGATGAGTTCGCGGATGAGGACGCCCATGGACCAACCGTCGGAGACGATGTGATGCACGGTGAGCAGCAGGACGTGGTGCTCGGGCGCGAGCGTGACGAGGACCGAGCGCAGCAACGGTCCCTTCGCGAGGTCGAACGGGCGCTGGCCTTCCTGGAGGAGGAGCCGCTGGGTGTTCGCGTCCCGTTCGGATTCCGGCGTGGCCTGGAGGTCGAGCCGCGCGAGGGGGATTTCACGGGGCGATTGGATGACCTGGAACGGCCGGCCCTCCTCCGCGGAGAAGGTGGTGCGAAGGGCCTCGTGACGGTGGACCAGCTCCTGGAGGGCGCGCTCCAGGGCGGCAACCTCTAGCTGGCCCTGGAGGCGGACCGCGGTGGGGATGTTGAACGCGCCGGTGCCGGGGTCGAGCTGATCGATGAACCACAGGCGTTGCTGCGCGAATGACAGCGGCAGCTTCGACTCCCGGGACACGGGGAGGAGGGGCGGCGCCTTCGCGAGGCCCGTCGCGCCCGTGTCCTTCGCGAGGTGGGCCGCGAAGCCGGCGAGGGTGGGGTGTTCGAAGAGGGCGCGCAGCGGCAGGTCCACGCCGAAGGCCTCGCGGACGCGGGACACCAGTTGCGTGGCCAGCAGGGAGTGGCCTCCCAGGTCGAAGAAGCTGTCGTGTCGGCCGACGCGGGGGACGCCCAGCAGCGAAACCCAGAGTTCCGCGAGGCGGTGCTCCTCCGGGCCTTCGGGCGGGACGAACGCGCCTTGCAGGGCAAGGCCTTCTGGAGCGGGCAGGGCCTGGAGGTCGCGCTTGCCGGAAGGCGTGACGGGCAGCGCGGCGAGGGGAACGAAGGCGGAAGGGTGCAGGGCCTCCGGCAGGCGGTCCTTGAGGAACGCGCGCAGGTCCTCCAGGTCGAGCGGATGGTCGGCACGCGCGACGACGTAGGCGACCAGCCGCTTGTCGCCAGGACGAAGCTCGCGCACCACGACGGCTGCCTGCGCCACGGAGGCGTGGGCCGTGAGGGCGGACTCGATCTCTCCGGGCTCGATGCGGACGCCGCGCAGCTTCACCTGCGCATCGGTCCGGCCGTGGAACTCGAGCTGTCCGTCCGTGCGCAAGCGCACGAGGTCGCCGGTGCGGTAGAGGCGTGCGCCCGGGGTGGTGGCGAAGGGATGCGGAAGGAAGCGTCCGGCGGTGAGGTCGGGGTGGCCCAGGTAGCCTTGCGCGAGGCCCTCTCCGCCGATGAACAGCTCTCCGCGCACGCCGCGCGGCACGGGGGCCAGCTTCGCGTCGAGCACGTAGACGGTGGTGCCCGGGAAGGGCCGGCCCAGGGGCGGCGCGCCGGAGCCCGGCACGCACGTGGCGCTGGTGGCGGCGATGGTGGTCTCGGTGGGACCGTACTGGTTGACGAAGCGGCGGCCGTCGCGGGCCCAGCGCTCCATCAGTTCAGCGGGGCAGGACTCTCCGCCCACGACCAGCGAGCGCAGCGCGGGGAGCGCCGCGTCCGGCAGGGTGGCCAGCGCGGAGGCGGTCAGCGTGAGAGTCGTCACGGCCTGGGCCCGCAGGAAGGCGTGCAGCTCCTCGCCAATGAACTGCCGTGGCGCGAGCACCAGCGTGGCGCCGGTGCCGAGCGCGGAGAACACCTCCTGCACGGAGACGTCGAAGCCAGGCGCGGCCCATTGCAGCAGCCGGTCACCGGGCCGCAGGTCGTAGTCGCGCACGGACTGGCGCAGCGTGTGGGCGGCCGCTCGGTGTTCGACGACGACGCCCTTGGGTTCGCCCGTCGAACCCGAGGTGAAGATGACGTAGGCCGCATGCTCGGGATGGAGCGCGACGACCGGCGCGGTGGTGGGCTCTTGCGCGAGCAGCGCGGTGCTCGCGTCCAGGCACAGCGTGACGCCGGAGCCCGCGGGCACGACGGCGTTGAGCGCGGTGGTGGTCAAGAGGACGCGGGGCGACAGTTGCTCACGCAGGCTTCCAAGCCGCCGCGCGGGGAGTCGCGGATCCAGCGGCGCGTACACGCCGCCGGCCTTGAGGATGCCCAGCAGGCCGATGATCCATTCGGGCGAGGGCTCGATGCACAGCGCGACGCGCACGTCCGGGGCGACGCCGAGTGTGCCCAGGTGGTGCGCGAGTTGGTGGGCCCGCTGCTCCAGCACCGCGTACGTCAGCGTCGTCTCCCCCCAGCTCAGGGCCACCGCGTCCGGCGTGCGCAGCACCTGCTCCTCGAAGGCGCGGTGGAGGAAGGACGGCGCGCTCGGGGCGGTGCGTGGGTCGTTCCAGGTGGCGAGCAACTGTCGCCGCTCTTCGTCCGAGAGCAGCGGCAGGTCGTGGAGGGACCGGTCCGGGTTCGCGACGGCCGCTTCCAGCAGGCGCTGGAAGTGCGTGGCGAGCTGCGCGATGGTGGCGGGCTCGAAGAGGTCGTCGCGGTATTCGATGAACCCGTCGATGCCGTCGGCGGTCTCCTTGAGGGAGAGCGTCAGCTCGAACGTCGACTGGCGGCCTTCCAGGGGCAGGGAGCGCAGCGTCAGGCCGGGTACGGTGAGGTCCGCGTCGGGCGTGTTCTGGAGCACGAACATCGCCTGGAACAGGGGCGAGCGGCCCAACTGACGCGGCGGCTGCACGGCGTCCACGACCTGCTCGAACGGCAGGTCCTGGTGCGCGTAGGCCCCGAGCGTCATCTCCCGGACCTGGGCGAGCAGCTCCCGGAACGAGAGGTGCGCCTGGGGACGCGCCCTCAGCACCAGCGTGTTCACGAAGCAGCCCAGAAGGCCTTCCAGTTCCATGCGGCGACGGCCGGCGATGGGCGTTCCGATGCAGATGTCGTCCTGACCGGCGTGGCGCGCGAGCAGGGCCTGGAACGCGGCCAGCAGCACCATGAACGGTGTCGCGCCTTCACCCTGGCCCCACTGCCGCAGGGCCGTGGACAGCGAGCCCGACAGGCGGACCGGATGCGTCGCGCCTCGGGAGGAAGGCGTGGCGGGACGGGGATGATCCGTGGGCAGGTCCAGCGCCCCGGGAGCCTCCGCGAGCTGCCGCAGCCAGTAGGCGCGCTGCGCTTCGAGCACTTCGCCGTGCTGCCCGTCGCGCTGCCAGACGGCGTAGTCGACGTATTGGAGGGGGAGCGCGGGGAGCGGTGAGGGCCGGCCGTCGCGCGACGCGGTGTAGAGCGACGTCAGCTCGCGGATGAGCACGCCCATGGACCAACCGTCGGAGACGATGTGGTGCATGGTCAGCAGCAACACGTGCTGCTCGGGAGCGAGCGTGACGAGCAGGGTGCGCAGCAGCGGTCCGTGCGCGAGGTCGAACGGGCGCTGGGATTCTTCCGCGAGCAGGTGTCGCAGGTGCTGCTCGCGCGCGGTGTCCTCTCCCGGCGGGAGCTGGAGGCGACGCAGCGACAGCGGCGCGGGGGCCGCGATGTGTTGGACGGGCTGCCCGTTCCGGTGGGGGAACGTCGTGCGCAGGGCCTCATGGCGACGGATGAGTTCTGAGAACGCCTGCTCCAGCGCGGAGACCTCCAGGGCGCCTTCCAGCCGGACGGCCGCGGGGATGTTGTAGAGCGCACTGCCCGGTTCGAGCTGATCGATGAACCACAGCCGCTGCTGCGCGAACGAGAGCGGGAGGTCGTCCCCACGCGCGACCGCGACGAGGGCCGGGCCCGTGGAGGCCGGGGCTGCGTGGAGCAGGTCCGCCAGCTTGCCGGCGAGGCCGGCGACGGTCGGGTGTTCGAAGAGCACGGGCAACGGCAGGTCGATGCCGAAGGCCTCGCGGACGCGGGACACCAACTGCGTGGCGAGCAGGGAGTGGCCACCCAGGTCGAAGAAGCTGTCGTGGCGACCGATGCGGGCCACGCCCAGCAGGGGCGACCAGAGCCCGGCGAGGCGCAGCTCCAACGTGCCTCCGGGCGGGATGAACGCGCCTTGCAGGGCAAGGCCTTCAGGGGCGGGAAGGGCCCGGAGGTCCCGCTTGCCCGTGGCGGTGACGGGCAGCGCGGAGAGCGGGACGAAGGCGGACGGTTGCAGGGCCTCCGGCAGACGGTCCTTGAGGAAGGAGCGCAGCGCGTCCAGGTCGAGCGGATGTTCGGCCCGCGCGACGACGTAGGCGACGAGGCGCTTGTCTCCCGGAACATCTTCACGCACCAGGGCCGCGACCTGATCCACGGAGGGATGGGTGCCGAGCACGGCTTCAAGCTCACCGGGCTCGATGCGGATGCCGCGCAGCTTCGCCTGCGCATCCAGGCGGCCGAGGAACTCCAGCTCACCGTCGGAGCGGAAGCGGACGCGGTCGCCGGTGCGGTAGAGGCGCTCGCCGGAGGCAGCCGCGAAGGGGTTGGGGAGGAAGCGCTCGGCGGTGAGGGCGGGGCGGGAGAGGTAGCCGCGAGCGAGGCCCGCGCCTCCGACGTACAGCTCGCCCGGCGCACCCGGCGCAACAGGCTGGAGGTGCGAGTCGAGGACGTAGAGCTGGACGTTGGGGAAGGGCCGTCCCAGGGAGATGCGCTCCGGGTCGACGGGCCCGGAGAGGGTGGCGCAGACGGTGACTTCGGTGGGGCCGTAGGCGTTGAGCAGGGTGCGGCCCTGGCCCCAGCGTCGGGCGAGCGTGGGCGGCAGCGCCTCTCCTCCGGAGACAAGGGTTTCGAGCCGCGGAAGGTCGGCCTCGGAGAGCTGGGCGAGGACGGAGGGCGTCAGCGCGGCGACGGTGACGGCCTGGGCTTCGAGCAGCTGATGCAGGGGCTGGCCGGGGAGCAGCTCATCGCGCGAGCCGAGCACGAGGCATGCGCCCGTGAGCAGCGTGGGGAAGATCTCCCAGACGGAGGCGTCGAAGGCGGGCGAGGCGAATTGCAGGACGCGGCTGTTCGCGTGGAAGCGCTGGGCGCGTGCGGCGGCGAGCGCGGTGTTGGCGAGTCCCTTGTGGAGGAGCAGGGCGCCCTTGGGCGTGCCGGTGGAGCCGGAGGTGTAGATGACGTACGCGAGGCTGTCGTCGAAGACGCGAACGTCAGGAAGCGAGTCGGGCCTGCGAGCAATCACGTCGGCGTCGGAGTCGAGGCAGACGAACTGGACGCCTGAAGGCAGCTCATCCGCGAGCGAGTCCTGGGTGAGGACGAGGGGGACGCCCGCGTCCTCCAGGATGAAGGCGGTACGGGAGGCAGGGTAGGCGGGGTCCAGGGGGACGAAGGCGCCGCCGGCCTTGAGGATGGCAAGCAGCGCAACGGGAACGTGGAGGGAGCGCTCCAGGAAGAGTCCGACGCGGGTCTCGGGACCGACGCCGAAGGAGCGCAGGTGGTGGGCGAGGCGGTTGGCGCGAGCGTCCAGCTCCCGGTAGGTGAGGTGCTGGCCGCCGAAGGTGGCGGCATGGGCCTGCGGGGTGCGCTCGGCCTGGGCCTGGAAGAGGTGGTGGACACGCGACTCGTCCGAGAGCACCTGCCGCGTGTCGTTCCACGCGACGAGCACCTGCTGACGCTCTTCTTCAGAGAGCAGGGGCAGGCTGGACCAGGCCTGCTCAGGTCGGGCGACGATGCCTTCGAGCAGACGCTCGAAGCGCGAGGCGAGTTGCTCGACGGTGGAGGGCTTGAACAGCTCCGTGCTGAACTCCCAGAGGCAGGACAGCCCGTCGGGCGTCTCCTGCACGGCGAGCAGGAGGTCCAGCTTCGCGGAGCCGTTGGCCAGCTCCAGGGGCGTGAGCGTCAGGCCGGGCAGCTCGATGGCCGTCACCGGCGCGTTCTGGAGCACGAGCTTCGTCTGGAAGATGGGCGCCTGGCCCTGGCCCCGCTTCGGGTTGAGGACGCGGACCAGCTCCTCGAAGGGCAGGTCCTGGTGTGCGTAGGCCGCGAGCGCCGTCTCCCGCGTGCGGGCCAGCAGCTCCTGGAACGTGGAGGCGGCGTCGAGCCGTCCGCGCATCACGAGCTGGTTGATGAAGAAGCCAATGAGCCCTTCGGTGTTCGCGCGGGTGCGGTTGGCGATGTCCGCGCCCACCACCACGTCCTGCTGTCCGGAGTGCCGGGCGAGCAGCACCTGGAACGCCGCCATCAACGTCATGAAGAGCGTCGCGTTCTCGTGGCGGCCCAGCGCCTTCAGCGCTTCGGTGAGCGCGGCGGGAAGCTGACGCGTCAGGTGCGCGCCCTGGTTCGTGGGCTCGGCTGGACGCGGGAAGTCGGTGGGCAGCTCCAGCGATGCGGGGGCGCCGTCGAGCTGCGTCTTCCAATAGGAGAGCTGGGTCTCCAGCGCTTCGTCCCTCAGCCACGTCCGCTGCCACAGCGCATAGTCCGTGTACTGGAGCACCGGCTCCGGCAGGGGTGAGGGCCGGCCCGCGGTGAAGGCCGCGTAGAGCGCCGCCATCTCCCGGATGAGCACCCCCATGGACCAACCGTCGGAGATGATGTGGTGCATCGTCAGCAGCAGCACGTGCCCCGGCTCGCCGACCGTCAGCAAGGTGGCGCGCAGCAGCGGGCCCCGGGCCAGGTCGAACGGGCGCTGGGCCTCTTCACGCGTGAGGCGGGACACCTCGGCTTCACGCTGCGCCAGGGGCAGCGCCTGGAGGTCGAGGTCGCGCAGCGACAGCGCGGCTTCGGGCAGGGCCACCTGCGTCGGACGCCCCTCGGTCGAGGGGAAGGTCATGCGGACGGATTCGTGACGGCGGACCAGCTCCTGGAAGCTTCGCGTCAGGGCGGCCGGATCCAGGTTCCCCGTGAACCGGACGGCCAGGGGGATGTTGTATAGCGCGCTCTGGGGCGCGAGCTGGTGGAGGAACCACAGGCGCTGCTGCGCGAACGACAGCGGCAGCTCCCCGGTGCGGGGCGCGGCCACCAGCGGCGGGATCCGCAGGTGCTGCCCTGCCAGGATGGCGGCATCGATGCGCGTGGCCAGCGCGGACAGCGTGGTGGCCTCGAACAGCTCGCCCAGGGACAGGTCCACCCCGAAGGCTTCCTGCACGCGGGACACGACCTGGGTGGCGATGAGCGAGTGCCCTCCCAGCTCGAAGAAGTCATCGCCGCGCGCCACCTGCTCCACGCGCAGGACCTGCGCCCAGATGCCGGCCAGCAACTCCTCGGTGGGCGTGGCGGGCGGTGCGGCTTCGATTCCGGACGGCCGCGTGCTCACGGGCTCGGGCAGGGCCTTGCGATCCACCTTGCCGTTGGACGTGAGCGGCAGTGACTCCAGCCACATGAACGCGGCGGGGATCATGTGGGCCGGCAGCTTCGCCTCCAGGAAGGAGCGCAGCGCCGAGGACTCCAACCGGGCCGCGTCTCCCGTCACATACGCGGCGAGGCGTGCATCTCCCGGCGTGTCCTCGCGCAAGAGGGCCGCCGCCTCGCGCACGGCGGGGTGGCTGGTGAGCACGGCCTCGATTTCGCCGGGCTCGATGCGGAAGCCGCGCAGCTTCACCTGCGCATCGGCGCGGCCCAGGAACTCCAGCACGCCGTCCAGCCGACGCCGAACGATGTCGCCCGTCCGGTACATCCGGGCCCCGGGCTCCGCGCTGAACGGATGCGGGACGAAGCGTTCAGCGGTCAGGTCCGGGCGCTCCAGGTAGCCACGCGCCAGGGGCAGGCCCGCGATGAACAGCTCCCCGGGGATGCCCGGAGGCACGAGCCGTCCGGCCGCATCCAGCACGTGCAGCTCGACGTTGGCGATGGGCCGGCCCATGGGCACCGCGCCCGTGGTCGGATCCTCCGCGCCGACTTCATGCACGCAGCAGCCGACCACGGTCTCCGTGGGGCCGTACTCGTTGAACAGCCGCGTCCCGGGGGCGTGTCGCCGCCAGAGCGCCAGGGTCTCGTAGGTGAGCGCCTCTCCGCCGATGACGAAGGCCCGGGTTCCTCCTGCGGCCTCCTTCTCTCCCAGCCCCTGGGCCAGCAGGGACAGGTGGGTGGGCGTCAGCTTCACGAGGCCGAAGTCCGCCCCCGAGCGCAGGGCGGTCTGGAGCCCTTCGACGCCGTCGCCGGATGGAATCAGGGTGATGGGCTGCCCCACCGTGAGCGGGAGCAGGAGGCTGGTCACGGTGAGATCGAACGCGAGGGGCGAATGCACCGGCGCCCCCGAGCCCTCCGTCACCGGATACGCCGTGGCACACCAGTCGAGGTAGTTCGTCAGCCCCTGGTGCTCCACCATCACGCCCTTGGGCCGGCCGGTGGAGCCGGAGGTGTAGAGCACGTAGGCCAGATTGCCGCCGCTCACCGTCCGCGTGGGGGCCTCCGGGGACTCCTTCGCGAGGACCCGCGCATCGGAGTCCAGGCAGACCAGCAGCGCGCCCGTGGCGGGGAGGACATCCGCCAGCGCGTCACGCGTCACCAGCAGGGGCACGCGCGAGTCCGCGAGCATGAAGGCCAGCCGCTCCTGGGGATACTCCGGATCCAGCGGCACGTAGGCGCCGCCCGCCTTGAGGATGCCCAGGACCGCGACCACCAGGTCCACGGAGCGCTCCAGGAACAGCCCCACCCGCACGTCCGGTCCCACGCCCCGCGCGCGCAGGTGGTGCGCGAGCTGGTTGGCCCGGGCATCGAGCTGCGCGAACGTCAGGCGCGCGTCCCCGGACGTGACGGCCACGGCTTGCGGCGTGAGTCTGGCGCGGGCCTCGAAGCGTTCGTGCGCGAAGGCCGCGTCGCTCAAGGTGCGGCGCGTGTCGTTCCACCCCGACAGCAGTTGGTGGCGCTCCGCGTCCGTCAGCAGCGCGATGTCCGCGAGCCGGGCTTCCGGCTGGGAGACGAAGGCCGTGAGGACCTGCTGCCACTGCGCGAGGACGCGCTCCACGAGGGCGCCATCGAAGCGTCCGGCGTCGTGCGACAGCCGCAGGGTGAGCTCCTCCCCGGGGAGGATGTTGATGTTGAACGGGTAGGTCGTCCGCTCCAGCCCGCGGATGTCGTGCAGGTCCAGTCCGGAGGTGCGCTCGCGCACCGCCGCGTCCAGCCAGTTCTCGAAGACGAGCAGGCTGTTGAAGAGGGGCACGCCCCGGGGCAGCTCGCTCCAGCCCTGGATGCGGACCAGGGGGCTGTGCTCGTGCTGACGCAGGTCGGCCTGACGCGCCTGGAGTCCCTGGAGCCACGGCACCACGCGGGCCTCGGGCGGGAGCGCCACGCGCACGGGCAGCGTGTTGATGAACAGGCCGACGATGGCCTCCGCGCCCGGTAGGTCCGTGGGACGGCCCGCGACGGTGGTGCCGAAGACGACGTCCGCTTCGCCGCTGTAGCGGCCGAGCAGCAGCGCCCACGCGGCCTGGACCACCGTGTTGGGCGTGAGCTGGTGGCGGCGCGCGAAGTCCTGGAGCCGCGCGGTGAGCGCCGCGGGCATGACCCAGGTCCGCTCGGCCTTGGCGGGCAAGGCGTCCCGGGATGCGGACCGCCGCTCGCCGGGCAGCGGTGTGGGGGCGCTGAAGCCCGCGAGGTCCGCCCGCCAATGCGTCTCCGCCTGCGTCAGGTCCTGGCGCCCCAACCACGCGATGTAGTCGCGGTAGGGCGGCGCGGTCCGCGCGGTGCGCGGCGTGGGGGCGAACAGCTCCTCCAGCAGCAGGCCCAGGCTCCAGCCGTCGAGCAGCAGGTGATGGAAGCTCCACACCACGCGGTGCACGTCGCCATCCAGGCGCATCACCGCGAAGCGCATCAGCGGAGGCTGGGACAAATCGAAGCCCTTCGCGCGGTCCTCGGCGAGGAAGGCTTGCAGGTGGGCTTCCTGGTCGTCCGAGGGCAGGCCGCGCCAGTCCAGCTCCCGCCACGGCAGCGCCGCTTCGGGGTGGACCATCTGGAGGGGCTCTTCCAATCCCTCGCGGTGGAAGGAGGTCCGGAGCACGGGGTGACGGGCGATGAGCGCCTGCCACGCCTTCTGGAAGGCCGTCAGGTCCAGGCGCGAGTGGATGGCCCAGGTGATCTGTTCGAAGTACTCCCCGGCGCCGGGGTTGAGCAGGACCTGGAACAGCATGCCCTGCTGCATGGGCGACAGGGGATAGAGGTCCTGGGGAGAGAATCGCAGCAGCCGGTCCAGCGAGGCCTGCTCCAGCTTCGCCAGCGGGAACTCCGCGGGCGTGCGGCGAGCGGCATCCTCCGAAGCGCGCTGGGCGATGAAGGCGCGCAGGGTGGCCATGAGTTCGCGCGCCACCTGTCCGACGGTGGCGGAGTGGTGGACGTTGGCGCTGTAGACGAGCCCCAGCTCCAGGCGTCCGTGGCTCACGCGAGCGGTCAACTCCAGCAGGTGACGGCGACGGCCTTCCAGGTCACGCGAGGCGCCGCTGGATTCGGATGCGAGCGCGAAGAGCGTGGACGCGGCGGCGAGCTGATCGAACTGGCCCAGGTAGTTGAAGGACACCTGCGCGGAGGGACGTGAGCGCAGGGACTGGATGGCCTCAGGCGTGCCGAGGTGCCTCGACAGACCGTGGCCCAGGCCCCGCTTGGGCACCTGTCCCAGGCGGTCGCGCACGCCGCGCAGCAGCTCGCCAGGGCTTGCGCCGACAGGAGCCTCCAGCGTCACGGGATACGTCGTGGTGAACCAACCCACCGTGCGGGACAGGTCGACGTCGTCGAAGAGGTCTTCGCGGCCGTGGCCTTCCAGCTCCACCTGGAGGCTCGGGTGGCCCGTCCAACGGGACAGGCCGACCACGAGCGCCGCGACGAGCACATCCTCGACGCGGGCACGGTAGGCGGCAGGGACCTCCTGCGTGAGGATCCGGGTCTCTTCCGGCGTGAGCGAGAGGGAGAGTTCGCGGGCGGAGGCGAGCGTGTTCTCCCCGGGAAGGTCGCGAGGCAGCTCCCGCGCGAGGGGACGGTCGTCCCCGAACCAGAAGGGCAGCTCCCGCGCGACCGCCTCGGACTTCGCGTAGGCCTCCAGACGCTGTGCCCAGCTCTTGAAGGCCGTGGTCTTCGCGGGCAGGGAGGGCGAACGGCCCTGGCTCAGCGCGAGGTAGAGCGACTCCAGGTCCTCCACCAACGTGCGCCAGGAGACCGCGTCCACCACCAGATGGTGCGCGGTGAGCAGCAGGCGTTCCGTGCTGCGAGGACCCTGGTGGATGAGGGCCGCGCTGAAGAGGAGCCCGCTGGACAGGTCGAAGCCCGTCTGGAGTTTCGTGGC
This sequence comes from Myxococcaceae bacterium, assembly GCA_004173515.1. Lineage (GTDB taxonomy): Bacteria > Myxococcota > Myxococcia > Myxococcales > Myxococcaceae > Corallococcus. The sequence goes on along the minus strand of SECN01000062.1, from coordinate 1,035 downwards.
GGCCGCTTCCAGCGAAGAGGTCCGCTCCGCGTCGGGAACAGAAGAGAGATCCACTTCGTGCAGCGTGACGGGGTGCTCACGGCCCACGGTGTGCTGATGCCAGACACCGTCCTGTTCGACGAAGCGGGAGCGGAGCGCGTCATGGTGTTCGACGAGGTGTTCCAGCGCGGCCTTCAGCGCCGTGACGTCGAGCGGCACCCGTGTTTCGAGCAACACCGCCTGATTGAAGTGGTGCGGACGCGAAAGCGCTTCCTCGAAGAAGGCCCGCTGGATGGGCGTGAGCGGAACGGGACCGGTGACGAGGCCCTGCTCGGCCTGGGGCGGCAGGGACGCGGTGACGTGAGGGGCCAGCGACGCGATCGTCTGGTGTTGGAAGAGCAGCTTCGGCGTCAGCCGCAGTCCCGCCTGTCGGGCACGTGCGACGAGCTGGAGGCTGATGATGGAGTCGCCGCCAAGGGCGAAGAAATTGTCGTGGATGCCGACGCGCTGGAGGTGGAGGACGGAGGCCCAGAGGGAGGCGAGGAGGGACTCAACGTCATCACGAGGCGCGACGAAGTCCTGGGAGAGGGCAGGCCGCGAGTCGGGAGCGGGGAGGGCCTTGCGGTCGAGCTTGGCGTTGGCGGTGAGGGGGAGCGCCGCGAGGTGGAGGAAGGCGGCGGGCAGCATGTAGTCAGGCAGCCGCGAGGCGAGGAAGGAGCGAAGGGCCTCGGTGGAGGGCGGGGCGTCGGAGGTGAAGTAGGCGACGAGGCGCTTGAGGCCCGGGGAGTCCTCGCGGGCGATGACGACGGCTTCGCGCAAATCGGGGTGGGCGAGGAGTGCGGCTTCGACTTCAGCGATTTCGACGCGGAAGCCGCGCACCTTCACCTGGGAGTCGAGGCGGCCGAGGAAGTCGAGGGTGCCGTCGAGGCGGTGCCGGGCCAGGTCGCCGGTGCGGTACATGCGGGCGCCGGGCGCGGAGGCGAAGGGATTGGGGAGGAAGCGCTCGGCACTCAGAGAGGGATTGGCGAGGTAGCCACGCGCGAGGCCGTCACCGGC
>SECN01000435.1 GCA_004173515.1 Myxococcaceae bacterium | reverse complement strand
ACTCCGCCCCGCCCCCGCCGTACGTCCCCGAGCGCGAGGAGACGAACGCGCCGGCCGACCTCATCGACTGGGGCTTTCTCTTCGACGGGCTGGGGTTCGTGCGCCGGGCGGTGCTGCGGCACTGGTTCCTGGGCCTGTGCATCATCGCGGTGATGAGCGCGCTGGGGTCCGCGGCGGCGAAGCTGATGCCGCGCAAGTACCACGTCGAGACGCGGATGCTGACGTACCGCAACCTCATCATCTCCTCGTTGGTGAACCCGGGCCGCTCCATCCCGGTGGAGGCGGATCAGCCCACGCGCGCCGCGTGGGAGATGGTGCTCAGCCGGGGCAACCTCAAGTCCGTCGTCAAGAACGCGAAGCTCATCGAGTACTGGGACAACATGCGGTCGCCGTTCAGCCGCCTGAAGGAGCAGTACACGAAGAAGGCGCCGCCCCCCATGTCCGACGCGGACAAGGAAGAGGCGCTCATCGCGATGCTGGAGACCAGCCTCAACGTGATGGCGGAGGGCGGCTCCGGCACGGTGACCATCGGCGTGGACTGGAGCGATCCGCAGATGGCCTTCAACATCGTGGAGGCCGCGTCGCAGAACTTCCTCGACATGCGGCATGACTCGGAGATGGGCGCCATCACGGAGTCCGTCAACATCCTGAAGTCCCAGGTGGAGAACGAGGCCGCGAACATCAAGCAGGCCATCAACGACCTGGAGCGCGCGGTGAAGCAGGCGGACTCGCGCCGCAAGAAGCGGGAAGCGGACCCCAAGCAGGCCAGCGCGCGGCAGGCGCTGTTGCAGACGGACCACGCGCTCGCGCAGCTGAAGTTCCTGGTGCAGGCCAAGCGCCGCGCCATCCGCGACGTGGAGGACTTCAGGAGCCGCCGCCTCACGGAGCTGCGCGCGCAGCTGGCCGAACAGCGCGTCGTCTTCTCGCCGCAGCACCCGGTGATTGTCGATTTGGAGCAGCGGGTGGCGACGATGCAGGCGGACTCGCCGCAGCTCACGTCGCTGCGTTCGGAGGAGCAGTCGCTCATCCAGGAGTACCTGCGCATGGGTGGCACGGACGTGGAGTCCACCACCACGGAGGGCACGAACCTGGCCGGGTTCGGCGGCCCCATGGCGGGCGCGATGCTGGGCACGCCGGATGATCCGGAGGTGGCGGTGGCCACGGACCGGATGCGCATGGTGGTGATGCGGCACCAGGAGAAGCTGCGCCGGTTGGATCAAGCGCAGACGGAGCTGGAGATTTCGAAGGTGTCGATGAAGCACCGCTACAGCGTGCTGTTGCCGGCGCTCTTCCCGGAGAAGCCGTCCAAGCCGAACCCGAAGCTCATCGCCATCGCGGGCGTGGTGGGCGGGGTGGCGCTGGCGGTGTTCGCGGCGGTGGCGTTGGACATCCTGCGGCGCCGCATCCTGGAGAAGTGGCAGGTGGAGCGGATCTTGAAGATGCCGGTGCTGGCGGAGCTGGAACGCCGCTGAAGGTTCAAGCGCGCGGACACGGCCCGAGGCCACCGCGCGCGGGGGTGACACTGTGACGGTCTGGACCTGGGTGGACGTGGCGCTGTGCGTGGGCCTCTTGCCGGTGGCGGGAGGCTGCGGCTACCTGCTGCTCCTGACGCTGCTGTCGGGACGCAAGGCGGCGCCGGCGCCGCCGTCGCCCGCGGTGCGCAAGTTCGACGTGGTGATTCCGTCGCACAACGAGGAGCTGGGCATCGCCAGGACGGTGGCGAACCTGTCCGCGGTGGACTACCCCACGCACCTGCGGCGCATCATCGTCGTGGCGGACAACTGCTCGGACGCGACGGCGCAGAAGGCGCGCGAGGCGGGCGCCACGGTGCTGGAGCGCCAGGACGCGGAGAAGCGCGGCAAGGGCTACGCGCTGGCGCACGCCTTCGAGCGCAGCCAGAAGGACGGCTTCGCGGACGCGGTGGTGGTGGTGGACGCGGACACGGTGGTGACGGCCAACCTGCTGCACGCGTTCTCCCGTCGGTGATGAACCCCACGGCGTCGTGGCGCACGCGGCTGATGACCATCGCGCTGGGCATGTTCCACCGGGTGCGCTCCATGGGGCGCGAGCGGATGGGCGTGTCCTGCGGCCTGCGCGGCAACGGCATGTGCTTCACGCACGCGGTGCTCAAGCAGGTGCCCCACGACGCGTTCAGCGTGGTGGAGGACCTGGAGTACGGCATCCGCCTGGCGCGCGCGGGGCACCGCGTGCACTACGCCTGGGAGGCGGAGGTGCTGGGCGAGATGGTGACGGCGGAGAAGCAGAGCCGCTCCCAGCGTCAGCGCTGGGAGGGGGGCCGCGCGCAGATGCGCAAGCTGCACGGCTGGCCGCTGTTGAGCGACGCGCTGAAGCAGAAGAGCGGGCTCTTGTTCGACCTGTCCATGGACGTGCTGGTGCCGCCGCTGAGCCAGTTGGTGCTGGCGACGGTGGCGGGTTCGGTGCTGGCGGCGGGCGTGGCGTGGCTGTCGGGGGGCACGGCGGTGGCGGCCACCGCAGTGGCGTCGTTCGGGCTCCTGTCGCTGTCGCTGTACGTGCTGCGCGGCTGGTGGGTGTCCGGCGTGGGCGCGCGCGGCCTGTTGGACCTGGCGTGGGCGCCCATCTACGTGGTGTGGAAGGTGTGGCTGATGGTGCGAGGCCCCGGCGCGGAGAAGCGCGGCGAGTGGGTGCGCACCACGCGTGAGGCGGAGCGGCGGTAGCACCGCTTCGCGGTGACGTTGGACGGGTGTCCACCCACGGGTGGCCCCCTGGCGCGGTAAGCCCGCGCTCCGTTGCGACCTTGAGCCATGCCCACGAGGACGTGGGTCGTCGGCTCGGTCGCTCCGGAGCATCCGCCACGGCGGTGATGGACTCAGCCGCCCCGAGCGATGGACGGTCGGCTCGGACGTCGCGCGGACACGGCGCGGGACACCCCGGGTGAGCCCAGTGACACCTGGATGGGGCACACGGTGTCCTCCGCGCAGAAGCCTTCGGCCATCAGCGTCGTGATGGCGCGGCGCATGCGGCGCAGGTCGTCGATGCGGGCATCGATGGCCTGGACCTTCTCGTTGGCGAAGCGGGTCACGTCGCGGGTGGGAGTACCGCGTCGGTCGGACACGGCGAGGAATGCGGAGACCTCCTTCAAGGTGAAGCCCAGTTCCTGCGAGCGGCGGATGAAGCGCACGCGGATGGCGGCTTCGGGGCCGTACAGGCGCTGGCCGCTCTCGCTGCGATCCAACGGGGTGAGCAGCTTGCGCCGCTCGTAGAAGCGCAGCGTGGACAGCTTCACGCCCGCGGCGCGGGCCAGCGCACCGATGCGCAGGGGCGCCACCGGGATTGCATCAACGGGCCGTCGCGAGGCTGCCATCACGCCACCTCCTGCCCGCGAGGATGACACCGCCCTGCGCGAACATCCACGCCAGCTCCAGCACCAGGAAGACGACGAGCGCCTGCGTCGCACCCTGTGACAGCGCGAACAGCATCCACGTGGAGAACAGCGCCCGCCCCACGGTGTCGAAGGCCCCATGGAACGCGGAGGGCCGGAGGATCCGCACCCCGGCCCACAGCGACACGATGGTGCCGAAGAGGGCGACGAAGAACAGGTGCGTGGGCGTGAACACCGGCGGCGCATCCCCGCCCAGCGACAGCGCGCGGTGCACGGAACGGACACCGGACAGCACGGCCTCCGCCGTCCACGGCGTGGCGAACGGCAGGGTGACGACCAGGTCATACAGCGCACTGGCCAGGACGACACGACGGGACCAGGAGGAGTCAGGGTTCATGCCGAAAACCCTAACCCCTGCACCTTGGTGCAGAGGCAAGCGCCCCTCGCACGAGGCTCAGCGGGTCGTCGCGGGAACGCCTTCACGGACCTTTCGCGAGGCCAGCAGGAGCCCGCCTTGCGCGAACATCCCCGCCAACTCCATCACGAGGAACACGATGAGCACCTGCGTCGCGCCCTGCGAAAGCGCGAGCACCATCCACGTGGCGACCACGGCCCGGCCCACGGTGTCGACGGCGCCATGGAACGCGGTCGGCTGGACCACACGGACCACCGCCCACAGCACGGCGAGCACACCGAAGAGGGAGACGAAGAACAGGGGCATGGCCGAGAACGCCGGCATGGCCTCACCGCCCAGTGACAGGGACTCGTGCGTCCAGCGCATCAGCGACAGCACCGCCTCCGCCGTCCACGGCGTGGCGAACGGCAGGGTGACGATCAGGTCGTACAGCGCGCTGCCACGGATGATGCGGCGAAGCAGGGAGGAGTCGGGGCTCATGCCGGGGATTCTACCGCCTGGCCCATGGCCTCAGACACTGACGGGAAGCTCGTGGAAGAGAACGTCCATCGGACCCAAGCTCCGAGCCACGTCCACGAAGCGCTCGCTCACGATGATCAACGTCACGGCATCCGTCAGCCGGAACAAGTCCCACTCCGAGGGCAGGGATGCAGCCTCCAACCGGATGTCCAACGGCATGGGCCCACTCATCCGCCCACAGGCCACACAGGGCGGAGCGGTACCAGCGGGCAGACACGATGGGTGCAGTCTTCCCCTGGCAGCGAGTTCGAGTTCATACAACGCGGGCACCGGTGCATTCAGGGTAGCCAGCTCCGCCCGGATCGGGACCAGTCCCTGGATTCGCGCCGCCCGCAACGCATGCAGGGCATCCTCGCGGACCAGCAGCTTCCAGGGGTCCCTCAACACCAGGGGCCCGAACTCGCCCTGAGCGGTTCCGACCAGGGGACCGAAGGTCGTCCCCGGCTCCACCTGCGCCCCGGGCGGAAGCCATGCGCCCAACTGCTCCACGAGCCGCGCATACCGCGCGAAGGGCTCGGGGCCTGGCTCCTCGAGTTCCGGTCGTCGAGGATGCTCGGACAGGTCCACGGAGGGATACGCGAGCGCGATGCCACTCCACGTCTCCCCGCAGGTGGGGCACTCCACGCCGGGCAGCATCCAGCGTGACTCCGCCTGATAGGCGCCCGTCCAGACGCGGGGCGCGCCGTAGTGCGGCGTGCGCAGCTCGAAGAAGCGCATCAGTCCTCTCGGGGCGCGGGGCCCAGGTCGATGCTCCGCCAGTAGGTCGTCGTGAGGCCGAAGAGACCGAACCGCTGGATCATCTTCGATGCCTGCTCGAAGTGCTCCGGTTTGGTGGCACGTCCGTAGGTCCGCGAGAAGAACACGCGCCACTCCTCGTTCCACGGCGCGCCGTCCGGCCCCCGGTGGATCCGGGCATGCTCGGCCTTGTCGATGACCACGACGTAGTCATGCACGTTGATGCCCTTGGACTTGAAGTACGCGGTGTACTGCTGGGGGAAGAGGTGGTGCTTCTCCTTGGGCCGCCGCGCCCACTCCTCCCGGGACTGCTGCCTGCGCACCTCGCTCGGCAGGCGTTCGCGCGGATACCAGCGGAACACCATGACCGGCAGGCGGTCTCCTGGCAGCCCCTGAGCACTGCCCCAGTTCCGCTGGGCCGTGCCACCCGGCGCCACCAACGCCGGCGCACTGCCACGGGTGCGCACCACGCGCCCTGACACCAGGTCTTCGCACAGGAAAAGCGCGCACTCGGTCTCGGTGCAGAGGGTCGCGACACAGCGATCCTCCGCGTCCGGTGCACAGCCAGAGCCGGAAGCATCCGCCCGCTCCCAGGTGCGAAGCGGTGAGTCCAGGGGCGGCGTCCCGGAAGACGCGCACCCCAGCATTCCCGCCACGAATCCCAGCGTCCACCATCGCATGGCGACCTCCGGGGCCATTCAGCCCGACCGCGAACCTCAGTCCGCCAGCGGCATCCCGAAGTCCGGCTGGCCGCGCTCGCCGGAGACCCAGCGGTAGACCTCCAGCACCTGCTCCGCCTTCGCGCGCCACGTGAAGTGCTTCTGGATGCGCGCCCTCGCGCGCTCACCCATGGGGCCAATCACGGACGGATCCGCGACCAGCTTCTCCAGCACCCCGCGCACGCGCTGCACGATTTCGTCCGGCGTCCCCATGGGGATCGCGAAGCCCGTGGACGGACTCACGATCTCACCCGGACCGCCGTAGTCCATCACGATGGGCACCAGACCCAGCGCCATCGCCTCCGCCACCACCGCGCCGCCGAACTCGCGCACGCTCGGGAAGCCGAAGATGTGGTTCTTCGCCAGCCGTCCCTGCAGTTCCTGGTGCTTCACCCAACCGGCGAACGTGACGCCGTTCTCCAGCCCGCCCCGGGCCACCTGCGCGCGCAGGTTCTGCATCTCCGCGCCGTCGCCGATGAGCTCCACCACCACCTTGCCCTCGCGCACCAGCGGCGCCGCCGCGTCGATGAGCATCGCCATGCCCTTGTACGGCACGAAGCGCCCCACGAACGCCACCCGCAGCGGCAGCCCGGTGGGCGCCTCCGCCTTCGACGCGCCGAAGCGCCGCACGTCGATGGCGTTCTCCGGGATGTACACCGTCTTGTCCTGGTACTCCGCCGACAACTGCGAACGCGTCGCCCGCGAACCCATCATCAGCGCCGCCGCGTTCTTGCGCGTCGACCTGTAGAAGGGCATCAGCTTGTAGACGTCCCGGATGTAGCTCAGCCACTCGCGCTCACGCACGCGCGCGTCCCCGAAGCCCTTGGGCCACGGCAGGCCGCCGTTCATCGGGCCCATCACGAAGGGCACCCCGGCCTCCGCGCACCTGGCCGCCAGCGTGCTGGGCGTCGTGGGGCTGATGGGCGTGTAGCGGTGCACCACGTCGAATTCCTTCGCGCGGATGCGGTCCCCGAAGCGCCGCCAGAGCAGCTCCTCGAAGTAGTAGTACGGCAGCACGCTCAGCGCCGTGGCTGTCGTCCAGCCGACGCCCGCCTTGCCCCGCAGGACCTCTCCGACCTTCTCCAGCGGACGCTCCACCGGCGTTGAATCCAGCGCCGTGAAGTCCATCCCCTCCACCAAGCCCTGCTTGAGGATGTTCTCGCGGTTTCGGACCTGGGTGACCAGGTGCACGTCCGCCACCTCGGCGAGTGCCCTGGCCAGGGACCAGCCTTCCAGGGGGACGCTCACCCAGTCAGGGTTGCACAGCTCAGCAATCAGGAGGACGCGGGGTCGGGAGCCAGCCATACGCCTTCCGCATCTATCCCAACCCGGGCCCGGGATATAGCCTCCCCCGCACCGTCCGATGACCTTCGCTCCTTCCCGCGCCGCCTGGCTCCAGTACCTCGTGATGATCGCGGGCCTGGGAGCCGTCACCCTGGGTGCCGCCGCCGTGGGTAACGGCGACCCCATCGTGACCCTGGCGCCCACGCTGGCGCTCACGGTGGTGTGGGTCATCTGGAAGCTGCCGCTGCGCTACCTGGCGCTCACGGTGCTCTACCTGGTGCTCGCGGTGGACTACACACCCGAGCGCCCCCAGTCGATGTTCTGGCCCTCGCCGCTGTTCCCCCTGGGCAAGCTGCTCTTCACGCAGATGCATGAGCTGGTGGGCATTGGCGCCCTGAGATTCCCGCTCATCGACGGGCTCATCATCGGGTCCATTGGGATTGGCATCTGGCGGCGGGCGAAGAAGTCCACCATCGACCCGCCCGTGGTGCCCATCCCGCGGCCGCTGGCGGTGGTGCTGGCCATCTCGTTCTTCTCCATCATGTGGATGGAGGTGTGGGGCATCATCCGGGGCGGGGACATCAAGAACTCGCTGTGGCAGTGGCACCAGGCCGCCGTGCTCCCGCTGGTGGCGATGATGTACCACTACAGCCTGCGCGGGCCGGAGGACTGGCCCGTGGTGGCG
>SECN01000434.1 GCA_004173515.1 Myxococcaceae bacterium | reverse complement strand
CCCCCAGGAGCCCCTCCACCACCTCCACGCCCCGGTCCGAACCGTCCAGGGCGAGGAAGGCCTTCCGCATCGCGTCCACCCGGGTCCGGAGGCCCGGGTCCCCCACCACCGCGTCCAGCAGGGCGGACAGCGTGTCGGGGGTGGCCCGCCGGATGTCGCCCAGGCGCCCCAGGCCGTGGTGCACCACCCGGGCGGCATTGCCGGGCTGATCCAGGCCCGTGGGGAACACCAGCATGGGCACGCCCAGGCAGAGGCATTCCTTCACGCTGTTGAGGCCCCCGTGGGTCACCATCACCGACGCCTTGCGCAGCGCCGCGAGCTGGGGCGCGAAGGGCACCACCGTGGCGTTGGCGGGGATCCGGAAGTCCGCTGGCGCCAGGTTCGCCCCCACCGCCATCAGCAGCCGCCAGTCCTGCCGGCGGGCCACCATGTCCAGCACCGCCTGGAAGAAGGGCCGGTGCGCCGCGGCTCGGTGGCCCAGGCTTCCCAGCGAGCAGTAGAGGAGGGGGCGCGGGTCCTGCTCCACCTCGGGCGGCAGGGATGCGCTGGCGCGCTCCAGGTCCACTCCCGGCCCGATGTAGTGGAGGTTCTTCGTCGACGTGCGCGGGAAGTCGAAAGCCTCCGCGCAGGCAATCAGCGTGGGGAGGTCCACGTGCGGCCCGTGCTGGAGGTGGGTGCGGAAGTCGCAGAGCGCTGCCACCTCCGGGTGGCGCTGGGCCAGGACCTGGACCTGCTCGCGCAGGAACCGCCCGTAGCCGGCCCGTCCGGCCTGCGCCTGGAGGGCCCAGGCGGCGCGCACCTTGAGTCGGGACCAGACTCCCGTGGGCGGAGGCGCGGTGCTCGTCAGCGGGGGCACGGCGGCGTCGGCTCGCAGCGGCAGCGTGGTGCTGAAGAGGGCCGTGCGGATTCCCAGCCGGCGCGCGGTGAGCGCGGGCAGCGGATAGGTGCTGTCGACGAGCAACAGGTCGGGCCTCGGCTCTCGCAGGCGCGCCTCGAAGTCCTGTCCGGAGAGCAGCTCCGAGGCGTAGGCCTGCAGCCGGCGCTGCATCTCCCGGGCGACCTGCTGCTTCTCCTCCCGGGGCGCGTCCGAGCCCAGCGTGGAGTCCGAGGCGTCCCGGAAGCCCTTGGGGAACAGCGCTTCGCCCACCGGGGTGAAGGGCCAGCCCTGGGCGCGCACCGGCTCCTCGGCGTCGGGGAGCGACAGGTAGTGCACGTCGTGGCCCTTCGCGCGGAGCCTCCGGGCGAGGTGGAAGGTCGCGTGGATGTGGCCGACCTGGGCGAGGGGAAAGAAGGTGATTCGGGCCATGGTGTGGGGGCTCGGGGGCTTCAGGCGGACGGCTTCGGGGGGAGGGCTTCGTTACTCGGGACTTCGGCCCAGCGGGCCTTCAGGCGGGTCGCGAGCGTCTGGACGTGGGGGGCCCTGAGCAGCGAGTAGTGGTCTCCGGGCAGGTCCTGGACCTCCAGGTGGTCGGGCGCCACCTGACGCCAGCTCTGCTCCTGCGCCAGCGGATCCTTCCCCGGGTCGCTGGAGCGGAACAACACGAGGGGCCCCGTGTAGGGCTGGGGCCGGTAGGCCGTGGTCGCCCGGAGGTTGCTTTCGAAGACCTGGCGCAGGGCTCGCAGCCGGGGCAGCTCCGTGTCCGGCGGGACGGCGGCGCTCCGGCGACCTTCCTCCAGCAGTTGCTGGAGCAGTGCTTCCGGTTCCAGCTCCGCCAGCGCCGCATCCGACGCAGGGGGCGGCTCGCCGGAGATGGCCGCGAGGTCCCGGGCGAAGAGGGCGGTCATGATTGCATTCGTGTCCTCGGGGGGCAGGGAGCTTTCGGGGGCTCCCGCGTGGCCGTCGATGATGGCCACCAGCGCGACCGGTTCGCCCTGGCGCTGGAGCTGCTGGGCCATCTCCAGCGCGATGTTGCCGCCCAGGGACCAGCCTCCCAACAGGTAGGGGCCGTGGGGTTGGAGGCTTCGCACCGCGGCCACGTAGGTCGCCGCCAGCGCCTCGACGGTGTCCAGCGGCGGCCGGTCTCCGTCCAGCCCCGGGGCCTGGAGGCCGTGGAAGGGTTGATCCGGCCCGAGGGCGCGCGCCAGCTCCGCGTAGCAGAGGACGCTGCCTCCCACCGGGTGCACGCAGAAGAAGGGACGCTGGCTGCCGCCTCGGCCCAGCGTGACGAGCGGGGACCAGGGCCGGGGCTCCTGCCGCAGCAGGCGCGCCAGATGCTCCACCGTGGCGTCCTCGAAGAGCGCCGACATGGGCAGCGCGTGGCCCAGCTCCTTCTCAATCCGCCGCAGCAGCTTGACCGCGAGCAGCGAGTGGCCTCCCAGGTCGAAGAAGCTGGTCGTCACCCCCACCGGTCCCTGGCCGAGCGTCTCCTCGAAGAGCACCGCCAACTGGTGCTCCAGCGCGTCCCGGGGCGCGACGAAGCTGCTCGCGCTGGACGCGGTCGCATCCGGTGACGGGAGCGCCTGGAGATCCACCTTGCCGTGCGCCGTGAGGGGCAGTTGCTCCAGCACGACGACGTGGGAGGGGACCATGAAGGACGGCAAGCGCGTGGAAAGCCAGGTCCGTGTCTCGGAGGGCTCCAGCCGGTGCCCGTCCCGGGCCGTGACGTAGGCCACGAGCCGCCGGTCGTCCGCGGCGTCCTCCCGCACTCGCACCGCGGCCTGACGCACGCCGGGGTGCTGCTCCAAGGCGGCCTCCAGCTCGCCCAATTCGATGCGGAAGCCCCGCAGCTTGACCTGGGTGTCCAGGCGGCCCAGGAACTCCAGCTCACCCGTGGCGAGCAGGCGCACGCGGTCCCCGGTGCGGTACAGCCGGGCCCCGGGGGCCTGCGCGAAGGGATGCGGGATGAAGCGCTCGGCGGTCAGTCCGGGCCGGTTCAAGTAGCCGCGCGCGAGTCCGGGGCCTCCCACGAACAGCTCCCCGGGTACTCCCCTGGGGACGGGGTGCAGTCGCGGGTCCAGGACGTAGACCTCGACGTTCGCCAGCGGGCGCCCGATGGAGGGACGGTTGGTGTCCACGTCCTCGCTGACCGTCGCGCAGACCGTCACCTCGGTGGGACCGTAGGCATTGAGGAAACGGCGTCCCGGCTTCCACCGCTTCGCGAGCTCCGGCGTGCAGGCCTCGCCCGCGGAGGTCAACGTCCGGAGCGTGGGGAGCGCGTCCGGGTCGAGCTGCGCCAGGGCGGAGGGCGTGAGCGTCGCGGTGGTGATGGCCTGGGCCTGGAGCAGGCCCTGGAGCGGCGCACCTGGCAACAGCGCGTCCCTGGGCGCGAGGCACAGCGCTGCTCCGGACAGGAGCGCGGAGAAGATCTCCCAGATGGCCGCATCGAAACCGGTGGCCGCGAACTGGAGGGCGCGCTGGCCAGGGCCCAGGTGCTGCACCCGTGCGGCCTCCAGCGCCGTGTTGCACAGGCCCCGGTGCGACAGCAGCGTGCCCTTGGGCTGGCCCGTGGAGCCCGAGGTGTAGATGACGTAAGCCAGATGTTCGGGCTGCGTGACGGGGGTGGGGGGGCTCCGGGGCGCGCGGGCCACCTGGTTCCATTCCGAATCCAGACAAAGCAACAGCTCTCCCTGCGCGGGCAGGTCGTCCGCGAGCGCTTCCTGGGTGAGCACCAGGGGGAGCACGGCGTCGCGCATCATGAAGGCGAGTCGTTCGCTCGGATAGGCTGGATCCAGGGGGACGAAGGCGCCTCCTGCCTTGAGCACACCCAGCGCTCCGATGATCAGCTCCGGCGAGCGCTCCAGGCACAGCCCGACGCGGACCTCCGGCCCGATGCCCAGCGTGCGCAGGTGATGCGCGAGCTGGTTCGCCCGGGCATCCAGCTCCTGATACGTGAGCTGTTCTCCTGCAATGACAACCGCCGGGGCCTCCGGGGTGCTTCGGGCCTGGGCCTCGAAGAGGACGTCCGCGCCAGTGTCGGGCAAGGGCCGGGTCCGTGCGGAATGGCTGTCCGCAAGGATTCGTCGCCGGGCCTCCTCGGATAGGAGAGGGAGGTCGGAGACGAGGGTGTCTGGCTTTGCCGCGGCGGCTTCCAGGAGCACCCTCAGGGCTTCGAGGAGCTGATCGATGCCCTGCGCGTCGAAGAGGTCCGTGGCGTATTCACAGACGAAGGACAGACCCTTCGCCTGCTCCGCGACGACCAGCGTGATGTCCAGCTTGGCGGAGGCGGCCTCCTCCTCCGTGCCCAGGCCCCTGAGCGTCAGGCCGGGCAACTCCATCACACCGCCCTGGGGCGTGGACTGGTAGGTGAGCTTCACCTGGAAGAGCGGGGCGTGCCGCAGGCTCCGCTCGGGGTTGAGGACCCGGACCAGCTCCTCGAAGGGCAGGTCCTGGTGGGCCTGGGCGTCGAGCACGCCATCCCGTGTCCGACGCAGCAGCTCCCGGAAGGTGGGTGCTGACTCCAGCCGGCTTCGCAAGGCGAGCTGGTTGACGAAGAAGCCCATCAACCCCTCGACCTCGCCGTGATGGCGGTTGGCCACGTCCGTGCCGATGATCAGGTCGTCCTGTCCGGAGTAGCGGTGCAGCAGGACCTGGAACGCCGTCAGCACCAGCATGAAGGGCGTGACGCCTTCCGTGCGGGCCCGTTCGCGCAGGGCCTCCGTGTCGGGCAGGCGGAGGGTTCGCGTGGCCCCGTGATGCGAACGCACCGCAGGCCTCGGGTTCCCCATGGGAAGGCTCAGGACCTGAGGCGCTCCCGCGAGGTGCTGACGCCACCACGTGAGCTGGGCTTCCAGGACGTCGCCCCGCAACCAGCCCTGCTGCCAGGCGGCGTAGTCCGCGTACTGGACCGTGAGCGGGAGCAGCGGCGAGGGACGCTGTTCGCGAAACGCCGCGTAGAGCTGGCCCAGCTCGCGGATCAGCAGCGACGTGGACCAGCCGTCCGAGATGATGTGGTGCACCGTCACCATCAACAGGTGCGAGCGCGCGTCCAGGCGGTACAGGCGCGTGCGCAGCAACGGGCCCTTCGCGAGATCAAAGGGACGCTGCGCTTCCTCCGTGGCCAGTCGCTTTGCCTCCGCGGTGCGTTCTTCCACGGACGCTCCGGCGGTCTGCTCCACGGCGAGCGACCAGTGCTCTGGCGGCGCGATGCGCTGCACCGCCCCGTCCGCGTCTCCGTGGAAGGTGGTCCGCAGCGATTCGTGGCGCCGGACGAGTTCGTCGAAGCACCGCTCCAACGCCGAGACATCCAGGTCCCCGTCCAGCACGACGGCCGTGGGGATGTTGTAGGCGGGATTGAGGGGTTCGAGCTGGTCGAGGAAGAAGAGGCGCTGCTGGGCGAAGGAGAGCGGGAGTCGGCCCGTGCGAGGCACGGGAAGCAGCGGAGGCGCGACGGGCCCTGATTTCGCTCGCACTGCTGCGTGGATGCGAGGAGCAAGGGCGGCGACGGTGGGTGAGTCGAAGAGGTCGCGCAGTGGCAGGTCGATGCCGAAGGCGGAGCGGATGCGGGAGAGGGCCTGGGTGGCGAGGAGGGAGTGGCCTCCGAGAGCGAAGAAGTTGTCGTGGACGCCGACACGCTGGAGATGGAGGACGGAGGCCCAGAGTGAGGCGAGGAGGGACTCAACGTCATCACGAGGCGCGATGAAGTCCTGGGAGAGGGCAGGCCGCGAGTCGGGAGCGGGGAGTGCCTTGCGGTCGAGCTTGGCGTTGGCGGTGAGGGGGAGCGCCGCGAGGTGGAGGAAGGCCGCGGGCAGCATGTAGTCAGGCAGCCGCGAGGAGAGGAAGGAGCGAAGGGCCTCGGTGGA
>SECN01000061.1 GCA_004173515.1 Myxococcaceae bacterium | reverse complement strand
AAGTCGCTCACCACCACCCGCAGGCCACAGGGCCTGAGCGGCGGCGTTGGGACGGCTGCCGCCGCCAGGTCGTCCCGCGCCTCGAACTCCGCGCCCCGGAGCGGGTGCAGGGGCAAGCGTGTCGCACGGCGCTCCGGGGCGCGGAGTTCGAGGCGCGGGACGACCTGGCGGCGGCGTTGGGACGGCTGCCGCCGCTCAGGCCCTGTGGCCTGCGGGTGGTGGTGAGCGACTTCCTCTTCGAGACGGACCTGGAGGCGTTGTGCGCCCGGCTGTCGCGGGGCGCGTCGGCGCTGTTCCTGGTGCAGGTGCTGGACGCTGAGGACCTGGACCCCACGGGCGGCGAGGGGGCTCGGTTGGTGGACGCGGAGAGTGGCGTGGCGCTGGAGGAGTTGCTGACGGAGGGGGTGCTGGCCGCTTACGCCCGCCGCTTCGCGGAACACCAGCGTTCGCTGCGGGCGGCGGTGGCGCGGGCCCGGGGGACGTTGCTCACGGTGAGCACGGCGGACGGGCTGCGTGCGCAGGTGGCGGGGCCGCTGCGTGCGTTGTTCGTGGCGGGAGGCGGGGCGTGAGCTTCGGTGGGATTCGCTCAGGGCGTTGGCGCGCGGCCGTGCGGTTCGTGGCGGGAGGCGAGCCGAGGAGTTCGCACCGCGAAGAGATTCGCACCAGACGCGCCGCAGGGTGTGGGGTGGGTTCAGGGCAAGGCTTGCGAAGCGTGGACGTGCGGTTCGTGGCGGGAGGCGGAGCGTGAGCTTCGGGCTTCCGTGGGGCCTGCTGGCGCTGGGTGCGTTGGTGCCACTGGTGGCGGCGTACTTCCTGCGCCGTCGGCAGAAGCCGGTCGTGGTGAGCGCGTTGTTCCTGTGGCGCACGCCGCGTCCGCGCGCGGAGGGCGGACCCCGGTGGGAGCGCTTCACGCGCGAGGCTTCGCTGCTGCTGGAGGTGCTCGCGGTGCTGGCCGCCGCGCTGTTCCTGGCGGATGTGCGCTGGGGCGAGATGGCCCGTCGACGACACCTGGTGCTGGTGGTGGACGGCAGCCTGTCCATGTCCGCTCGGACCTCGGATGGGAAGACGGTGCTGGAGCGCGTGCGCTCGGAGGCGGCGAAGCGGGTGGAGGCGGAGGGCGCCACGCACGTGACGGTGCTGGCGAGCGGCGTGTCGCCGCATGTCGTGGCCGGACCGGAGGTCGAGGCGTCGCGGGCCCTGGGCGCGCTGGAGTCCTTCGAGTCGCGAGGGCCGGACCACGACGTCGTGCCCACGCTCCTGTGGGCGCAGGAGCTGTCCGGGCCCGGCAAGCACGTGCACTTCTTCACCGACGCGCCCCCGTCGGAAGACACGGTCGTTCCTCCCTCGGTGCGCTGGACGGCGCTGGGGCACTCCCAGGGCAACGTGGCCCTGGTGTCCGCGCAGCGGCGCGACGAGGACGGCCTGGCGACGGTGACGCTGCGGGTGGCTCGCTTCGGCGCGGGGCCTTCGGAGGTGGAGGCCCGGGTGCGCGCGGCGCCGGGCCCGGGTGCGCGTGAAGGCACCGAACGCATCGAACGCATCGTGCTGCCGGAGGAAGGCGCCGCGACGGTGCGCCTCACCTTCCGCGAGGCCGGCGACGTGGAGGTGTCCCTTCCGGACGACGCGCTGCCCGAGGACGGACGCGTGCGCCTGTCACCCTCGCCCGTGGTGCCGGTGTCTGTGGGCCTGACCGAAGGACTGTCGCCCGCATCGAGGCAGGCCCTGGAGCGCTTCCTGGCGGTGTCGCCGGAGGTGGCGCATGGCACGCCCGTCCCCGGCGCGCCGGTGTTGTCGGTGGGGCCTTCGAGCACGGAGGCGCGGGTGACGCTGGGCGCTGGAGGAACGCTGCGCACCTTCGTGGGGCCGTTCTTCACGGAGAAGGGCAGCACGTTGATGGACGACGTGCAGCTCGCCGGGGTGCGGTGGACGGCGGGCACGAATCCCCCTGGCCGGCCGCTGGTGACTGCGGGCGAGGCGGTGCTGGTGTCGCAAGAGGAGGGCGGCCGGCTGCACCTCAACGTGGACCTGGCACGCTCCAACCTCCAGCGCACCCCCGCGTGGCCGGTGCTGTTGGGCAACGTGGTGCGCGAGGCACGGCGGCTGCGCGAGGGCTTTCCCCGGCACCAGCTCAACCTGGGCGAAGCGCTGCCCGTGGTGACGGAGGCGGGTGCGCGCTACGCGTTGGTCGGACCGTCCGGACGCAAGCCGGTGTTCGGCGCGGGAGCCCTGAGCCTGCCCGCGCCCACGAGCCCTGGCCGCTACGTGCTGGAGCGGGACGGCACGGCAGTGGACTCGCTGGAGGTGCTGGCGCTGGATGCGCGCGAGTCGGACCTGCGCGGCCGGGGCAGCATCGACGTGCCAGCGAAGGAGGCGGGTGAGGACACGGCGGGCGGAGGTGCGCAGGAGCGCGCCCGCTGGCCGCTGGTGGTCTTGCTGGCCGCGCTGCTGGCCGACTTCTACGTCACGAGGAAGGTATGACCTTCACCCTTCCGCAGGCGTGGCTGCTGCTGTTGCCGCTGGGACTCTTCCTGTGGCGCTACGGCCGGAGGCCCGGTCCGCCCATGGTGTTGCGGTGGGTGCTGCTGGTGCTCGGCGTGGGGGCGCTCGCGGGCCCCGAGCTGCGACTGGCCAACGCGGGCAGCGACGTGGCGGTGGTGGTGGACCGTTCTCGCTCCATGCCTCTGGACGTGGACCGGGTGGCGGCGGAGCTGGTGTCGCTGGTGGAGTCGCAGCGCCGGCCCGGCGACCGCGTGGGCGTCGTCACCTTCGGCCGCGAGGCCCGGGTGGAGTCCCCGCTGTCGGACGTGGGACGGTTTGGTGGTTTCACGCGGCCGGTGGACGCGGAGGCGTCGGACCTGTCCGCCGCGCTGGATGCGGCGGGCGCGCTGATTCCTCCCGAGCGCACCGGCCGGGTGCTGGTCGTCTCCGACGGTCGCTCCACGGGCGCGGATGCCCGGGGCGCGACCCGACGGCTGGCCGCGCGCGGCATCGCGGTGGACTACCGGCAGGTGGCGCGCCCGGAGCCCGCGCTGGACGTGGCCGTCGTGTCGCTGGACGTGCCCGCCAGCGTCTCCGTGCGCGAGCCCTTCCAGTTCTCCGCCGTGGTGCAGGCCACCTCCGCCGTCACCGGCACCGTGCGGCTGGAGCGCGACGGGCGCGTGCTGGTGAAGGGGCCCTTCGACTTCAAGCCCGGGCCCAACCTGCTGCCCCTGCGCGACCTGCTGGAGGCGCCGGGCCTCGTGCACTACCGGCTCACGGTGGAGGCCTCGGGGGACGGCGTTCCGGAGAACGACGTGGGCGTGGGCGTGCTGCGCGTGGAGGGGCCGCCGCGCGTGCTGCTGCTCACCCCACAGCCCACGGGCACGCTGGCGAAGGCGCTGGGCGCGACGGGCATGCAGGTGGACGTCCGGGCGCCGTTCCACGTGTCGCTGGATGCGCTCGATGGTGTCGGCGTGGTGGTGCTGGAGAACGTGGACGCGAACGCGCTCGGCGAGCCGGGGCTGAACGCGCTGGCGGACTACGTGGATCAGGCCGGCGGCGGGCTGGTGATGACGGGCGGGCGGACGAGCTTTGGAGAGGGCGGCTATCGGCGCTCGCCCGTGGAGGCGCTGCTGCCCGTGTCGCTGGAGATGCGCGAGGAGCAGCGGCGCGCGTCGGTGGCGATGAGCGTGCTGATGGATTCGAGCTGCTCCATGGGCATGCAGGTGCCGGATGGCCGCACGAAGATGGAGCTGGCCGCGGAGGGCGTCACCGCGGCGCTCACGCTCCTCAACGGGAACGATGAAGCCTCCATCCACATGGTGGACACGGAGTCGCACGAGGTCTTCCCGTTGAGCCCGGTAAGCGAAGGCCTGCCCCTGAAGAAGGTGGCGAGCGGCTTCAGCGGCGGTGGCGGCATCTACGTGGGCGTGGCGTTGCGCGCGGCGCGCAAGGAGATCCTCCGCAGCGACAAGCCCACGCGGCACGTGGTGCTGTTCTCCGACGCGGCGGACTCCGAGGAGCCGGACGACTACCAGCGGACCCTGGCCGCGCTGCGCGAGGCGAACGTGACGGTGTCCGTCATCGGCCTGGGCACCGAGAAGGATCCGGACGCGGAGCTGCTGCGCGAGGTGGCCCGGCGGGGCGGCGGGCGCATCTACTTCGCCGAGGACGCGATGAGCCTGCCGCGCATCTTCAGCCAGGAGACGCTCGCGGTGGCGAGGGCCACCTTCGTGGACGAGCCCGTGTCGCTGGAGGCCGCGCCGGACCTGTCACTGCTGGGACCGCTGCCCACGCAGGGCCTGCCGCAGGTGGGCGGCTACAACCTCACGTACCTGAAGCCCCGGGCGAACGTGGCGCTGCGCACGCTGGACACCAACGCCGCGCCGGTGCTGGCGCTGTGGCCGCATGGCGCGGGGCGCGTGGTGGCCCTCACGGCGGAGGTGGACGGGAAGTACACGGGGGAGCTGCGCGAGTGGGGCGCGCTGCGAGCGACGCTGGAAGCGGTGGTGCGCTGGTCGATGGGGAGCGCCACGCCGAAGGAAGAGGCGGTGGTGCGCTCGGAGCGCCAGGGCAACCTGCTGCGCGTGACGTTGGACCTGCCGCCGGGCGAGCCGATGCCGGGAGCCCTGCCCACGGCGGTGCTGCTGTCGGGCGACGGGCGCACCAGCGTGGAGAAGCCGCTGCACTGGGAGGACGAGGACCGGCTGGTGGCCGAGTACCCACTGTCCGGCAGCGGCACCTGGCATCCGGTGGTGAAGTGGGGAGGCCGCGTGTTGAGGGCGCCGCCCGTGGCGCTGCCGTACGCGCCGGAGTTCGAGCCGGGCAGCGCGAAGGAGGGCCTCAAGCTCCTGCGCGCGCTGGCGGCGGTGGGCGGGGGGCAGGAGCGCCTGTCGATGACGGGCCTGTTCGCGGAAGCGCCGGAGTCCGAAGGGCGTGTCCCGCTGGCGCCGTGGCTGGTGGCGTTCGCGCTGGCGGTGCTGCTGTCGGAGGTGGCCGTGCGCCGCTTCCTCTCCGCGCCCCGGGTGCGTGCCGCGCGCGTCCGTCCCGCGAAGGAGTCCCTCGCGCGCGGAGCCACGTCCGCGCCGCGCACGGAGCCTTCCGCGACGACGGCGTCCGGGAAGAAGCCTCAAGCTCCGGAGGAATCACCTCCGCCATCAGCACCCGAGCCTCCGAAGCCGCCTGCCGGCGTGGACTCCGCGCTGGAGGCCGCGCGTGCACGCATCCGGCGTCGGACGGGACGCTGAGCCGGAAGCGGCGCCCTGGTTCGGGTGAGGGACCGACGGGGGGACGTCACGCCGGACGAACCAGGCCCCGCGGTGCGACAGGTCGACCTGGGGTCGCGGCGGGTTCGCATTCGCGGACACTCTCTCTTTCGCGAACGGAGTCCTTTATTGAGGAGATGCGAAACCTCATCCTGCGTCCCTCCTCCTGGTTGTTTCTCATTCCCTCCCTGGTCCTGATGGGTGCCAGCGCCCAGGCCGCCATGTTCCTCTGCACGGGGCCGGAGACCACGACCTACTCGCCCGGGCTCACCGATACGCCCCGGACCGTGGACTTCGCCGCCAACTCGACCTTGACGGCCTGCCCGGTGGCGCTGTTCTCCGGGAACATCCTCCCCAAGAAGATCTCCAACGTGGGCCGCTACGTGGCGAGCTGCGCGCTGGACAATCCGGGCGCCCCGGTCAGCACCCGGATTGAGTGGAGCGACGGCTCCCTGGGCATCACGCAAGGCCAGACGATCTCCAATACGAAGACCAACGGTCAGCTCGTGATCCTCCTGAACGAGAAGATCATCTCGGGTCACTTCAAGGGCCAGAGCATCATCCGCACCATTACCTCCGTACAGTTGAACCCTCTGGCCTGCCAGAGCCCTGAAGGCGTCACCCAGGTCGATGGCCTCTCCACGTTCGTGATGCTGGGCAACTGATCCTCGCGATAGGTGACCCAGGCCGCCAGGCCCTCGTTGAAAGAGGCTCTGGACGACGAGCACGCGCTCCTCCACCGAGACCTGGAGCGCGACGCGCGTGCCTTCGGCGCGCATGGACACATCGACGCTCGTGAAGCGCTTCAGGTCGAGCCGCCTCCGCTTCAGCTCCGGGATGCCCCGGGTGGTCAGGAGCGCTCACGGACGTGGCACCAGGGAATGGCCCGTGGGGTCGAAGAGTCCCATCGCCCGCATCAGCGCCAGGCGGGAGAGCCGCACGTTGAGCGACTCGGCCACGGCGGACAGTTGGGCGCTCGCGAGCGTCGCGTTGACGTCCGTCACCTGGAGGTACGTCGTGGCCCCGGCGTCGAAGTTCTGCTTCGCCAGCCTCGCGCTCTCCAGGGCGAGCTTCGCGCGCTCCTCGGCCGTCCCGAGGTTGGCCTCCGCGCTCTCCAATTCGCTGCGCGACTTTCGCACCTCGTCGCGAATCTGCTCCTCGAGTCCGCGCAGGTTGGCGTTCGCCTCGGCGATCCTCCCGGAGGACTCGCGCAGCTTGGACTCGCGCAGCCCGCCGTCGAACAGGTTCCACGACAGGGCCAGTCCCACCGTCCAGGTGGAGGCCTGCCCGGTGAGGCCGGCCGTGTTCGTCGTGGAGGCATTGCCGTTGGCGTACAGGTTGGGCAGGTACTCGAAGAGGACCTGACGACGGCCGCCGCGTGCGACGTCCACGTCGAGGCGCGCGGCCGCTGCGTCCGGGCGCCGGTCGAGCGCGGTCTTCTCCGCGACCGCGACGTCATGGGCCTCGGCGGGGACCGCGACCGCGCTGCCCTGGGGCGGCGCCACGTCGAAGTCCACCGGCCGCGCGAGCAGGGCGGCCAGGGCGCTCCTCGCGGTGGCGTAGGCATTGCGGCTGCGCACCACCTCCTGCTCCGCCTGCTTGCGGTCCAGCGTCGCCCGGAGGACGGCCAGCTTCTCCGCGTCGCCGGCCTCGAAGCGCGCCTGGGCGTCGCGCTCGAAGCCCCGGCGGACCTCCAGCAGCTGCTCCTGCACCGCCATGGCTTCGCGCAGGCTCGCGGCGCCAAGGTAGGCCTGCGCCACCGCGAAGAGGATCTCCCGGCGGGTGTTCTCCGCGGTCAGCGCCGCCGCCTTCTCACCCAG
The DNA here is from genome assembly GCA_004173515.1 of Myxococcaceae bacterium. Classification (GTDB taxonomy): domain Bacteria; phylum Myxococcota; class Myxococcia; order Myxococcales; family Myxococcaceae; genus Corallococcus. Next base: position 16,585 of record SECN01000061.1, on the reverse strand, counting down.
GTAGGCATTCTGGATGGCAGGCCACAGCGTGGGCACGAGCAGCGCCTGCCGCGCGGAGAGCTGGCCGGAGAGCTGATCCCGGTTCTGGAGGGTGATGGGCTCGGGGACCCCGGGGAGCGCGAACGACAGCTCCTGCGGATTGCGGGTGTACGCGCCGCTCGCGGTGACGGTGGGGAGGTAGCCCGACCAGGCCTTGTTGCCCAGCTCCCGGGACTGCTGGAGCCGGGCGCGGGCCGCGTCGAGGCTGGGGCTCTGCTTCTCCGCGAGGGCGATGGCCTCCTCCAGGGTGAGCAGCGGGAACGCGGCCACCGTCGTCCCCGTGTTGGAGGCCTGCCCCGGCAGGTCGGAGACACTGGAGGCCTTAGGCCTCACGGGCGCGTCGGTGGCGGAGGAAACGGTCTGGGAAGGGGGGACCTGCGTCAGCAGGACGCTGGTGAGAAGGGCGCGGAGGAACATGGTGGAGGCCAGGGTGGGAACGGTGGGCGGACAGAGGACACACGGAGGGCATTGCGGGCCCCGTAGGGACCACGGCGATGACCTCCGGAATGGGTTTGGAAGTGCGCCGTCAGCGCGGCGCGTGCGCCTGCTTCGTCGTCATCAAGAGCCCTCTTCCGCGAGGCGGGCGTGCACCGCGCCGGAGGCCACCGGGACCTCCTCCGCGTGCGAGTCGCGCTTGTGGCGGCTGAAGCGCGCGGAGAGCCCGTCCAGCAGTGAGTAGACGACGGGCACCACCACCAGCGTCAGCACCGTGGAGGTGATGAGACCGCCGATGATGACGAGCGCCATGGGCACGCGCGTCTCGGCGCCATCTCCCTTGGCGAGCGCCACCGGAATCATGCCGGCCACCATGGCGATGGTCGTCATGAGGATGGGGCGCAGGCGCACCGGCGCGGCCTCCAGCAGCGCGTCCCGAGCGCTCTTGCCGGCATCCCGAAGCTGCTGGGTGAAGTCGACCAGCAGGATGCCGTTCTTCACCACCAGGCCCATCAGCATGATGACGCCGATGAGGGCGATCATCGACAGGGCGTTGCCCGACAGCAGCAGCGCTCCAATGGCCCCGATGAGCGCGAAGGGCAGCGACAGCATGATGGTGAAGGGGTGGATGTAGCTGCCGAACTGCGCCGCCAGAATCATGTACAGCAGCAGGATGCCCAGCCCCAGCGCGGTGCCGAAGGCCACGGCCGTCTTGCCCATCTCCTTCGCGTTGCCGGCGAAGCTGCCCACCACGCCCTTGGGCAGCTCCTGCTGGGCCTGCGCCGTGAGGAAGCCCATCCCTTCGCCCAGCGTGTAGCCGGGCGCCAGGTTGGCGAGCAGGGTGATCTGCCGCTTCTGGTTCTGACGGTCGATCTGCACCGGGCCCTCGGAGGGGGTGATGCTCGCCATGTTGCGCAGCTCCACCAGTTGGCCGCCCGTGGCGCGCACGGTGAGCTGCCCCAGCGCCTGCTCGGAGGCGAGCGTGGCGTCCGGCAGGCGCAGCTTCACGTCGTACGTCTCGCCGCCCTCGCGGTAGGTCATGAACTCGTCGCGGCCCAGGTAGGAGCGCAGGGCCAGGCCCACCTGCGCGGCCGGGACCCCCAGCTTCGCGGCGCGCTCGCGGTCGATGCGCACGTCGTACTGCGGCTTGCCGCTGCGGAACGTCGTGTCGATGTCCGTGAAGCCCGGGTTGGACTTCATCACGGCGAGCAGCTTCTCGTTGGCGGCGACGACCTGGGACCAGTCCGTGCCGCGCAGCACGTACTGCACCTGTTGGGTGCGTCCGCCACCGCCGACACCGGAGGCGTCCTGCACGGAGAGCATCACGCCGGGAACCCGCGGCAGCGCGTCGCGCAGGCGCACCTTGAAAGCCTCCTGGTCGAAGGCGCGCTCCTTGCGTGGCACCAGGTTCACCAGCACCTCGCCCTTGTGCACCTCCTCCAGCGTGCCGCCGCCCGCCGTGATGAAGGTCTCCTTCACGCCTTCCAGGGTGCGCACCCGGGCGGCCACGCCGGACAGCTCGCGCTCCGTGTCATCGAGCGTGGAGCCCACGGGCAGCTCCAGCGTCACGCGCACCGCGCCGTTGTCGGAGGGCGGGATGAAGGTGAACTTGAGGAAGCGGGCCATGCCCAGCGTCAGCACCAGCACGCCCACCGCCACGGCGACGGCCAGGCCCCGCCGGTCGAGCACGCTCCCGAGGATGCGGCGGTAGCCGTTCTCCAGACCCACGAGCACGCGCTCGATGGCGGCGCTCACGCGGTTCTTGGCGCTGCCGTGGCCGTGGGCCTTGAGCAGGCGGCTGGAGAGCATGGGCGTGAGCGTCATGGACACCGCGTAGGAGATGAGCACCGCCACGGCCACCGTGACGCCGAACTGGAAGAAGAACTGGCCAATGGTCCCCTCCATGAAGGCCACGGGGATGAACACCGCCACGATGGCGAGCGTCACCGCGAGCACCGCGATGACGATCTGCCGCGTGCCCTCCAGCGCCGCCTGCATGGGCGTCTTTCCCTCCTCCAGGTGGCGGACGATGTTCTCGATGACCACGATGGCGTCGTCGATGAGCAGGCCGATGGAGAGCGTTAGCGCCAGCATGGTGATGATGTTGAAGGTGAAGCCCAACAGCGCCATCACCGCGAAGGTGCCGATGACGCTCACCGGCAGCGCGACGGCGGCCACGAGCGTGGAGCGAAGATCGCGCAGGAACAGCAGCACGATGATGACGGACAGCACGCCGCCAATCAGCATGTCCTCCTGCACCGCGTGGATGGAGGCGCGGATGGTGGTGGAGTTGTCGCTGATGGTGCTGACCGTCACGCCCTCGGGCAGCTCGGCGTTGAGCTCCGCGAGGGACTCCTTGACGCCCTCCGCGACCTGCACCGTGTTGGAGCCGGACTGCTTGCGCACGACGAGCGCGATGGCGGCGCCCGTGTCCGAGCGGGCAAGCCCCCGGGCCTCCTGCGCGCCGTCCACCACCGCCGCCACGTCCCGCACGCGCACCGTCGTGCCGTTGGGGCTGGCGACGATGATGTCGCCAATCTCCTTCACGCTGCGCGCCTCGGCCGTCAGGCGCACGATGCGCTCGCGGCCTCCCTGCGTGGCGCGCCCGCCGGGCAGGTCCACGCTCTGCGACTGGAGCGCCTGGCTGACGTCGCCGATGGCCAGGCCGTAGCCGCGCAGCCGCTGCGGATCCACCACCAGTTGGATCTCCCGCTTGCGGCCACCCACCACGCTGATGCTGCCCACGCCCGGCTGGCTCTGGAGGGACGGCTTCACCACGTCCTCCGCCACGCGCGTCAGCTCGTCCACGGGCAGGGCGCCCGACAGGGACAGCGTGAGGATGGGCGCCGCGCCGATGTCGAACTTCTCCACGACGGGCGTCTCGATGTCCGCCGGCAGTGAGCGCAGCGTGGCCTGCACGCGGTCGCGCACGTCCTGGGCCGCCACGTTCACGTCGGTGCCCAGCTTGAAGCTGAGGGTGATCTGGCTGACGTTCTCCAGGTTGATGGAGTTGAGCTCGTCCACGCCGCTGACCGTGTTGAGCGCCTCCTCCAGCGGGTCGGTGACGTTCTTCTCGATGGATTCGGGGTCCGCGCCCGGCAGCAGCGTGGTGACGGTGACGACCGGGATGTCGACGTTGGGGTACTGGTCCACGCCGATGCGTGGATAGGCGAAGAGGCCGAAGACGACGACCGCCGCCATCAGCATGACGGTGAAGACGGAGTGTTTGATGAAGGTCTGGAGCATGGCTGGCGTGCGGCGGGAAAGGGGAGGGACCGAAGCGGCGTCGGGCTACTGGACGACCTGGAGCGACGTGCCGTCCTGGAGCGGCAGGCTTGCGTCCGCGACGACGCGCTCCGCGGGACCCAGGCCGTGCACCACGCGCACGAAGCCGGGCAGCACTCGCTCCACCTTGACGTCACGGCGCCGCGCCTTGCCGTCCTGCACCACCCAGACGAAGCCCTGCTGGCCGCGCGCGTTGACGGCCTGCGTGGGCAGGAAGAGGCCCGCCTGTCCCTGCTCGCCGTCGGAGGCCCCGGCGTTGGAGAAGTCCAGCTCCACGAGCGCGCCCGCGCGCAGCTTTGCCCCGTCCACCTTCGCCGGCAGCACGTCCGCGAGCACCTCCACGGTGCGCGTCTGCTCGTCGATGGTGGCGCCCAGGCTCCGCACCCGCGCCTCGAAGGGGGCGCCGGAGGGGTTGAGCGTGCCTTGGATGACGGTGCCCACCTTCACGCGGTCCACGAAGGACTCGGGCACCGGGGCGAGCACCTCCAGTGCCTGCGTGTTGACGAGCACGAAGACGGCCGTGCCCGGGGACACGTAGGCACCTTCGTTGAGTCTGCGGGCGGTGATGACCCCGTCGAAGGGGGCCGTGAGGGTGGCGTCGCGCAGCACCTCCTGTGCGCTGTCCAGGACCGCGGCCGCCTGCTGGGCCTGGGCCTGCGCCTGGCGGTAGCCCACCTCCGCCTTGTCGAGCGAGGCGCGCGGGAGGCTGCCCGACTGCGCCAGGGTCCGCGCCCGCTCCACCTCCGACGTCGCGCCATCCAGCGCCGCGTCGGCTGCCGCCCTGGAGGCCTTCGCCTGGTTGGCGGCGATGCGCGCGTTGGACGTGTCCAACTGCGCCAGCGCCTGGCCGCGCTTCACCGCGTCACCCACGTTGACGTGGACGCGCGTCAACGTGCCGGAGGACTGCGCGCTCAGCGTCGCCAGTTGCCTGGCGCGCACGCTGCCGGTGGCCTGCAGGACGCTCGACTCCAACTGCGTGGCCGGCGTGACGGCCCGCACGCCCACCGGCTTCTGGACGACCTGCGCCGTGTGCGCCTGGGGGACGACGGCCTTGTCGCCGCCACCGCACCCCGTTGCCACCACGGCCACCGCGACCGCTGCTGCCTTCAAGAACACCTTCATGGCTTCGTTCCTTGCTGTGGAGGCCGGGGCTTCTCGAAACCCGGCACTGGATGACTGGATTGGTATTTGGGTCAGTCCCGGGCATGCGAACACGTCACCACCCCTTCGCGGGGAGGGACCCCGGAGGGTGGTTCAGCCCTTGTTGCGTGAGGCGGTGGGCGGGGCCGCGAGGCCGCGGATGAAGACCTCGAAGGAGGCGTCCCGTGCTTCGGTCATCCGGGCATCCGGCTCCTGGGTCATCATCCTGGGGGCGAGCAGCATGAGGATCTCCACGAAGCCCCGGGCCACCTGCTGGGACGAGGCCACGGCGAACACCCCCTGGGCCACCCCTTCATCGAGGACGTGCGCGAGCACCGCCGCGTCCACCTCCATCATCTGGGGCACCAGGTGCATGACCTGCGTGCCCAGCTCGAAGAGGGTGCTCATCTCGATGCGCTGCCCCACGGGCGCCCGGGTGTGCTGCTCCAGCTTGCAGCGGATGAAGGCGCGGACCTGGGCCTCGGGCGTCGCGGCACGGCGGACGCTCGCCTTGAGCTCGGAGAGGTGCTGCTCGTGCGACATCCGGACGACGGCCTCGAACAGCGCTTCCTTGTTTTCGAAGTGCAGGTAGATGCTGCCCTTGCCGACCCCCGCGCGACGCGCGATGTCTTCGACCGAGGCCTTCTTGAAGCCGAACCGGGCGAAGACTTCGCCGGCGGCGTTGAGGATGGCGGTGCGAGGGTCCGGACTCATTGACTGAATTTATAATCCGGTCATCGGGTCAGCGCAAGTCCGGTGCTCCTTTCGGTTCTGGCAACGGGCCGGCCGAGCCCTCAGGCGACCCCTGCCTCGTCCGGCCCTTGTTGCCGCAGGACCGTGCGCAGCGCCTGGGCGAGCGCGCGGGCCCGGCTCGAGGAGCGCCCCCGGTAGACCCTCTGTGAGCTGAACCGGGTGTGCAGCCAGATGCAGGTCCGTTCGAAGTGCACTACGCGCCAGGACAGGGCCGCGTAGCCCATGAGCGCCGCCACCCGAAGGGCTCCGACGCCGGGGCCGCCTTCGCGGACGAAGGTCGCGAGCGGACCCTGCACGAGCACCTGGACCAGGAGCAGTCCGCCGGTGAGCAGGGCCTGGGCGCGCAGGAAGAGGTTCGTGGGCGGCTGGAGCAACACGGTGACGCCGCGCACGTGTTCCAGGTCCCACGTGCGGCCGTGCACCACCACGTTGCGCGTCGTCACCCGCACGCCCCTGGAGTCGAAGAGCACCTCGTCCGTGGGGGGCGCGGTCGTCTCCACGGAAGCCTCGTTGGACCGCGGCGCGTCTGGCACGTCGTCACCTCGTGTCCGCACCGGCCTGGTGCTGGACCGTCACACCGGGGCCCGGCCTGCCCCGCTTCGTCGTTGGATGGCTCATGGGCTGAGCTCGATGCCGATGCCCGGCGCGATGGACCACAGCCCCCGGTGCCCACCCGAGGGCGGGTACCATTCCCCCACCACCTGCGCGCGGAAGCGCTCGAGGAACGTCGCGCCGAGCAGGGCCTGCACCAGGGGACGCGAGCACGCGCTCGTCCCCAGGGTGTCGCAGTCCTCGCCGTCCGAAGGCGTCCGCGTGCTGAACTGCCAGCCGGCGCGCAACGCGAGGCGCCCCTGGGCGAGCGACGCCTGGAGCGCGGCGGGCCGGAACTCGGGACCCACGACCGGGGTCAGCGCGAAGGGTTCGCCTCCGCCCGAGGACAGCACCCGCTGGAGTCCCCGCAGGCCGAGCGCGCCCGACAGCCGCAGCCCCCGGGGAATCGCGGACGCGTCGATGCCCATGCTCACGCCCAGCTCGGTGAGGGTGGGGCCCATGACGAAGTGCACCGAGGTGCGCGGGGGCTCATACGCCAGGCTGTCGGCGACGAGCTTTCCGGCGAACTCGACGGCCGTGGAGCCGTCTCCCGGTTGCGCGTCCGCGAGCCGCTCCACGGCCTGCCCGAGCACCTGACGGATGCGCAAGAGCGCGAGGTCGTCACGTCCCGGAGGCGCACCGAGGTCGCGGAAGTTGAAGCCGTAGGCGCCCAGCAGCCGCAGGACGTGGGAGAGCTCCGTCTCCTGGGCGCGCTGCCGCCAGTCCGGCCACTGCTTGGGTGCGAGGCCCGGCACGTGCGGCGGCGCTCCACCGTTCGAGGCGCGCTCGCAGTGGGCGTTGCGCCAGTCGTGCGGGCCTGGCGCGGCCTTCGCGTCACGGCATACGGAGTACAGCCGGTCGAGCGACACCTGCAACAGGGCGCGGAAGTCGGCCAGCCCGTCGCCAGCGCAAGAGGTCCCTGCCTCCGGCGGTCCGTCGTACATCGCGCGCATGCAGGACAGGGGCGTCCAGTCCGCGCCCTCCTGCTCGGGAGGGTCGAAGTGCCCCGGTCCCGCGTCGGCTGCTTCCTGGTTCAGGACCCGCGCGTCGTACATGCCCAGGTAGAAGTCGAAGCTGCGGAAGGCCGTCTCGAAGAAGCCGAGGAACGCGGCCAGGGGCGCGCTCGCGGCCGGGAAGTGCCGGCGGGGCAGGGCGAGGCGCTCGGCGATCTCCGGCTCCTCTTCGAGCAGCAGCGCGAGCTCCTTGGAGCGCGCCGTGTCGATGAAGGCCGCCACCACGCCGCCGAGCATCCGTGGCAGCTGCGGCGCCTCGCGGGGGCCCTGCGGGCCGGGCGCGGAGGGGTACTCGGTGGCGTCCGGATCCACGAAGACGAAGAAGACGTCGGTGGGCGAGCGCCGGCCTCCGGGCTCGGTCGTGTCGCGCCAGCGCATGGGACCGCCCGCCGGCGAGGGGGCGAGCCCGTCCCGCGCGAGGCCCACGGCCAGGCGCAGCGGCGTGTTGTCGAAGATGCCACCGTCGATATACCCGGCCTCGTGGGCCTCGCCGGGCAGACATATGCCCGGGCGGGCCGTCGCGCCCGCCGCGCAGGTGGCGAGCGCCTTGGGCGGGAAGGCCACCGGGAAGGCCATCGACGCGAGGACGAGGTCGGACACCCGGGCGAACGCCACTTCACCTTGCGCGTCGGTGACGAGCAGCGGTTCGCTCCGTGTGCTGCCCGGGGCGATGTAGTTCGTCACGCGAGGCGGCTGGCCGGGGCCGCGTCCCTGGATGCGCAGGGCGAACTTCTCCTCCATGCGCGGCAGCGGCAGGCGTCCGCCCGCCACGTGCACGAGGCGCGGCTCCACGCGGGTGACGGACACGCCCAGCACCACATCGCAGGTGGGCGAAAGGCCGCGGTTCCACGCCGTCTCGATGCGACGCGCCTGGGCCTCCAGCCACGTCCGGGAGAAGGCACCCAGGGGCGTCACGTCCTCGGGGATGAAGAGGCGGTCGTAGCCCACCGGGATCCACGTCTCCCAGAAGAGGGAGCGGGTGGGCCCGGGCGTCTTCTCGCCGCACGCCGCGAGCACGGCCAGCAGTCCGTTGAGGCTTCCGGCCGACGCGCCCGTCAGCAATCGCAGGCGCTCCACGCCGTCCGCGCGGGATGCGGCGACGGAGTACGCGAGGAAGCCCGCCTCATAGGCGCCCAGCGCGACACCTCCGCTGACGGTGAGGGAGTACGCGGACGCACTGGAGCCGCGTTGGAACGTCGCCGCCTGGGGGGCGTCAGCGCTCGCCACGCCCGCGATGAGCAGGAGCGTGGCGAAGGCGGCGCCACGAACCAGGCCCGTGTGCGGCGCCTGGCTTCCCTTGATGCGTCGTCTCACCGGCTGGCTCCCGTCGCGGCGCCGAGCGTCACCTCGGGCGTGATGACCGCTACGCCTACAGGCTTTGGGGCCCTCCGGGGCGCCGGGGAGGGCTTGCTGTCGCCACTTCCACACCCTGCCGCCGCCATGGCCCACGCCCTCCGGCTCATCGGTGCCGTCCGCACTTCGTTCCTCGATGGGTCGCCGGGCGCATCACGCGAGGGTCCATCTGGGTGACTGTATTGGTTCTCTGGTCATCTCAAGGCATGCGAACACTTCACCCGGCGCGGGGTGAGGAGGGGGCCACGTGGTGCTTCGGTTCCTGGGCCATGGGGCAGCGACGGAGCCAAGGCGGTGTCGGAGAGCGTCGGGAGCAGGTGCGTCACTTGAACATCGCTGAGCAGGGCGGTACCCCGCATGGACTCAATGACCAGAATGGTAATCGGGTCATGGAGTCCACGCAAGCGCTCCAGCGCCGACGTGGCTCGTGGGGTGGCCACCCATTGCGCCTGCCTGTCGGGGCACACGGGCACAGGGCACTTGGAGAAGACATCAGGCGGATGCGTCTCGTGGACGTGGAGCGCGCCTGCCTTCAGGGGAGGGGAATCCAGGCGCTGAAGTCCGGGAGGCTTTCGAGGTATGTCGGCGCCGATGAAGGAGTCCCGGTACGTGCGGTGGGGGCTCGGCGTCCTCCTGGTCGCGCTTGCGCTCCAGGCTTCGCGCCTCGCGCTGCACAAGGCATTCAGCATCGACGAGTTCCAGTACGCGCATGCCGCGTGGCTCATGGCCCACGGCCAGGTGCCCTATCGCGACTTCTTCGAGGTGCACTTCCCCCTCGTGTACCAACTGCTGTCGCCGCTGTTCATGCTGCTCGGGGATGATCCGCGCAACGTGCTCGCCCTGCGTGCCGCGATGCTCGTGCCGCTCGCGGGGGTGTGCGGGTCGGTGTTCCTCCTCAACCGCCGCGAGGGACGCACCGCCGCGCTCCTGGCTCCGGTGCTGCTCCTGCTCACGCCCGCCTTCCTGCACTTCGCCACGGAGGTGCGACCGGATGCGCTCACCGCGGCGCTCTTCCTGGGTGCCCTCGCCGCGCTGGCCGCGCAGCCTGCTTCCGCTTCCTCGTCCTTCCTGGCGGGCGCGCTGCTCGTTGCCTCCGGATGGGGTTCCCAGAAAGCGCTCTTCTTCGGTGGGCTGGTGGGCGCCGTCCTCCTCGCGGAGCTGCTCCTGCGCCGGGGACGCACGCCTTCGCTCATCGCCGCGCCGCGTGCCTTCTTCCTCGGAGGACTCACCGTGCTGGCCGCCGTGGCCGCGTACCTGACGGTGACGGGGTCCTGGCGCGCCTGGTGGCAGTGGTGCTTCGTCTGGGCGGCCGACCATCAGCGCCACTACCCCGGTTTCTCCTGGCGCGAGTACATGGTGCCAGCCCTGGGGAAACAGCCCGCGTTCTTCCTGCTCGCGGCCGTCGGGTTCGGCCTCACCGTCGGGCGTCTGCTCCAGCGCGACCCGGCTCTTCCGCTGCGCGAACGCCTGCGAACGCCCGACCTGCTGCTCGTCGTGTCCGTCCCCGCGACGTTCGGCGCGTACGCACTCCAGCAGGCCCCGTTCCCCTACAGCCTGCTGCCCTTCCTCGGCGTGCTCGCACCCTTCGCGGCGCGGGGTGTCCTCGCGGTGCTTGCACGGCTGCGCACTCCCGTCGGGCGCACCGTGGGCCTGCTCGGGCTGGGGGGATTGTTCGTCGTACAGGCCGCGCAGGTGGAAGCCCTGTTGGACGGCGGCGGCAATGCAAGGCAGCGCGAAGTGCTCGCGAGCATCGCCTCGCTCACGGGGCCGGAGGATGTCGTCTACGACAACTCGGGTGGTTTCGTGAGCCGGCCGCACGCGCACTTCTACTTCTACACGGACGCGTATCTGCGCGGCACGCTCGTGGACCTGCTGTCCCACGACATGCCCCGTGCGCTCGTGGAGCGGGGCTGCGTGCTCCGCGTGGATGACCTGCGCACCACGGGCCTGCCTCTCGCGCTGCGCCGCTTCCTCGACGCGCACTACCAGCCGTTTGACGGAGATCTGTTCCTCTGGGGCCAGCGCTACCGCGTGCCCGCGGACTCCGGAGCGCTGGACGACCGGTTCCTCGCGGTGCGTGCCGACCGGTACTTCCTCCATCCCGCGAGCGCGCTCGACACCGGTGCGCTGTTCATCGACGGCGTGCGCATCACCACCCCGGAGTTTGCCCTGTCCCGGGGACAGCACGCCGTCCGTTACGAAGGGCGCGCGGAAGCCTTCCAGCTCCTGTGGCTGCCCCGCGACGCGAAGCGCTGGGCTCCGCGTCCCGGGGCCCCATCGACGTACTCGCGTCTGCTCTGATCCGGCATCCGCCAGTTCGAGACACGTGGGTCACCCCGTGGGCTTGCCTGCTCACGGCCCTCCAGGATGACGCCAGTGTCGGATCCGCCCTCTCCGGCGCACGCTCCATTCTGAAGTCAACCGTGCGTGCCCTGCCCGGCCCCTGGTTGAACTTCCCTGCACAGGGGGGAGCCCTACTGTGCCTGGGCTGGAAACTCGGAGGTCGCCGTGGCGGAACATGACTCGGGCCGGAAGCGGACGCGTGCTCCCATTCCTTCACAGGGGGTGATGAGCCTCCTGGAGCGTTGGGTCTCCGATCTCGAACGGGACACGCCCTTCTCGACCCAGGAGCCCACGGCGTCGCGTCCGCGCAACCCGGCCGCGCCTTCACGGTCCGAAGCGGACCCCTTCAGCGAACCCAAGCCCCGGGCCGCGCCTTCGCGGTCCGAGGCGGATCCCTTCAGCGAACCCAAACCCCGGGCTCCTCACGCAAGGTCCGAGGCCGACCCCGTCTCCGAACCGAAGAAGTCCCGCGTCCCATCCTCGCGGCACGAGGCCGACCCCTTCTCCGAGCCGAAGTCCCAGGCACAGGCCGCGCGGCCGCTGGACCCCCACATCGCCGCCCTGCGCGCGGCCCGTGAGGAGATCCAACTCCAGGGCATGGTGGCCACGTTGCCTCCCGCGAAGGCGCGGGTCGTCCTGGGCCATGAGAACGGCAGGCTCGTCCACCGGGGCACCGTCGCGGTGCGCGGGCCGTGCGCGCCTTCTCATGCGGAGCTGCTCGGACTCGGCCTGGCGGAGCCCCAGGCCCGCGCGCTGGACTGCGTCCTCGCCTGGTTCGGAAACCCGTTCGACGCGGTGACGTGGGATTCCCCCTCCGGCGTCGATCTGCGCTGGGGCGCATGGCCGCTGTCGGGGGACCCGCTCATCGCCGCGCTGGCCTGCTGGAAGCAGCGCGAGCCCGAGGCCTTCGATGCACGGCTTGGGCGTCTGGGAATCGACGTCACGCTGGCTCCACCCACCCTGCGCCTCCAGGGCTCGCGAGGCGCCCCTGACTGCGAGGGACGCGAGGCGCTGGCCCTGCTGGGCGAGGATCCGAGGCTGATGGCGTCGCTGGCCCAGGCGGGACGGGAGCGCGGCGCGCAACTCGCGCAGCTCAAGGCCCTCCTCGCGCAGGTGCTGCGCCCGCTGTTGTCCTCCTGCTCGCCGGATGTGGCAGGGGTGGAGGCTCCTCCAGAAGGACCCTTCTCGACGGCGCGAGCGCTGGCCGTGCTCTTCCACGTCGAGCTGCGGTTTGGCCGCCGGGGCGTCACGAAGCTGATGGCCCACGCTCGCGAAAGGGCAGGGCAGCCCGCTTCGGGTGAATTCGCGGGTGAACGCCTCGCGGAGGACCTGCGCACGGCAGGCCGTGCGCGGGAGGCCGCCGAACTCTGGCGCCTCCTGTCCTCACCCGAACTCGCGGATCTTTCCTAGCGCCCCCTGAGGACCGCAATGGAGACGCCACTACGACCTGGGAGCCATGTCCTGCTCGTCATCCCCGAGCACGCAGCCGCAGCCGCTCCGGGCCCGCGAACCTCAGCCCTGACCGGGGAACTCATCATCGGAGGGCAGCGCTATCACCTGGTGCCGGCTTCGGAGTCGGACCCCGCGTCCGACCCGCGCCCCTCCGCCGTGCCCGCCTCCGCCGTGCAGTTGCTCACCGCGCGCGAGCTACAGGTCGTCTCGTGTGTCTGCGAGGGTCTGGGCAACAAGCAGATCGCCGCGAAGCTGAGCATCAGCACGTGGACCGTGGCGGCCCACCTGCGGCGGATCTTCACCAAGCTCGGAGTGGACACGCGAGCGGCCGTGGTGTCGCGCTGCTTCGGCGCACCCTCCGTGCCGCCGCTTCCCTGAGCAGGTCGCCAGAAAATCGTCACCCACTCCCGCGACCCGAAGTGCTCTGCGAGGACGTGCCTCGCGTGGGCCGCCGCCGAGGGCCGCGACGTCATGCTGAAACGGGCGCCAGGGTGGGTCCATGGGCGGAGGCGTCCGCCGAGCCCACTTCACGCCGAACCTGTCCGACAGTCGGACAGGTTTGCGCAACCTGAAGCCGAGGGCCGCGCCGGACCGCCAAGGTGACGAGGACGGTGGGCCTTCCAGTCCATGTCAGACACCTCTGCTTGGATGGCCGCGGCTTGAGCAAGGAGGAGGATGGGGATGGAGCGGAGGGGGCTTGTTGCGCAGGTGGAGGAGCAACTCGAGCGCGAGATTTCGTTGAGGCAGCTTCCGGGATGCGGCCAGTTCGGCTCGGAGCAGAAGCTGGCGTGTCGTTACCAGGTGAGTCGGGGCACCGTGCGCGAGGCATTGCGGCGGCTGGCGGCGCGGGGCCTGGTGGTGCAGCGCCCCGGGCGCAAGACGCGCGCGGTGGCGTCGGACGCGGCGCTGACGCTGGAGAACCTGGGCGTGGCGCTGCATGACGAGCGCTCCCCGGAGGCCCGGTGGCTGCTGGAGGGCTTCTTCTGTCTCAAGCGGCAAGTGCTGGCGGAACTGCTGGCCGACTGCTGCGCAAGGGCTTCCGAGGCGGACCTGGGACAACTGGCGGCCGCGTGCTTCTCGCTCTGGGACGCGGCGCGTTGGGAGTCTGGCGAACGCTGCGCGCAGTTGGAGTTCGACTTGCTTTGGCTGGCGGCGCGGGTGGCGGACCGTCCCGGGCACCTGCTGCTCATCCAGTCGCTGCGGCGAGCTCTGCGGGGCGGCGCGACCCGGCTGCTGCCCCTCATGGGCGGCGAGTCGCTGCGCCCGTGGGCCTGCTGCGCGATGGTAGCCCTGCGGGAACGTGACGCGCAGGCGCTCCAGCACACGCTGCCAGGGCTGCTCAAGGCGTGTGATGAACAGGTGTTGGAGCGATTCGCGCCCACAGTCCAGGACGAGGAACCGGAGGCCCGCTCCTGCGTGGAAGTGCATGACCCCGGTCGCCTCGCGCCCGCCGACGAGGACATCGTGGCGCTCGGAGAGGCCCCCGGTCCTCATGCGCGGGCCCTTCCCGTGGAGCCGGACAGCGAGGCGTTCCGGGGCCCACCCGCCGACCCGGGTTTCAGCCCCGGCGAACCTGGAGAGAAGAGCGATGGCGGAGGGGACGTGCCGGGCCCCGCCTTGGAAAACTTGTCCGACTGTCGGACAGGTTGGGACGCTTCGTCCGCGGAAGGGGGCCTTCAAGCCGAGCCTCCCCCCACCGGATCGACGGGCTGTGCGACTAGAACCGGTACGCTCTCGCACTGCGTGCTGGAGCAGCCACGTTCCGACGCAATCCCAGCACCAGCGCCAGATTCGCCTGCGGTTGACACACCAGCCGGACGCACGACGCGGGAGCCATCAGCAGCGGCGTCATCCCGGGACCATGCCCCGCGACCTTGCTGTCCGAATGCACCACCACGCCCACGGTGACGGTGCCCGGACGCCGGCTGGGACCGTAGCGATAGTCCAACGGACACACCGCCACCAGGTCCCCCAGGCGCAGCGAACCCAACCGGAACCTCCGCACCAGCCTCGCATCCGACAACTGGATGTCCAGGTCCCCGAGCACGCCCTCCGAGCGCCCCATGCCTGAACCCATCACCTCCGCGGGCACCGTGTGCGTGACGGGGATGAGCAGCCGCCCCCGCACCGTCCGCACGCCCCAGCGCCGCAGCAGCCGGGGCGACAGGTTCTGCACGCGCACGTCCGGGAAGTCCGGCAGCTCCAACCCCTGGCCGTACGCATCCAACTGCACCCGGTCCCCGATGAGCAGCCGCCGCTTCACGTGGGGCGGGAAGTCCACGATGACGTGGTTGATGCCCCCGTGCTTGCCCACCACCGTGCCTTCGGCGCCCTCGGCGGGACCGCTCGTCACACGGGCCCGGTTGCCCACGCACGCATAGAACATCAGCGCGCGGTTGGGACCGTCGCGAGGCCCCACCACCTCGCGCCCGTTGTTGTGCAGCGAAACCCCCGCCTCCATGTGGTCCGCCGCCAGGCCCACCGCGGGGTCCCCCACGCGCCGGTTGAGCGCGATGCCGCCGCTGCCGGGCAACAGCCGCAGCACCCCGTCCCGTCCCACGCGGTACGGCGAGGCGTGCACGATGGGATGGGACACCTGTCCCGCCACCGCCGCCGCCACCAGCCGCGACTCATTGGTTCGCGGCGAGGTGGCAGCCCGCGTGGCCGGCTCCATCACGAAAGGCAGGGGGACGTCCATGGCGGGCTCCGTGACTTCAGCGGAACGACATCGGCATCGGCGCCGGCGCGGGGCTGGTGATGCCCAGCGTCTTGCGCAGGGTGGGCGTCACACCTCGGAAGGCGCGGCCATCCGGCGTCATCCGGTACGCGGCGATCCACTCCTCGGCCACCGGGCCCAGCGGCATGACCTCCGTCTGGAAGTCTCGGAAGTCGCGCGTCTTGAAGGGATTGTCCGCCACGAAGTTGAGCAGCAGCCGTCCGGCGTCCGCCATCTTCGAGCGCTGGGAGATCTCCGCCGCACCGCCCAGGTAGCGCTGCGACACGACCTCGATGACGTCCCACTTGGTGTTCGCGTCGAAAGCCTTCTTGATGTCGGGCGTCTCCAGCGCATCCAGGATGGTCTTGAGGTACTCGCCCACCTCCACCGTGAGGGCCAGGATGTTGCCGTAGGTGGCGCGGTCGATCTGCCAGCGGATGTCCGTGCCCAGCCGCTGGATGGTGGCCTGGCTGGCGAAGGGCCGCTCATTCAGGTGCTGCGAGCCCCGGATGACCTCGCCAATCAACAGGTCGCGGAAGTACTGGGCGATGGCCGACACGAACGCGACGAACTCGCGGTGGAAGTTGCGGAACATCACCGCGCCCGGCGGCGGCGCCAGCGTCCCGTAGTTGAACGCGCGCCGGTAGGCCAGTTGTCGGTCGCGCGGCTTGTAGCGCAGCGGCTGGTGCTTCTCCAACAGGTAAGAGCCGCAGCAGCGCGCCGGCCACCTGGAACACCTTCATCCGGTCGTGCTGGTAGATGTAATAGAGTTCCGCGGTCGCGTGGAGCTGCGTCTCGATGACCGACTCGTCGAAGTCCTGGACGAGCACCGGCCGGCTGATGGCGTCGAAGGACGGCGCGCCGTCCTTGCCCATGCCCATCAGGTCCGAGAAGAGGGACGCGGTGTGGCCATTGGAGGCGCTGGCGAGCAGCTCCCCCTCCCGCGCGGAGAGCTGCTTCTGCAGCTCCGCGCGCTCCGCATCCGAGGAGACGTTGGCGAGGACCTCGCGCTTCCACTGCGAGAAGAGACGTTGCAGGGCTTCTGCCGTACCGATGCTCATGGCATGCCACCTGGTTCAAGCACGTAGAGAGGATGGATGTGTTCCGGCTTCGCGCGCACGTTCAGGGCGTGGCGCATTCAGGGCTTCCGCGGGTGACGGACATGACGGCGGGTGTGGCCCGTCTTGGCGAAGCCGTTGACCGCCGCGGGCTTGCCGTCCGAGTCATGGGCCTGCTTCCCGGCGAGCAGCCGCTCCACCGCCTTGAGCTGGTTGGAGAAGGCCTGCTCCAACTGCCGCGCCAGCTCCGGCCCCTGGGCCTCCAGCCGCTTGTCCAGCTCCGTGAGGATCCGCGCCCGGTTCTGTTCGATGAGCGTGGTGACGTCCTCCATGCTCGGTCCTCCGGACGCGCTCGCCTCGCCCGTCGCTTCCCGGGACCTGGGAGGAGGCGGGTTGGGATTGGGGGG
>SECN01000433.1 GCA_004173515.1 Myxococcaceae bacterium | reverse complement strand
CAGCTCGCGGGCAAGGACATCGCCAGCGCGCCCAAGTACAGCCCCAAGGACACCTACCGGGTGGATCAGGTCATCCACCACCCGACCTTCGGCGTCGGGTTGGTGACCGGGGTGCGCGGCGACAAGGTGGACCTCACCTTCCGCTCCGACACCAAGACGCTGGTGCACGGCCGTGGAGGCGGCGCGCCCGCGGACCGTCCCGCCTTCAGCCCCCCGTCCAAGATGAACTCGGGCCCGGCGGACAAGCCCATGGCCGAGGTGCCCATGGACGAGGAGCTGCCCGAGGTCGCGATCCTGCCCTCGGATGAGGAGCTGGAGAACGCCGCGCCTTCGGAGGATTGACCCGAAGGCGGGAGCGGCGGTCAACTGGGAAGCGGGTTTTCCCGAATGCGTCCGCCGCTCCTCATCGCCGTCCTCCTCTGGGTGTCGCTCGCCGCCGTGGCGCGGGCGGAACCGCCCGAGGTGGAGGCGACGCCCGGGCGCGTGGTGCTCGGGCAGGATTTGTCCGTGGTGGTGCGGGTGCGGGTGCCTGATGGCGCCGGCCCCGTGCGCGCGGCGGCCTCCTCCGGCACCTGGGAGGCGGGGCGGGTGGAGGGCGGCGCGGAGCGGGTCTTCCGCTGGACGCCGCCGCCGGTGCGCCATCCGCTGTGGGCGGTGCTGGCCTTCTGGGTGGAGGACGGCCGGCCCCCGGAAGTCACGACCGTGCGCATCGCCCTGGTGGGACGCAAGACGCTGGACGTGTCCACCGCGCCGGGCGCGGAGGTGGTGGTCGCGGTCGGTGACGCGCACTTCGGCCCGGTGAAGGCGGACGGCCGGGGCCGCGCGCAGGTCCCGGTGGAGGTGCCCCCGGATGCGAAGGAGGCGCGCGTGCTCGCGACGCGGGGCGCGCTCACCACGGACCGGAGCGCGCCGTTGGAAGTGCCGCCCGAGCGCCCGCTGGTCGCCGCGCTCACGCCGGATCCGCTGTCGCCGGAGGACGGCGGCTGGCTGATCCTCGCGGGCACGGAGGGCACGGTGCCGCCGTCGGAGCTGGACGTCACCGCGGAGGGCGCCACGCTGAAGGCCGAGCCTCCGGAGGAACGCGCGCGCTTCAAGGTGCGGCCCACCGACGGGGCCATGAGCGTGTCCGTCACGGTGCGCTGGCGCGAGGTGGATCCCACGGTGGAGCCCACCACCGAAGCGGTGCGGATCCAGGCCGGCGTGCTGCCCGCGCGGCCCCGGCCACAGGAGACGGTGGAGGTCACCCCTCCCGCCTCCCCTGCCCTGCCCCCGGTGGCCGAAACTCCGCGCGCCCCTGGCGAACGGTTGTCTTTGTTCCTGTTGGGCGGCGCCACGTTCGCGAGCGGCGCCAACGGCGGACCGCTGCTGTCATTGGGCGTCTCCGTTCCGCTGCCTGTCTGGAATGGGCGGCTGGCGGCGGAAGCGGAAGCGGGGCTTCGCTACGCGAGCTTCGACGCTCCGCAGGACGGCATGGATGTGCACTCGCGCGTGTGGGGCATTCCCCTGCTTTTGTCCGCGCGGGTCACCCTTTTCCAGCATGACTCCTTCAAGCTGGACGGACGAGCAGGCGCGGGAGTGCTGTCTTTCAGCCACCGGCTCTCCGTGGATGCATCTCAGACCTCGGACGGCTTCCCGACGACGATGGATGAGCGCAAAGTCGCGCCCATGGGATTTCTTTCCGCGCAGGCTGCGTATGGCTTTGGCCGCTGGAGCATCCTCACGGAGGTGCGCGCCGCGCTCGCCCCCGTCGAAACGGATTCACTGCGCGCTGAGCTGGGCGGCGTGTCCGTGTCAGCGGGGTTGAGGTTCATCCCGTGAAGCGGGCCGCGTTCGCGGTGCTGGGATGGGCGGTGCTGGCGTGGGCCTGTTCGGGCGGCCCCTCCGCGCTGCCTCCGCCGACCATCGTCTCGGTGGAGCCGGCGACGCTGTTCGTCAACACGAAGGACGAGGACCTCACGGTCCGCTTCAACGCGCGCTACGCCGTGTCGGTGGACTACGGCGAGGAGAAGGTGAACGCCCGCACGACGGGGACGGGCCGCGTCTGGGTGGATGAGAAGGAAGCGGCGGTGACGCAGTTCGATGCCACGGGCGTCGTCGTGGTGACGGTGCCCCGGGGCCTGGGCGCGGGCGCGCACGCGGTGAAGCTGCGGCTGGACGACGGGCGGGAGGCGGTGGCCGAAGGGGCCCTCACGCTGAAGCCTCCCGGCAAGGACAAGGAAGACGACGATCCCGTCGTGGAAGTGGATGAGGACGCGGGGATCCTGATCGCCTTCGACGCGGGCGTGGAGCAGTCGGAAGTCGACGCGGGGACCTCCCAGGAGGACGCGGGGACGGCCGGGGATGCCGGGCCGAATCCGGAGGATCCCATCCTCGAAGGCGACATCACGGGCTTCACGTTCGACGCCATCGAAGGCGCACGCACCAGCCGCCAGTCCTTCACCATCACCGTGCGCGCCGAAGGCCCCAGGGCCCTGCACTTCGATGGCTCCGTGGAGCTGAGCTCCTCGCGCGGCAAGGTGACGCCCACCAAGATTGGCCCCTGCGACGACGGCGTGTGCGCCGCCATCATCACCCTGGATGCCACCGAGGGCCCCGTGCAGCTCTTCGCGCTGGACAGCTACGGCGTGGGCGGCACGTCCAACAGCTTCATGCTGAACCACTCCCAATAGACGCGGCCGCCGCGTTCAGCCGGCGGCGCGCAGCAGCTCCAACGCCCGCAGCATGTCCGCGGGCAGCGGGGCTTCGACGGCACCCGCCGCGACGCCCGGCAAGGCCGGCCACTCCACGCGCGCGGCGTGCAGCGGCGTGCGGGTCAGCACCTCCTGCGTCCCCTGCCCTCCCAGCGCTGCTTCCGTGAGGGGCGCCTCGCGGCCGTACTGGTGGTCCACGAGCAGCGGATGCCCCAGGGCCAGCAGGTGCACGCGGATCTGGTGCGTGCGCCCCGTCACCGGCTCGGCCTCCACCAGCGAGGCATGGGCGAAGGTCTCCACCGGGCGCACCCGCGTGCGCGACGGCTTGGCATCCGGTTCATCCGGCCGCGCCACGCGCATGCGGCCCTTGCGGCCGGCCACCAGCGGCGCGTCCACCCACTGGGGCGTCTCCAGCCGGCCCTCCACCAGGGCCCGGTAGCGCTTGCGCACCTTGCCCGCCTCGAAGGCCAGGGACAGCGCGCGGTGCACCGCCGCGTCCAGGGCGAAGACGAGGACGCCGGACGTGTCGCGGTCCAGGCGGTGCACCACGAACACCTTGCGGCCCAGCTCGGCTTCCAGCGTGTCGCGCAGGCACGGGCCGCCTTCGCGGCCTGGGATGACGAGCACCCCGGCCGGCTTGTCCACCACCATCACCCCCGCGACGTCGAAGAGGATGCGGGCACTGCTGCTCACTCGTACTCCGACGCCGGCACCACGGTGATGGGGCCCAGCCCTTCGAGCAGCGGCTTCACTTCCGACGCCTTGCCCAGCACCACGATGACGGGCGCGTCCGCGAAGGCGTACTTCTTCGCCACCCGGGCCACGTCCCTGGGCGTCACCGCGCGCAGCCGGTCGCGGAACTTCTCCACCCAGTCGTCCCCCAGGCCGTGGATGCGGACATCCGCGATGACGGACGCGACGGACTCGTTGGTCTCCGTGCGCAGCGGGTACAGGCCCGCCAGGTAGCTCTGCGCGTCCTTCAGCTCGCGTGGCTTCAGGCCGCCGTCGCGCACGCCGTGGATCTGCTCCAGCGCCACGTCGATGATCTCCCGCGTGGAGGCCGTCTTCGTGAACGTGGACAGCGCGAACACGCCGCCCGCGCTCATCGTGTCGAAGTAGGAGCTGACGCCGTAGGTGAGGCCGCGGTTGACGCGGATCTCGTTCATCAGCCGGGACGTGAACCCGCCGCCCAGCGCGATGTTCATCGCCGTCGCCGGGAAGTAGTCCTCGTGGCCCAGCCAGAACCCCGGGCCGCCCAGGCGGACCTGCGACTGCGTCTGGTCCGGCTTGTCGATGAGCAGCACCTGCCCCGACTTCGCCAGCGGCTCCTGCTTGCGAGGCAGCTCCGTGGGCGCGTCCGGTCCGCCCGTCCAGCCAGCGAACGCGCGCTCCGCCTCCGCGGCCACCGTCTCCGGCGCGATGGCGCCCACCACCGTGAGCATCGACACGCGCGGGCCCATGCGCTCGGCGTGGAAGCGCACGACGTCGTCGCGGGTGAAGGTGGACACGGTGCGCTTGATGCCGCCCAGGTCGCGGCCGTAGGGGTGGTCCCCCCAGAGCACGCGGCTGAAGGCGCGGTCGGCGATGGAGGACGGATCATCCAGGTCGTTGGCGAACTGCGCCAGCGCACGGTCTCTCGCGTCCAGCACCTCCTGCTCCGGGAACGTGGGCTCGCGCACCACCTGCCCCAGGACGTCCAGCATCGCGGAGAAGTGCTCCGCAGGCGTCGTCAGGTAGACGGACAGCACGTCCTCGTTGACGCCCGCGTAGAGGCTGGCGCCCACGAACTCCACGGCCTCGCTGATGGCGTCGGCGTCCAGCTTCTGGGTGCCCCGGCGCAGCAGCCGCGCGGTGAAGTCCGCCAGGCCGTCCTTGCCCGGAGGATCCCACACGCCGCCCGCGCGCATCACCAACCGCACGGAGATGAGCGGCAGCGGTCCGCGTTCGGCGGCGATGACCTTCAGGCCGGTGGACGTGGTGCTCTCATGCAGCTCCGGCAGCTTCAGCGCGCCGGTGGCCGCCGTCGTCCGGGGCACCAGGGTGAGCTTCGTCTTCCTGGCCTTGGCCGTCGTCTTGGCCGGCTTCGAGCGCGCCGGGGCCTTGGCGCGGACCGCCGCGACCTTCTTGCGGGCGCTGGCGGCGGGTTTGCGCACGGCCTTGGCGGCCTTGCGGACGGTCTTCTTCACGGAGGCGTTTTTTCGGGAGGCCATACGCGGGAGGGGTTTCCTCGCGGGACGCTTCACGCGTCCGCGTCCTCGCCGGGCTCGATGGCGCCGGCTTCGGGCTGGAGGGTGACCACCGAGCGACGCTCGGGGGCGAAGTACTTCGCGGCGACGGCCTTCACCTGCTCCGGCGTCACGGAGGCGTAGAAGGTCGGCAGGGACAGGCCTTCACGCCAGTCGCCCAGCAGGGCCTCGTAGTGGCCCAGGGCGTGGCCCCGGCCGCTGTTGGTGGACAGCTCGCGCAGGTGGTCCGCGCGCAGGTTGTTCTTCGCCTTCTGGAGCTCCTTGTCGGTGACACCCTCGCGCGCGAGCTTCTCCAGCTCCGCGTACAGCAGGGCCTCCACCTTCGCCGGATCCGAGTCCGGCTTGAGCTCCAGGTAGAACATCACGGTCCCCGGGTCGATGCGCCAGCTCCAGTCGAGCATCACCGACACACAGGCCTTCTGGTCATACACCAGGGACTTCACCAGCCGGCTGCCCTCGCCCTTGGTGAGGATGTACTGGGCCACATCCAGCACCAGCGTGTCCTCCTCGCTGGCGGACGGGCCCCTGAAGCCGATCATCACCGACGGGGACTGCGCGGGGTGGCGCACCACGGCGCGGCGCTCGCCCTTCTGCTCCGGCTCCGCGTTGAGCACCGGCAGCGGCGAGGGGCCACGCGGAATGTCGCCGTAGTAGCGGCGCACCAGCGCGAGCGTCTTCTTCGGGTCGATGTCCCCGCAGATGTAGAGCACCGCGTTGTTGGGCGCGTAGTACGTGCGGAAGTACTCCTGGCAGTCCTCGCGGGTGATGTTCTCGATGTCCGCCATCCACCCGATGACGGGCCAGCGGTACGCGTGCG
>SECN01000432.1 GCA_004173515.1 Myxococcaceae bacterium | reverse complement strand
GCTTCAAGCCCCCCAGCATCCCCAAGACGCCCAAGGCCCCTGCGGCCCCGCCGAAGGTGGACAACACGGTGGCCCAGGGCAAGACCTCCACGGGCTCGCAGCCCGTGTCGAAGCCGACGGCGCCCGTGAAGACGGCGGGGCCGGACAAGACGCCGCAGGGGGACTCGTTCAAGAAGCCCTCCACGCCGAACGCGGAGGCGTCCTCGTCGTCGTCGCGCCCGAACATCAACGCGCACGACCTCCAGGGCCCGCAGGTACAGGCGCCGAAGCTCTCCGAGAGCGAAGTGCAGGACCTGGCGATGGGCCGCACCCCGGGCAAGGGCAAGGCCGCGCCGGTGCGCCCTGAAATCCAGAAGGTCACCGAGGAGATGAAGGCGGAGATTCCGGGCTCGGAAATCCTCCGCTACACGGACCAGGGCGGCCACCCGATGTTGAAGAAGCCGAACCTGCCCTCCGGCACGCAGGACGGCGTGTGCAGCGCGATGACGTCCGAGTGGATCCGCACCGGCATCGACGCGGGCGGCGACCCGAAGAAGGGCTCCCAGGCGTTCGGCAAGCTGACCGACAACCACTTCGGCGGCCTCATCGACAAGCAGCACGCGGAGTCGCTCCAGAGCAGCTCCCTCACGAAGATGAACAACGAGCACATGTCCGCCGTCTCGAAGTTCGAGGACAGCGTGGAGCAGCTCAAGGGCAAGCGCGCGCAGCGCAATGAGATCAACGAGCTGCTCACGAACCCGGACCTGACCCCGGACCAGCGCCAGGGCCTGAAGCAACAGCGCGCCGAGCTGAACCAGGAGTTCAAGGCAGGGATGGCCCAGTTGAACCAGGACAAGGATGCCCTCGAGCACAAGCAGGCCGCGATCCAGAGCCTGACCGACGACTTCCGGACCGGCCGTGGCGGCGGCAACCCGGGCGTGCGCGTGCAGGACTACGAGCCCATCGAAGGGAGCACCTTCGGCCAGAAGCTGTTCGACGGCACGAAGGAGGACGGCCACTACCGGATGGGCCTGCGCAAGCCGGGCGAGTCCGCGGATGGCCACGTCATCGGCTTGCACAAGACCGACGGCAAGAGCCGCCTGATGGATGCCAACACCGCCGAATGGCAGACGAACAGCCACAAGGACCTGGTCAACCTGACGGTGGAGCACATGGACCGGCTGTACCCCGACTACAAGTCCTTCGACCTCACCCGCTACAACTGACGCACCGCCGCGCCCGGGCCCTGCACATCAGGGCCCGGGAATCACACCCTGCGGGCCCACGGATCGTCGCCCAGCAGACCCGGCAGGAATGACAGCCATTCTCGCGTGGTGCGGAGCAATGCCTCCAGTGAAACAGCCGCCGCACGCAAGAGCAGCCCGTCCTCGCCCAACGGGCTCGCGGAGATGACCTCCTCCGCGCGCGACTTCACCGGCAGGCCCGAAATCCGTGCAGCCAATACCTCACGCGCGGAGGCCAGCGCGGGTCCCACCAGCAGCACGGTGGCCAGCGCGTCGAAGCGTCCCAGGCGCGACGGCAGCGCACCGTGCGCGGGATCCAACACCCACTTCTCATCCAGCAGCGCGCGGCCCTCACGCGCGACGCGCAGGCGCGAGGCGTAGTGCAGGAAGGCCCACCGTTCCCCCCGGGCGCTGCGCCCGGCCGTCACCACGTCCGCGAGCACCAGTGAGGCACCGGCCGCGAGTGAGACATCCAATGTCTGGCAATAGCGGGCGCCGGTGAAACAGACGGTGGGGTCCGGCACCCACGCGAAGAGCGCGTCCGTGCCCACGCGCGCGTGCAGGTCGCTGCGACAGCCCTTCGGGGAGCGATACACGCGGTTGGAGCCCTGGGTCGCGAGCAGCGCCGTGGCCCCGTCCGCCAAGTCCACGTCCAGCCGCAGGTGGTCGCCGTCCACCAGCCCGCCGCCGAAGGAGCTCGTGTAGGCCCAGGCCGCGTGACCGTGGTTGCGCGGGGTGAGCAGCCGCAGGGGGCTGTGCGCCAGCGCGGTGCGCACCACGGTGCGGGGACCGGAGCGCTCGAAGGCGAGCCGCGCGACGCCCGCGCGGCCCTCGGATGCGGGTGCCGCGCTCGGGCCGGGAAGGGCGGAGATCACCCTTCCCTTCTACCACGGCGCGGCGCGGCATCCGCCGTCTTCAGATCCCCGTCACCACGAGGGTCGTGGGGCCCGCGGCATCGGTGACGCCTGGAGGGAAGAAGCAGCCGAGGAGGTTCGTGTTCAGCAGGGTGAGGGTTCGCACGACGCCAGCCCCCACGAACCGCCCGCTCACCACCGTCCCGGTCAGGACGATGACAATTTCGCCCGCGGGCTTCAGGTTGGCCACCGTGTTGCCCTGGGCAACGCTGCTGGTGCCATCACTCCATTGGATGGTGATCGCGGACGTCGCGGAGGCCACCAGACAGCTCTGGGGCCCTTGTCCCTGGGTCACTGAAATCGCGGAGAGGATGTTCAGCGGAACCCCCGCGCAGCCCGAGACGCCCAGGCTGTCGAAGGCCACCTGCTGCTCGGTGAACAGCAGTCCGGGTGTGAACTTCGCGGCTTCCGCCCCGACACAGGACAGCGCCACCGTCTCCGCTTTCGCGGTCGGAGCCATCAGGAGGACGGCACCCAGCAAGAAACCAGACACTGCTTCGACAAGAGAGGGTTTGTGCATTCCCCAGCTCTACGCCTCGGCCACTCCCGGCGGTATGTGCCGCCCGGGTGGGTCCATGTTCGGGTGCCGGACAGCGCACATGCCTGAAAAGCCAACATGTTGGGCTGCGTCCCAAGACAGCAGCCACGCTGGACCGAAAGCCTGGTTTCAGAGCCCTACCACCACGAGCGTCGAGGGCCCTTCGACATGGGTGACACCCGTGGTGTTGCAGAGGGTGATGTCCGGGGCCAGCAGGGTCAGGGTGCGCACGATGCCCGCCCCCATGAACCGACCGCTCAACACATTCCCGGTCAGGGTGATCACGGATTCGCCCGCGGGCTTCGTGCTGAGCGCCGTGGTGCCCTTGGCGATGCTGGTGGTGCCGTCACCCCAGTTGATCGTGATCTGGGAGGTCGCCGAAGTGAGGGCCGGCGTGCAGCTCTGCATGCTGGAGCCCACGGTCTTGATGGTCGCGGTGCGAACGGCCGGTGTCAGCAGCGGGCAACTCAAATCGGACTGGCCGGTGAAGGACACCTGCCGGGGCGTATACGTCAGCCCAGGTGAGTAGTCGGTCTTCTCCTGACCGGCACAAGCCAGGATCACCGTCTCCGCCTTCGCGGCGGGGGCGAGCATGAGGAAGGAACAGAACAAGAAACCAGACACTGCTTCAATGATCGTGTGATTTTTCATTCCTATATCTAGTGCTTGTTTCAACACCGCGACATACGTTGGCGGTGCCAGTCACCCCACCCTCCGGTCGCATCCGAAACGCCTCCTGGTGCCGGGCCACCCACGCGGAGGAGGTCGGTCACCCCCGGGGGCGACACGGCCTGTCCTGGAGGACGGCATCCGGCGCGAAACAACCCTCTACGGTGGGAAGCAAGAAGGCGACCTGTGAGCGCACTTCACCTGCTACGGTCGGTCCGGTCCACTCGGAGGATGTTCGCTGGTGCCTCGCGTTCCTCGTCGGCTCGTCCTGATGTCCGTCCCCTTGCTGGGCGCGAAGGCCCTGGCCCAGGAGGCGCCTGGGGGGCGCGCGCTGAAGCAGCGAAGGGTAACGCTCTCCAGGTCCATGGCCGACACGCCCGTGGAGTTGCATGTCGCGCCCAGCTCCCTCACCGCGTTGGAGTTCGACTCCCGCGTGGAGCGCGACGCGGTGACATTCGGAGACGCGGGCGGTCGCTTCTCGCTGTTCGAGGTCGGTCCCCGGCTCGTCGTGCTCAAGCCCGCGAGCGAGCTGGCGAAGGGCGAACGGGTGCTGCTGACGGTGCCGTTCGCGGATGACCTGGCGCCAGCCCGTGCCGTGTTCGCGCTCGTCACACATCCATCCGAAGTGGATGTGCAGGTGCAGGTATCGCGTCTGCCACGCACGGCCGAAGCGGTGCAGGCTGAATTGGACGAGGTGCGCACCGCATGCGCGGGCAAGGACGCTGAACTGGAAGCGCTTCGGATGCGCGGTGTCGCGAACGGCCCGGCGGGGATGATCCTCTCGGGCTTGCTGGACTCCAATGGAATCGAGGCGAGTCAGCTTGAGACGAAGCGGGAGGAGAGCAATGGACTGAAGCCACTCGATGTCTTCGCCTACCAGGGGCGCGGATGGGCCGCCGTGTCGCTTGAGGTGCGGAATACCGGCTCCACCCCCTGGATACCCACGGAGGCACGACTCTCCTTCTCGAACGGCAGACAGCCCCGCGTCCTGCCCGTGCGAATGAAGGAGGCGCGAATCGAACCGGGTGGAACGGCCCTCCTGGTGGTGGAAACCGGGGTCCCGGACTGGCTCGAAGGCACGACCCTCCAGTTGGAATTGCGCGAACGCGTGGGTACCCGGCATCTTCTCTTTCCCTCCTTCGTATTCTAGAAGCGCGCGCATGGTCATCGCGACGATTCCCGCGCACCTGGGACCCGGGCAGTGGGTGGACGGCTTTCGCGTGGTGCGGCCCCTGGGCTCGGGCAGCTATGGCGCCGTCCACCTCGTGGAGAAGAGAGGCCGGCGCTTCGCGATGAAGTTCTCCACCCACCGCGCAGGCAGCGGAGACGAAAAGCAGGCGGACGCGCGACTGATGCGCGAGGCGGTGTGCCTGCTGCATCTGCAATCCCATCCGAACATCGTGCGCACCTGGGCCCATAGCAGTTGGCCCGACATGGACCATGGCTGGCGCTACATCATCCTGGATTACGTGGATGGCCATACGCTGGGCGAGTGGATGGAGAAGACACACCCCACGGCGCACGAAGTGGTGCGGGTCTTCGTCAAGCTCGCCTCCGCCCTGGCCCACGCGCACGCCCGGGGTGTCTTCCACCGCGACGTGAAGCTGAGCAACATCGTCGTGCGCGCTTCGGATGGCGAGCCCTTCCTCCTGGACTTCGGCGTCAGCAGCTACATGCTCGCGCCAGAGCTGACGGACACACCCCTGCCGCCCGGCACCGGGCGCTATCGCTCACCCGAGGCCGCGAAGTTCCTCAAGGACCACGGCGAAGAGCACGAGGCCCGCTACCCCTTCAAGGTCACCGACGACATCTACGCGCTGGGCCTGTGTCTCTATGATTTGCTGACGATTCCCAGGCCGGTGAGCGACCCGCCCGCGCTCTACGTGGGAGGCCGCTGGTCGCCCCCCACGCCGCAGACGCTCAACCCCCGCGTGCCGGAGGCGCTGGGCACGGTGGCCCTCCACTTCATCGAAAGGGAGCCCGAGAACCGCGCGCCCTCGGCCGAAGTGATGCGGCGCGAACTGGCGGAGCTGCTGCCCGAATCCGGCGAAGCGTGGAGGACGGTGCCGCTGCACGCGGCCTTGCCGCCCCTGCAGCCCACCCCCGAGAACCCACCGCGCGAGGAGCCATCGCCCGAAGGCACCGGGCGTTCCTGGAAGCGGTGGGCCGGCGTGGGGGCCGCGGTGGCGCTCCTGCTGATGGCCTGGGCGGGCGTCGTGTGGCTTCGTCCCGGCGTGTCCCCCGCACCACGAGTTCCCGAAAGCGGAGAGCCGGTGACGCCGCCTCGCACGACGGATGCGAACGCGGGAACCCGGACGCCCCTTTCGCCTCCGGTGCCTGTCGCCACTTCCCCTGAAGTAGCGTCCCCCGCTTCCGCCCCTGTCCCGAAGGAAAGTCCTCCCGTGAAGCG
>SECN01000431.1 GCA_004173515.1 Myxococcaceae bacterium | reverse complement strand
CGGACGGAGGCCCAGGGCCCCGTCCCGACGCCGGCCCCCGAAGCGGCTGAACCCTCGCCCGGTACCCAGGCACCGACGGAGGCTCCCACGGCGGAAGCCCCCACCCCGGCGGCCCCGGCGGTGAGCCCCTGGTCGCACGCGCTGGGCGGTCCGCAGGACGACACCGGCTCCGGGCTGGCGGTGGGGCGGGGCGGGGATGTGCTGTGGGTGACGTCCGGCACGCCGCGCTCGGATGAGGACCGGGACACGGTGGACGGCGAGCGACGCGTGCTGACGCTGGCGCGCTACGCGGCGGACGGCACGCAGGCCTGGGCGAAGGAGTTCGAGCGCAACCGCCTGTCGGACCTGCGCGTGGCGGGCTCCACGGGCGCGGACGGCGCGGTGTTCCTGTCCGGCAACGCGTTCCTGTACCCGGCGGACTTCGGGTTGGGCGAGGCGCAGGACGGCTTCCTGGTGAAGTTCGCCGCGGACGGTGCTCCCGAGTGGCAGCGCCGCGTGGGACAGAAGGTCTACGCGGTGGTGGCGGACGCGGCCGGTGGCGTGGTGGCCCTGGGCGAGGAGTGGACGACGGAGGCCCACACGCCGCAGTTGGTGCGCTACGCGGCGGACGGCGCGGTGCGCTGGACGCGGACGTTCGATGGCGCGGCGGACGGCACGCTGTTGTCGGCGGTGGCGCTGTCGGCCACGGGCACGTCGGTGGTCGCCGGAAGGCTGGTGGGCCCGGTGACGCTGGATGGGCGCACGTTCGACGCGCAGGGCACGGGCGGCTTCGTGGTGCTCGCGTTCGACGCGAACGGGGCGCTGGCGTGGGGCCGCGAGGTGCCGGGGGTGAACGGCCGCGTGGGGTCCGTGTCGGTGGGCTCGGATGGCACGGTGGCGGTGGCGGGCGAGGCGGTGGGCCTGGTGGTGTGGAACGGGACGACGCTGGATGAGGGCGGGCCGTTCGTGCTCACCGCGACGGCGGACGGGCAGGAGCAGTGGGCGAAGCAGCCCACGTGCGGTTCGACGTCAGTGGGCACGGTGGCCGCGGTGGAGTCCACGGGGCCGGTGGCGGTGGCGTGCGGAAACACGCTGACGCGCTACGCGGCGGACGGGGCGCTGCTGGGGACGAACACGCTGGCGCCGGAGACCTGCACCAGCGGGACGTGCTCGCTGGCGACGACGACGCTGGTCGCGCTGCCGGACGCGGGGCTGGTCGTGTCGGGCTGGCAGCGCGATGGCGCGGGCGCCGCGTGGAACCAGGATGCGTTCCTGCGGCTCGTGACGCCGTGAAGTGACGGCGGTTCCGCGCTTCAGACGGCGTTGAATCCGAGGGGCATCGGGACCGCGTCACCACGCGACCTCGATGCCTCCGGTGCTTTGGGCCCAGTCGGTGATGGCGCTGTCGCGCGTGAGCAGCGGGAGCGCCAGCCTGCGGGCCGTCGCCACGATGAGCCGGTCGAAGTGGTCCCGGTGCTCCCAGCCGAGCCGGGCCGCCTCCCGGACATCCGCTTCGCTCATGGGCTCGTGGACCAGCTCCGGACGGGCGATGTCCGCCCACCATGCATCCAGCGTGGTGGGGAATCGCAGCCTGCCGCCCTGCGCGAGCAGCCACGTCTCCAGGACGACGGGCGCGGGCACCACGAGGTATCCCCGCCCCTGCTCGAAGGCCGTGAACGCGCGCTTCGCCTTCGGCCCGAGTTTCTGGAGCTGGTCGCCCGCGTAGAAGAGCAGGGCGTTCGTGTCGAGCACGTAGCCCTCACTCAAGATCCAACACCTCCGCCGAAGCCAGTGCCGAGCGTTGGAGCAGCTCGCTGGGACTCTCACCCGGCGCGTCCAGGTCGCCCACGATGCGCAGCGAGCCGCGCAGCTTCGACTTCCGCTTTCGCGAGGGGCGCGCCTGTCGCTCCGCCTTCAGCAGGGCCTCCAGCCGCGCGGGCGCGATGAGGTACGCCTTCAACTCATCGTGCACGGTGATGGCGGTCAGGTGCCGCTGGGAGGCGGCTCGCTGTACGAGCGCGCTGAGCTGACTGCGCGCCTCGCTGAGCGGGATGCGCTGGATGGGCGGCATCGACTCTGTTTCCTCCACCGGAACGGCGGGGGGCGAGGCCCGCTTGTGGGGAGAGGTCTGCCTTGCGGTCGCGGGGCGTGGCCGCGTGCGGCGTCGATGTTTGCTGGCCATGTTGTACAGATAATATGGACAGGTCCGACACACCATGCGGCCCGGGTGTCAGGTCGTCGCCGTGCCCAGCTTGAGGTCCTGGTTCAGCCCCGCGTCCCTGCGCACGCGCCAGATGTACTGATCCAGGAAGTAGTGGTGCAGCGCGAAGCCCCAGATGAACCCCTCCATGAAGTCGCGCAGCGTGAGCCCCGAACCTCCCAGCGCCACCTTCGTGTCGAACGCGCCGCAGCCCGGGTGCACGCCCATGCCGCAGCCCAGCGCCCGGTACGCCACCGTGAACGCGAGCCCGCACAGCGCGTAGAGGATGAACCGCTGGCTCACCCTCGGCGCCCAGCCGAACGCCGCGCGGTCCACTCCGTCCGCGTGGTAGCGGTTGCGGTGAAAGAACCAGACGATGCCGTGGTACTGCACGTTGTGGAACGCCGTCACCGCCACGGTGAACATCAGGAAGTCCATCCGGCGTGACACCGACGGCCAGAACACCAGCGACGTCAGCCCCAGCGCCGCGCCCAGCATCAGCAGCTTCGGCCCGTTCACCCCTCGCCCCGTGCGCCAGCGCCACACCTGCCTCGCCGCGAGCACCCCCACCACCGTGAGCACCATCGCGAAGCACGCGTGCGCCGCCGCGGCCTCCCAGGTGGGCTCCGCCAGCAGGCCCAACCGCCGCCGCGCTCCCGGATGCGTCAGCGCGAACGCCACGAACGGCGCCAGCAACCCGACGTACAAC
Source organism: Myxococcaceae bacterium (assembly GCA_004173515.1). Classification (GTDB taxonomy): domain Bacteria; phylum Myxococcota; class Myxococcia; order Myxococcales; family Myxococcaceae; genus Corallococcus. The sequence continues at coordinate 7,591 of SECN01000431.1, read as the reverse complement.
GTCAGGCTGTCCAGCCGCCGGTCCCACGCGTCCTTCTCACCCGCCTTGCGCTGGTAGAGCACCATGATGCCGTAGTGCTGCCGCACCACGTGCCAGTAGGCCCAGAGCGCCGCCAGCGTCACGAACACCGCGAACGGCCAGCGCTGCCCCAGCGCCACCGAGATTCCGAACACCGCCGGCCCCGCCGCGAACCAACCCAGGCTGCCCCACAGGAGCCGTGCCCGTGCCTTCCGCTCGCGCGTGTCCAGGTACGTGCGCGACACCGTCGCGAACAGGTGCGGCCCGTCCAACAGCAGCACCCACGCCCACCACAGCGGCGGCCCGCTCACGCCTCCGAACACGTGCAGCGCCATCAGCGCCAGGCTCGCGCCCAGGCCTCCCACCGTGGAGAGCAGGTCGTGCCGCCGGTCCACCAACCACCGCGCATGCAGGGGAACCGGAGCGAACTGGGGAACCGCTTGCATCGGGGGACTCCCGGACCCATGGATCAAGGTCGGCGTACCACGGACCGCAAGTCGGTCGGTCTGTTGGTGAAGCTCAAGCATGAGTCCGTGGGGAGCTTCACCGAGGAGTTCGCCACCAACCTCAGTCCGGGCGGCATGTTCATCCGCTCGCGCACGCCGCAGCCGGTGGGCACGCCCGTGCGTTTCGAGGTGCAGATCGCCAACGGTGTGCGCGTGCTCCAGGGCAGCGCCACGGTGCGCTGGGTGCGCGAGGTGAACGACCCCGCCGGTCCTCCGGGCATGGGGTTGCAGTTCCTGGAGCTGGACACGCCGAGCCGCGCGCTCGTGGAGCTGATGCTCCAGCGCAAGCCGGTGGGGGCTGCCCCGGTGGCTCCTGCCGTGGCGGCGCTGCCGTCCATCGCGCCCCTCGTCGCGCCCGTGGCCGCACCGCCGCGTCCTGTCGCCGCGCCGCCTCAGCGTCCCGCAGCGATCGTGCCTCCTGCCGCCGCGCCGTCGCGCCCCGCGCCGCAGGCCCCGGGTGGGGTCGCGCTCGATTCGTTGTTCGACGACATCGAGGCGCCCGCGAGCGCTCCGCCCGCGGAGGATGAGCCGTTCAACTTCGGGTCTCTGGACGAGCCGCTCTCGCTCGGAGGCTCCGACGAGGACAGCCTACCGTTGGCGGACACGTCCAACGACGTGGACATTCCGCTGGATGAGCTCATCGCGGGCACGCCTCCGCCCACCGTGCAGGGCGTGCTGGCGTACGGTGATGAGCCCTTGCCCGGGCTCGATTTCGAGTTCGAGGTGCCGATGGGGGATGCGCCCATCGCGATGGGCGAGCCGCTCGATGAGGCGCCCATCGACATGGGTTTCTCGCTGGAGGACGACGGCTCGTCCCCGGCCTCCGGTGATGCCGGTGGGTTCGAGCTGGACATGTCCGATGCCTTCGAGCCCGCCGCGCCGCCGCCGCGTGTCGCGCCAGCCCAGCCCGTGGCGCCGCCGCCGTCCGTGCGGCCCGCGCCGCCGCCCGTAGCTCCGCTCCAGACCTCCGGCGGCAGCACCGAGTTCGAGCTGGACATGTCCATGGACGACGGCCCGCTGGAGTTGGCGCGCGAGCCTGCGTCCTCGCCCGGACGTCACCGGCCCAATCCGTTGTCGCGCGAGCCCGCGTCCTCGCCCGGTCGCGCGGCGCCGGGACTGGGGCGAGAGCCCGGATCCGTCGCGGGCCGTCCCGGTGCGCCGGGGCTGGGGCGCGAGCCCGTGTCTTCGACGGGCCGTCCTGGCGCTCCCGGTTTGTCACGTGAGCCTGTGTCCTCGACGGGTCGTGCTGGTGCGCCGGGGCTGGGGCGTGAGCCCGTCTCTTCGACCGGCCGTCCTGGTGCTCCAGGACTGGGGCGTGAGCCCGTGTCCGCGACGGGGCGTCCTGCCGCACCGGGACTGGGGCGTGAGCCCGGCTCGGCCGCTGGACGTCCGGTGGCTCCGGAGATGTCTCTTGAACCCGGGTCCTTCGGTGGACGTCCCGCGGCACCGGGACTGGGGCGCGAGCCTGCGTCCTCGGCCGGGCGCACCGCCGCGCCTGGACTGGGACGTGAGCCCGGCTCCGTCGCGGGTCGTCCGGGTGCACCGGAGATGGGACGCGAGCCCACGTCCGTCGCAGGACGCGCGGCTCCAGGACTGTCGCGTGAACCCACGTCCGTCGCCGGTCGCACCGCCGCGCCAGGACTGGGACGCGAGCCCGGCTCCGTCGCGGGTCGTGCTCCGGAGATGGGACGCGAGCCCACGTCCGTCGCAGGACGCGCGGCTCCGGGTCTGTCGCGCGAACCCGCGTCCGTCGCAGGCCGTCCCGCCGCGCCGGGACTGGGACGCGAGCCCGGATCCGCCGCCGGTCGCCCGGTCGCGCCGGATCTGTCGCGTGAGCCCGCCTCCGCGACGGGCCGCTCCATCGCGCCGTCCATCCAGCCGCTGATTCCACCGGCGCCCGCGAAGAGCTCCGGAGGCAGCGCCGAATTCGACTTCGACTTCTCCATGGACGAAGCCCCGCTGGAGCTGGCGCGCGAGCCCACGTCCTCGGTCGGCCGTCCTCCCGCGCGACCCGTCGCCCCGCCTCCGCCGCCGCAGGCACGTCCCGAAGTGCTGCCGCCCTCGGTGCGTCAGGCCCCTCCGGCCCCTGTCGCTCCGAGCGCCCCCGCGATGCTGGCGCCCGCCGCCGTGCCCACCGCTCCCGCGCCTCCGCCGGCCCTGGACGCCAACGGCCAGGTGCGCCCCATCTACCTCACGCCGCCGGCGACGCTGGCCGGCACGGGCCCGGTCATCGGCATCGACCTGGGCACCACCAACTCCTGTGTCGCGCTGCTGTCCAACGGTCGGCCCATCGTCCTGCGCTCGCGTGAGGGCTACAACACCATCCCCTCCGTCATCTCTCTGAACGCGCAGAACAAGCTGCTCGTCAGCCACCGCGCGAAGAACCAGCTCGTGCTGCGGCCCACGCACACCATCTACGGCGCCAAGCGCCTCGTGGGCCGTCCCTATGACAGCGCCGTGGTGAAGCAGGTTCGCGAGCGCTTCCACTACGAGATCACCCCCGACGCCGCGGGCCGCGCCGCCGTGCGCCTGGGCAACGACGTGCTGTCGCTGGAAGAGGTGCAGGGCATCATCCTTCGCGAGTGCAAGGAGATGGCCGAAACCCACCTCAACCAGAAGGTGGAGCGCGCGGTGGTGACGGTGCCGGCCTACTACTCCGAGCCCCAGCGTGAAGCGGTCCGCAAGGCCGGCAACATGGCGGGCCTCAAGGTGGAGCGCATCCTCAACGAGCCCACGTCCGCCGCGCTCGCGTACGGCCTCAACCGCGAGCTCAACAAGAAGGTGCTCGTCTACGACCTGGGCGGCGGCACCTTCGACGCGACCATCCTGCGCATCGAGAAGAACGTCTTCGAGGTGCTGGGCACCGGCGGCGACATCTTCCTGGGCGGTATCGACTTCGACAACCTCATCGTCGACTTCCTGCTGGAGCGCTTCCAGGAGAAGGAAGGCATCGCGTTCAGCGGGGACGGCATCGCCCTGTCGCGCGTAGGCGACGCCGCCGAGCGCGCCAAGATGGGCCTGTCCGAGCGCAGCACGTTCGAGGTCCACATCCCCATGTTGATGATGGACGACTCGGGCAAGCCCCGGGACCTGCGCGTGATGATGTCGCGGCAGGACCTGGAGAAGATCTGCGACCCGCTGCTCAACCGCACCATCGACGTGGTGCGCGACGTGCTCCTGGACTCGAAGCTGCGCGCGTCCGACGTGGACGACATCATCCTCGTGGGCGGCATGAGCCGCATGCCGCTGGTGCGCGAGAAGTTGAAGGGCCTCTTCGGCAAGAACGCCCAGGCGAGCGTCAACGCGGACGAAGCGGTGGCGCTGGGAGCGGCGCTGTACTCCGGCTCGGTGGACAAGGTGAGCAGCGTGGTGCTCATCGACGTGCTGCCCATGACCATCGGCGTGGCCATGCCCGGCGGCGGCTTCAAGCGCGTCATCGAGCGCAACAGCCCGCTGCCCTCGCAGCGCTCGTTCGCCATCAGCACGTCCCAGGACAACGAAGAGCGGATGGAGCTGTCCATCTTCCAGGGCGAGGACAACCACATCTCCGCCAACGAGTACCTGGGCACCGTGCGCGTGGAGGGGCTGCCGAAGGGCCCCAAGGGCTCCGTGCGCGTGGCCGTCACGCTCAAGCTGGACTCGGAATGCGTGCTGCACGTGGAGGCGCGCGAGTACTCGTCGCGCAAGGAAGTGAAGGCGACGCTCGCCACGCGCTACTCGCCGGAGGAGCTCCAGAAGCAGCTCCAGGTGAGCAAGGAAGCGGTCAACGCCGCGGAGGAGCGCCGGGGCGCCGACCTCAAGGACCGCGCGGGCCGCTTCTGGGGGTTCGTGAAGAAGGCCCTGGGCCGCAAGTAGACTGCCGGCCATGACCGCCTCCGCCCCTCGCTACATGGCCCGCTTTCGTTGCATCGCGGAGGCGTGCGAGGACACCTGCTGCGCGGGGCTGACGGTGCCCATCAGCGAGTCCCGCTGGAGCCTGCTGCGCCAGAAGGTCGCGGGCGGTCCGGACGAGGCGCGGGTCGCGGCGCTCATCACGCCCAACCCGGACGGCGCCACGGGCCAGCAGGCGGGCATCCTGGGCAAGCGCGCGGACGGACACTGCGCCTTCCTGGATGAGACGAAGCTGTGCTCGCTCCAGAGCCGGTACGGCGAAGTGGTGCTGCCGGATGGATGCTCCGTGTTTCCGCGCGTGCTGACGCGCTGGGGCGCGCAGGTGGAGATGGCCGGGTCGCTCGCGTGTCCGGAGACGGCGCGCCTGTGCCTGCTCGCGGACGACGCGCTGGTGCGCGAGCCCGTGCCCGAAGCCCAGGCCCTGCGTCCCCAGATGGCGCGCCAGGTGGCCTCCGGCGACGACGCGTGGACGGCGCACGCGGACGTCGTGCGCGAAGCAATGCTGCGGCTGCTCGCGCGGCGCGACGTGCCCTTCGCCGCGCGCCTGTATGCGCTGGGGCGCATGGCGTTGGAGCTGGGCGACTTCTTCTTCCCGGGCACGACGGCGTTCACGGATGCCCCCGCGGAGTCAGACGCCGAAGCCCGGCTCGCGAACCTCCTGCGCACGTACGACGCCCCGGACACGCTGCACACGCTGCGCGAACAGCTCGAAGCGCTGGAGCTGCCCGGAGGCCCGTGGGCCGGCATCTGCGCCGCCGTGCTCCGCTCGCGCGAGGCCCACGTCGGCAGCCAGCGCTACCTGTCCCTCGTGCGCGGCGTGCGCGAGTCCTACGGCGGCGCGGACACGACCCCGGACGATGCGTGGCGACTCCACGTCACCCGGCGCGAAGCCCTCACCGCCCTGCACGGGGAGCGCGTGCACCAGTACTTCCAGCACCACGCGCTCAACCACGTCCTGCGCCACCCGTTCACCGAGGCGGCAAGCCTCCTGAACGCCGTGTTCCTCCTCGTGCTGCGCGCCTCCGTGGTGCGCTACGTCCTGCTCGGGCACCCCGCCGTGGTCGCGCTGCTGGGCACGCCCGACGCCCCGGTCGCCACCCTGGACGCCGCCGCCGTCGAGTCCTTCCAGCTCGTCGCCAAGCACGTCGAACAGGCGCCCCAGTTCCTCGACTTCGCCCAGGGCCTGGCCGGCGAAGGCCCGGAGACCTTCGCGCGGCTGCTCATCCTGGTGAAGGGCCTGTAGCGCCCGTCAGCCCTGGGGCGTCTTCGGCTTCGCGCCCAACTGTTCCATGGCCCGCTGGAACGCCGGGTACTCCTGCGCGCCCTGGATGGCCAGCTTCTCCCCCAGGATGAACGTGGGCACCGCGCGGATGCCCATCTCCTGGGCCTCGCGCACCGCGGACTCCACCACCTCCCGGTAGCGGCCCTCTTCCACCGCGCGCTGCAACGCGTCCGGATCCAACCCCGCCTCCACGCCCGCGCCGCGCAGCGTGTCCCACTGCCAGAGGTCCTGTCCCTCGCTCCAGTACCGGCGCAGCACCGCCGCATGGAACGCGGCCAGCTTTCCCTCCGACTTCGCGTACTCCGTCGCCTCGTGCGCCCCCCTCCGGCGGCGTCTCCGGCCGCAGGAAGTAGGGGTGCCACTCCACCTGGATGTCGTAGTGCTGCTTGAGCTTCTCGACCTCGGCGAGGCCGACGTAGCACCAGGGACAGACGAAGTCGGACCAGACATGGATGACGACGGGCGTGGGCATGGCCCTCCCCTAACATCGCCGCGCTGCGCCAGCCACCCGGACACTCCCTCCGTCAAATCCCACCCTTCCTGGGTGGACAGCGCCCCCCGCTGGAGGCACGGTCCGCTTCCCCTTTCCCTGGAGGAACCTCCGTGCCCTTGTCGCTCCTCGCGGCCCTGGCCCTCGGCGCCGCTCCGACGCCCGCCCCCCGGCCGTTCAATCAGCAGGACCTGGTCACGCTGCGCCGGCTCAGCGCCCCGCGCGTGTCCCCCGACGGCCGTCAGATTGCCTTCGTCCTGCGCTCCACCGACCTGGAGGCGAACCGCGGTCGCACCGACCTGTGGCTCGTCAACCTGGACGGCACGAACCTGCGCCAGCTCACCGCGCACCCGGACAACGACGGCGAGCCCGTGTGGGCCCCGGACGGCAAGAGCCTCTTCTTCCTGTCCTCGCGCGGCGGCTCCTCCCAGGTGTGGCGCCTGCCCGTGGACGGCGGTGAGCCGCTGCCCGTCACGAAGCTGCCGCTGGACGTGAACAGCTTCGCGCTGTCCCGCGACGGCCAGCAGCTCGCCGTGGCGCTGGAGGTGCACCCCGACTGCGCCACGCTGGAGTGCAACACCCAGCGCGCCGAGTCCGCGCAGAAGAAGAAGAACACCGGCCGCGCGTATGATCAGCTCTTCTTCCGCCACTGGGACACGTGGAAGGACGGCACGCGCTCGCACCTGTTCGTCGTGCCCGTGGCCGGCGGCACGCCCGTGGACGTGATGAAGGGCATGGACGCGGACGCGCCCAGCAAGCCCTTCGGCGGCGCGGAGGAGTTCACCTTCACGCCGGACGGCAAGGGCCTGGTCTTCGCCGCGCGCGACGCGGGCCGCACCGAGGCGTGGTCCACCGACCTGGACCTGTTCCTGTCGCCCATCGACGGCAAGACGAAGCCGCGCAAGCTCACGGAGAAGAACCGCGCCACCGACACGAGCCCCGTGTTCAGCCCGGACGGCAAGACGCTCGCGTACGCGGCCATGTCACGCCCCGGCTACGAGGCGGACCGCTTCCGCGTCATCCTGCGGCAGTGGCCGGGCGGCCAGGAGCGCGTGCTCACCCAGGACTGGGATTCTTCCGCCAGCTCGCTTGCGTGGAGCGCGGACGGCGCCACGCTCTACACCACCACCGGCGACGTGGGGCAGAACCCCGTGTACGCGCTGGATGTGGCCACCGGCAAGCCGCGCCGCCTCACGCAGGCGGGCAACGCGGAGGGCGCCCAGCCCGCGGCGGACGGCCAGATTGTCTACGCCATGGATGACCTGGATTCGCCCGCGGACCTGTACGCGGCGAAGGCGGACGGCACCGGCGCGCGGCAGCTCACGCAGATGAACAAGGACGCGCTCGCGGGCCTCAAGTTCGGCGCCTTCGAACAGTTCGAGTTCAAGGGCTGGAACGACGAGA
>SECN01000862.1 GCA_004173515.1 Myxococcaceae bacterium | reverse complement strand
GGTGCGCGCGGGGGTGGGGCTGGTCGCGCTCCAGGCCGACGTGCGCCTCAACCTGTACTTCCTGGACGACGCCGGCACGCTGTCCGCGTACCGGCTGGGGTCCCACTTCGCCGTCGTCGGGTGACGACGGCGAAGGGCTCGACACCGGGCGATGAGGGGCGCCTCGCCCGACACCGGACGACGAAGGGCTACTCGCCCTTCTTGGCGGAGGCCTTGGCCGGGTCGATCTCCTCCTCCGGCCGCTCCTCCTGCGTGGCGCCTTCCCACGTCTCATTGGCGCCCAGCTTCCACTCGGACGGCACGTCCAGCTTCCACACGTAGGTGGCGTTGGCGTTGCCACCGGACGCCGCGTGCGACGCGACGTTGATGGTCATCTCCAGCTTCGCCACGTCCGCGGGCATGAGGTCCAGGTCGTAGTGGCCCAGCACCATCTGCGGGGGGAACTCGGCGATGAGGCGCTCCGGGTAGTCGATCTTCATCGACGGATCCGCGCCGCGCATCTCCCCCAGCAGCTTGCCCTTCGCGTCGGTGAGCTTCCACACGGTGTCGAACGAAGCGCTGGTGACCATCTTCTTCACCTTGCCCTCCTCCTTCTCCACGCGCTGCGCGCCCCAGAGCGCCATCTGCAGGCGCACCTGCGGCTTGCCCATCACCATCACGACGTCGGAGCTCACCATGTCCAGGCGCATGCCCTTGTCGCTGGCCGTCCACACCGGGCGGTAGCGGCCTTCGCGCAGGCTGTCGAACTGCTTGCGCGCGTACTCGTAGAACGCCTTGCGATCACCCCCGCGCGCGTCCTTCTTCTCCCCCGCGGACGACTCCCGCTTCTCCAGTTCCTGGAGGTAGCTGTCGAACTTCGTGTTGCCCTCGAAGCGCGCCAGGTGCGCGTCGACGTCCTCGAAGTACGTCTTGAAGAAGGGCTTCAGCTCGTCCCGGTACGAGGCCTCATCCGGGTTGGTGCGCATCCAGCCCACGCGCTCCAGGTAGACGGTCTGGACGCGGCGGAAGTCGGCCTCCCGCTCCGCCTCCTTCGTCCGTGCGGCGGAAGTGCGGTAGCTCGTCACCGCGGCGAGGATCACCAAGGCGATGAGAACAATGAATCCGAAGTAGCGCTTCACGCGTCAGGCTCCTGTGCGTTCGGGCAGGCAATGATATGAGCCTGCATCATCGTGCTCCACGCCGGGGGAATCCAA
>SECN01000861.1 GCA_004173515.1 Myxococcaceae bacterium | reverse complement strand
CAGCTTGATGATGCCGAAGCTCGCGCCGCCGGGGTCGGCCACGACGCTGATGCGGCCGTAGGGCGAGTCGAACGGCGGGATGAGCACCTTGCCGCCCAGCCGGGTGACGGTCGCCGCGGCGGCGTCGGTGTCCGCCACGGAGAAGGTGGTCGTGCCGTGGGGCGGAAGGTCGGCCGGGGTGCTCGCGCCCATCTTCATCAGGCCGCCCACCTCCTTCCCGTCCTTCCTCATGACCCAGTAGTCCATCTCGTCGGTCGGCATCTTCTCCGCCGTGAAGCCGAAGAGGCCCTTGTAGAAGTCGAGCGCCTTCTCTCCCTCCCGCGTGTTCACCTCGTGCCACGCCATGGAGCCGGGCTCGTTGATCACCCCGGCCCCCTGGAACTGGTTCGGCTGCCAGAGCCCGAACGGCACCCCGGTGGAGTCCTGACAGAAGGCCATGCGCCCGGAGTCCATGACGTCCATGGGGGGCAGCAGCTCCCGGCCACCCAGCTCCTTCACGCGGGCCAGCGCGCGGTCCACGCTCTCCACGCTGAAGTAGAAGTTCCACACCGGCGGGAACGGAGCGTCCTTCGCGCGGGGCATCAGCGCCGCCACCTCGCGGCCCTGGGACCGGGCCATCGTGTAGTGGTTCGTCTCCTGCGGGCCCGTCTCGAACGTCCAGCCGAACAGCTCCCCATAGAAGGTCTTGGCCTTCTCCAGGTCCCAGGCCATCAGGTCCACCCAGCACACCGTCCCGGACTCGTGCTTCGTCACCGCGGGCATCGTTCGCTCCCTTCAAGGCGGGCCCGAATCCCTTCGGGCTACCTGAAAGGTAATATCCCGCGCGGAGCGGTGACTGAAAGGATTTTCAGTGCGGCTTCGCGTCAGCGGAGGGGCTGACGTGCGAGCCCCTGCGCGAAGGCGTCCGTGTTGCCGGCCACCACGCACACGGCGAGGCCCTCCACCCTCCCGCACCTCGCGCCCGCGTCCAGGAACGGCCGCAGGTGTTCGGGCAGCACCACGTACGCGGTGCTCGCGTCCAGGCCGTCGCGGGGCAGCCGCGCGTGGCACTCGGCCTCCAGCGCCTGCGGCGTGCGTGACGCGTAGCCGCTGTTGAAGGTGAGCTTCAGCCGGTACGCCTGATACGCCAGCGCGTTCACCAGCGGCTCGTCGTAGCGGCACACCCACTGCGCATGCGGCGGGAAGAGGGCCAGGTG